>JAFAYW010000092.1 GCA_019240125.1 Alphaproteobacteria bacterium
AGCAGGCCGGCAATCGCCAGCAGGAGCAAAGTCAGCATCGCGGCGTGTCAGCTGCTTTTGAGGCGAATGCCACGGCCGCCGCGGTCGCTGACGGCGCCTTCACCAATTAATTCGATCCCGGCGGCGTCCAGGGCGCCGATCAACTTCATCAGTGAATCGACGTTACCGCGGATAACGCCTGCGCTCGCCTCCATGCGCTGGATCGTCGGCACCGACAGGCCGCTCAGCTCAGCCAGTCGGCGCTGATCGATCCCCAGCATCGCACGCGCTGCACGAAGTTGTGCGTCAGTGATCATAAACCGCTCTCAGAACCGCTATTTAGATGTTTAAAACATCATTATAATATGTAAACGTGAATTTGCGCTGTTTCCGTAATAATCCGCTCGTCCTGTCGCGGCCACGGCCGAAGTTGGGGCTTGGCATTGCGATATCGGCAGGATGCCGCCAGCTGACGAGACGCGGCCATCACGCGAACGGCTGCCGCTGATCCGGATTTTGGATGATGTGGCGCGAGGTGAACTACCACCACGTAGGCGAGGCCGGGATCGTCAGGCAGCAGCCTTAAGGCCGCGTCACCACCTGCCTAGGCGCCGATCGCGCAAACCAGCACAAAACAGGCACATGTCCGATGTTCCAGTGAGGGATCGTCATACCGAACGGCCACCTTTGCCAGGTCAGTCGACTCCGATTGGCCACCTTGCGCTAGCATGCTATCCGTAATGAACGCTCGGCGAATACGCGGCGCAGACCGCAGCGTACCGCCCGAGGCCAGCCCGCGTTTTGGGACGCTTGTGCGGGCCGTAATTGTCGTCCGGCCAAACCGGCCGCGGTCAACAGCACAATCCACGCTCGCCACCCGTGCTTCTGAGGACTGCTCCGGTTCGCCACGATCGTCTCAAGACGCGCGCGATCGGCAGCGCCAATATCAAGCGTAATTCCTGCTCGCGCATCCCGCCGCCTCGCATCCATGAGCCCCCGGGATCCAACACAGGACTCCCGTCAGATTTCGTCCACTAGCGGGAGGCTGTTCGTCGATTGCGGCGGCCCATATCTTCGTGGCGCTACGAGTCGCCACCAATCGCACCTATGCGAAAGCTCGCTGGAGTGAAGGGGTCGCCGAGTGGATCGCTGCGCACGTCAAAGCGCTAACATTTCCCGAGCTTGAATCTCGTCCTGCCGGCGCAGCGCGGCTGGGTCCGAACGTGCTTCCCGCGTCGTCGCAACGGAGCGGATTAAAAGACCACCTCAAGCTACCGCTTGACGCCCGTAATTCAATCAAAGATTGTCAAACACATAGCCAGCGTGCTATGTTTATTCAACAGGAGGGGGAAGTAAAAGACAGCTCTCCGGCCCCTGGTGGGAAGGTGGCAGCGCCCTGAGATTCTAAGAAAAAACGTGCTTTCAAAAGTCGTGCTTCATCGCACGGCGGCTTGACTAGACAATCTTGTTGCTTCGTACACGTTAGACCATCTCTCTGTAGTCTCCGTCATTAAGGATTACTTGTTAATGCTGCTTGCTTAGTAGCCGAAGGGACAGGGAGCGGCGGTTCGCCGCTTCGTGCTGAACGTATAAGAACATTGGAGGAAATACCGTGAGCACCCTGACCGATTTGGAAGGCGTTGGGTCGAGCGTGGCGGGCGTTGTTGACGCGGTTAATGCTTACAATAATTACCCGACCGACGACAACAGAACTGCGCTAATAAACTCCGTCAGCGGCCTGGTTCAGTCAATCAAATCTACAATAGATGATAATCCTGCACTTGCTGTTCTCGGTATCGCCCAGTCACTTCAGAACGCGGAGGCGAACCTTAACGTCATTAGCAACCCCAATGCCACTGATCAGCAAGTTTATTCAAATCTACTTGGCTTCGCGGCTAATAGCACTGCGGCTGGCGCGGGGCTATTGCAGGTCGCGGCAGTTACAAATCCCGAGCTAGAGCCATCGGTCGCGATTTTCGGGGGGATTTCGTTAGGCTTCGCGGCTGCTCAAACGACCTACGATCTGTTCAATCCAAGTGCCTCCGCCCCTATCCCACCCACCGTGGGCACAATCACGACCGCAACCGACCCTGACGGAAATCTTTCTTGCTCGTACACTTTTCCCCCGCCTGGACCTGGAGCGTCTTCCGTACAAAGTCTCGCCCTTGCGTCATCGGGCGGTGATCTTCAAGGCAGCGTGGTCATCACGCAAAACAGTGGGGCCAATCCATTTGCGAGTATCGCGGCGACCGACGCTTCTGGCGTGACACAAAACTATACGCTCAGCGGTGTCGCGAGCATCTATACGGACGTAAACGGCACGACGTTTTCAGGCCCAACTAACGTAAACTCAATTCTACTCGCGGGCGATAATGCGAGCATCATTTGCTCGACGCCGAGCGATCTCGTGGTTTTTCTCGGCACGGGAGGCAATGCCAATCTCACCGGCACAGGATTTACAGTAGATTCATTCTCTAACACGGTAACATTGGCTGACAATAGCTTGGCTGCGGTTACTGGTAACAGTAACACCATTACTGGGGGCAGCGGTGATACGGTCGCTCTGATCGGTAACAACGATGTCGCCGCCATCTCGAACGGCACCATCGATCTCGGCACCGCCCGCGCCGCCTTCTCGATCGCCGGCACGAACGACACGGTGGATAGCGCCCTCGCCGGTGACACCATCAACCTGACCGGGACCAACGACTTCGCCAACATCTCCAGCGGCGCGATTAATCTCAGCACCGCCAACGGTGGGTTCTCCATCGTCGGTACAGGCGACATCGTAAACAGCGCCCTCACCGGCGACACTGTCGCCCTGATCGGCAATAACGATGTCGCCGCCATCTCAAACGGCACGGTCGATCTCGGCACCGCCCGCGCCGCGTTCTCCGTTGCCGGCACGAACGACACGGTGGACAGCGTCCTTGCCGGTGACACCATCAATCTGACCGGCAACAACGACTTCGCCAACATCTCAAGCGGCGCGATTAATCTCGGCACCGCGAACGGTGCGTTCTCGATCGTCGGTACAGGTGACATCGTAAACAGCGCCCTCACCGGCGACACGGTCGCCCTGATCGGCAATAACGATGTCGCCGCCATCTCGAACGGCACGGTCGATCTCGGCACTGCCCGCGCCGCCTTCTCGGTCGCCGGTGTTAACGACACGGTGGATAGCGTCCTCGCCGGTGACACTATCAATCTGACCGGCAACAACGACTTCGCCAACATCTCAAGCGGCGCG
The DNA here is from genome assembly GCA_019240125.1 of Alphaproteobacteria bacterium. Lineage (GTDB taxonomy): Bacteria > Pseudomonadota > Alphaproteobacteria > ATCC43930 > CGMCC-115725 > DATARH01. The sequence goes on from JAFAYW010000092.1 coordinate 3,230, forward strand.
ATCGATCTCGGCACCGCCAACGGTGCTTTCTCCATCGTCGGTACAGGTGACATCGTAAACAGCGCCCTTACCGGCGACACGGTCGCTCTGATCGGCAATAACGATGTCGCCGCCATCTCGAACGGCACGGTCGATCTCGGCGTCGCCAACGCCGCGTTCTCCGTTGCCGGCACGAACGACACGGTCGATAGCGCCCTCACGGGCGACACGGTCGCCCTAGCCGGCACCGGAGACACGCTGGCGGTGTCGGATGGCATGCTTACCCTCGGCGCTGGCAGCACCGCGACGGTGAGCGGGGCTGGTGATACGATCAGCGGTGGGATCGACGATACGGTGATCGTATCGGGGGATAGTGACAATGTGGCTGTAGGCAGCGGCGGCACAGCGACACTGACCGGTGTGGGTGACTCGATCACCGCGACGAATGACATGGTGGCCCTGGGCGGCAATACCTCCGCGATGGTCAGCGGCTCGGGAAACACCATCAGTGGCGGGGCCAACGATACGGTGGCGGTGTCCGGCAACAACAACAGTCTCATGCTGGGCAACGGTGGTGTAGCCACATTGACCGGCGTCGGCTTTACGATCACGGCAACAGACGACTCGCTTACGTTTGGCGCAAACGCCTCCGCGACCGTTAACGGCACCTCGGACAAGGTGACGCTGGGTGTCAGTGCGACATTGACCGAGTCGAATGCCGAAATCTACTTCACCTCCAACGGCGCGGTAGTGACGATCGACGGCTCGAATGACACGATCAACGGCGGCACGGGCGATACGCTTACGGTGGCGGGGAATAGCGATAGCTTGACGGTCGGTAGCGGTGGCACAGTTACACTCACCGGCCTAGGTGACGCAGTCACGGCGACCGACGCTAATTTGATGCTCGGCTCGGGCAGCACGGCCGTGGTTGGTGGCACCGGCGATACGATCAGTGGAGCAAGCGACGACACGGTGACTCTCACCGGCGGGGCCGACACATTGACTCTTGGCAATGGCGGGACCGCAGACATCGACGCTTCGGGGGATCTCGTAAATCTGTCCGGCGGTACCGTAAACGTTGAGAGTGCGGGCCTATCGACGGAGGTCGTCGGGGACAGCGACAATATTTACGGAACCTCAGACACCATCGATGTGCACGGCAACAGTGACACGGTCACGGGTTCCGGTGACTACGATGACGCGGTGGCCTACGACGACAATACATACGATGACAATCATAATGATTACGACGATAGCAGCCCGCCCTACGACGACGTGCCTTACACTGATTATGGCGGCGGCTCCTCTTCCGGACGTGTTGCCGGCGCGCACACAGCGATAAACGTTGTCGGCCAATATGATCTTTCGCACGGGCTTGCGACCGCGGCCGCGGCGGCTGACGCGGCCTGGAACAATGCCAATGCAGCAGTCGCAGCTTCGACCGATCCCGCTCTAACCCCTCCCGCAGTATTCGAAGGTGCGGTTTGGCCATCCACAACGATAACCTGGAGTTTCGCGACCGGGTCCGGCGCGCCGTCATCGCCGATTAGCGGCACGGTGCAGGCGCCGTACCAAGACGTGATCCAACAAGCATTTGCCGTCTGGGGGGCGGCCACCGGCATCACGTTTATACAGGCGATGCCTGACGCAAAGTCCGATATCCAAGTCGGTTGGGGGGCTTTCGATACGGCCGACACGAGCGTCGTCGGTTACACGACGTTCAAAAGCATCGATGGCATCATGCAACCCGGCGCGCTCATCAGGCTCGAGGATCCCGCCGAAGACCCGCTCATTCCGAATGCCACCGGTGCTCTTATCTACTCGAGCAGTCAAACGACACTACTGCAGGTTGCGCTGCACGAAATTGGCCACGCCATCGGTCTTGCCGAGAGTTCCGCTCCGAACTCGGTGATGTTTCCTGACCTAGGGCAGGAAAACACCACTGTCAGCGCGGCTGATATCACAAACGCGAACCGGCTGTACGCCAAAGCAGCGGCGACCTCGGCGACTGGTGTTGGCCCGATCCCACAAACGCTCGGCAGCCGGAACCTGCTGCACCCAAATGCCCTCAATACAAACGGCAGAGCCCTGATGTCGGACGCCTCTCTCGTCGGCCGGAATGCCAGCATATCCGTATCGAGCTCTTTGGGTCTGTCCCACACCGCTGCTGAAACGAAGTTCACGTTCATGGACCTTTCCGCTCCTGTGACTTCTTTCAGGCGCTCGCGCGGTCCTACCGCACCAGGCTTAGTCGGCGCCCCTGGCACCTATGCCAATCGCGGCGGCTCACTTACCGCTGACCTCGGGACCGTTGATCATCATGTCCCCCCGATCATCCCTAAGCTAACCTAGGCATTTCGACGCGGCAGCGACCGCAGGAAGGCTGCTCGTTAACTTGGCATCAAACTATTCCCCGCCGGCCGGTAATGAGTCCGCATGGCGACCTCTTCATGCAGCGTTGACAGTGATGTTCACATCCGCGTGGCCCGGAATATAAGTCAGGTGGTCAACCCCATGGCCCTCGGATGTCAGCAGTCGCGAACGGAGGCGGTCGAATTATACAAGTCGATGTTGCGTCGCAACCCCAGCGACCCAGAGACATTGAGACTACTTGGGGTCGCGTACGCCCAGATACCAAATCTTAATAGCGCCCTTCGCGTCCTGAAAATGGCCCTGCACTATGGTCCAGATATGCCGGAGACGTCCAATAATCTCGGACGCGTTTTTCAGGAACTCCGCCAGTATGATGACGCTATTTCTTCTTACGAACGGGCCATTGAACAGCGGCCCGGCTATTTCCTTGCCGTGAACAATCTGGGTACCGCATTCGCCGCGCTGGGGCGCCATGAAGACGCCATTGACCAATATCGGCGTGCGATAGAGTTGAACCCAGACTATCCCGAAGCGCTTGGCAATCTAGGTGTCTCGCTTTACGTTCTGGGTAAAAATCACGAAGCCATCGAGTACCTCGCTGCGTCGCTCGATCTGCAGCCGCACTCAATCGAAGCACTCTCGAATCTCGCTCAAATCCACGCTCATCTTGACCACCACGACGATGCCTTAAAATATTTTGGTATCGCGCTTGGCCTAGCACCGTATGACGCCTCCCTCCATATCGGAATTGCGGGTGTATTTCACAAAGCCGAGAAATATTCCGATGCCGATAGGCATTTCAGATCCGCTATCGATATCGACCCCGATTGTGCTGAGGCACATGCGGCACTGGGGAGTGTGCTTGAAGAACTTGGCCGGCTTTCCGAAGCCGCTGTATGTTACAGGAAGGCGATTACGTTAAGCCCGCGGCACCCGGCCTATTATCTCAACTTTAGCCGGATGATAGAACTAAGGTTAGACGACTCACTCGTTTCTTCGATGTTCGAATTGGAAAATGAAATTGATACGCTCGACAAGAGTGCCCAAATCGATCTGCACTTTGCTTTAGGCGCGACTCTTGAGAGTATCGGTGAGCACGAACGTGCATTCACTCACTGGATCGCCGGGAACGCGCTGCGTCGCCGGTCCGACACCTATGACGAAAACGGCTCACGCTCGTCTATTGACCGCATCCGGCAGGCGTTTCCGACAGTTTCGCACAAGTCCGATGCCTTCGCGCAAGATCACGCAATCAGGCCCATTTTCATCGTGGGCATGCCTCGATCCGGTTCTACGCTCGTCGAACAAATGCTTGCCAGTCATCCAAAGGTGTACGGCGCTGGCGAAGTCTCCGACGTTCGCGACGCCATGAAGTACGCGAACATAAATTCCCGGTCTGCGGCATACCCAATATTGCTGGGATCGTGGACCAATCAGGATTTTAACGAGTTCGCTCAAAATTATTTGAACCGTTTAGCAGCTCGTTCCGCGAACTCGGGCGAACAGCGGTTGATTTCCCATATCACAGACAAGATGCTCGGTAATTTCCAGCATATCGGATTGCTTCACCGCGCGATCCCCAATGCTGTGTTCATTCATACAAAGCGAGATCCGATCGACACATGCATCTCATGCTTCTCCCTTTGTTTTAGGCAGGTCGAGTACGCCTATGATTTGGGCGAGCTCGGGCGATACTACGCGAGTTACAATAGGCTGATGCAACACTGGCATTCGATCTTACCGACGAACACGATACTGGATGTGCGATACGAAGACACCGTGGACGATATTGAGGCACAGGCAAGGCGCATACTGCATCATTGTGGCTTGGCTTGGGATGATACCTGCCTGCAATTTTATCGAACAGACCGCCCCGTCCGTACCGCCAGTCTCGTTCAGGTGCGGCGGCCCATATACGACACTTCAGTTGGTCGGTGGCGGCCAGCGCAAGAGATATTGCAGCCACTCCTCGATGGTCTGGCGTACCACCCCGAAGAGAATTGGAGATAGCGATGACCGTCGAGGTTAGACCGCTGGGTGTAAAATGCAATATTCAGTGCCAATATTGCTATCAGAATCCGCAACGCGACGCGGGCGCGGTGCTACATCGATATGACCTGGACATGATTAAGAAAGCAATCGCCGGGCTAGGCGTACCGTTCTCGGTCTTCGGTGGCGAGCCGCTCCTTATGCCGGTCGACGACCTGGAGGCGCTCTGGTCGTGGGGTTTCGACCGGTTTGGCCGCAACTCTTTGCAGACAAACGGAACATTGATTACCAATCGACATCTTGATCTTTTCAAACGATATAATGTGCGCGTCGGTATTTCTATCGATGGCCCCGGTGCATTCAATGATATTCGCTGGGCTGGAACGGAACGCCTGACGCGCGCGGCCACGGCCAAAACAGAAGCCGCAATCGGGCGGCTATGTGATTCAGGGTTAACGCCGGGCCTCATTGTAACACTCCATCGCAACAATGCAACGGCAGACAAGATGGATGCACTTCTTGACTGGCTGAAAAAGCTCGCATTGCTAGGCATCAGATCGGTCCGCTTACATCTTCTTGAGGTCGAAGACTCTGAAATCCGCGATCGCTATAGACTAACCGACACGGAAAATACGGCTGCGTTGTTATTTTTGGCGTCGCATGTGAACGACATCCGGCCGATCCGATTGTCGATGTTTGAAGACATCAAGCGGCTTCTTCAAGGAAACGACCAGAAGGCCAGTTGCGTTTGGAAAGGTTGTGATCCTTACACGACTCGGGCCGTACAAGGTATCGATGGAAACGGTCAGCGGAGTAATTGCGGTCGAACCAACAAAGATGGGATCGACTTCGTTAAAGGTGATCAAGCTGGCTATGAACGATATCTTGCGCTTTATCATACACCGCGGGCTTTTGGCGGATGCTCCGGATGTCGCTTTTTTGCAATGTGTAAGGGTCAATGCCCAGGAACCGCAATCGATGGCGATTGGCGCAATCGCACGGAATATTGTGACGTCTGGACGTCTATTTTTGAGCATTTCGAGGCGGAGCTGCAGCGTGCGAACCGATGGGTGCTGTCTCGCTCAGAACAGCGCCTTAAGGTAGAGGCAACCTTGGTGGACGCATGGGCGCGAGGCCGAAACCCCAGTCTGACTGAAGCGACGCGTGAGGTAACGGCATCGCAATGAGTGCTGCATCCAACCTATTCCCGGTAGGCAGCTCAGGGTTCGAACCAGTCCGTCTCCCATTCGCAATGCCGAGCTTCAAACGTGTATCCTGGGCTTCTGATGATGCGCGCAAAGTATGGGAAGACCGACTGGTAAAAACCGCGCGCACGTGGGAAGTCATGGAGTTTGAGTCGATTCGAGTTGGTCTTCGCCCCGCCGGGCTATTCGCCGTTGATCCGCAAGATTTTTGCCGGTGTGAGTCCGAAGTGCGAGACAGTGGACTTGCCGCCGCAATCGTAGCGCGCGTAGGCGAGCAAGACAGCCGCGTTTTATTCACAGTGGATGAGACGGGCGGTGATAAGCCGGTATCCCTTCATGTGGTGGTGGGTCAGCCGGACGCAGTCGAGACCATCAGGCTAGCGTATTGTAGTGGTGATTTAATTCGCGTCGGGAGTGCTCTAGGATACCCGCACTGTTGCTGTCTCTTCTTCCAACACCACTGGTCGGAAAATGGGTATCGCGATATGACTTGGCCGATGGCTGTCGCGAGCCATGCAGAGGCCAGCGAAGATTATCGCGAGGTCGTTTGCGAGGGACCACCAGAGACTAACACGCTCTGGCAGTGGCTGGGTATACGGGCAGTACCTCACCTGCCTTGTAGCTTTAATTGCGAACATTCAGCGGAGTTGGCGCGGGCCTGGCTCAACTTCGGAATAAGCATGGGTGTCGCCAACGCACTTGATGATCTCATAGAGATTTTGTCCTGGCCCGTAGAATGGTCCAGCTTGCATGCAATCGCTGAGATAAAGACCCCGATCCTTAAGATGATTACCGCGACTGATGCGTTTGCGTACAAACACACGGTGAGACGTCGAGGTGATCGCTATCCGGATGAAGGGGCTACTGGATTAGCGTTTCCTTATCACGTTCCTGAAAAAAGAAAACTATCTTCGTCAATAGGCTTTCGCCGTGGCTTAAGTCGATAGCGAACGTAGCGTAGGAGCGAAACTTATTAGCGATGCCAGGGTAAGCGTCGGCTTCCTTGTTCGAAATATTCGAAGCACTCAAGTCGCTTGACCGCGAGCCGCCGCCGCGGGACCACAGCAGAAACATGACCATATCGCGGAGCGGACAGTGCCCGGTACCCATTAAGGCCAGGGGGCCTCCTGCCGTTGGGGGCCCGGACTCTATTGGTGCCCGGGCTCTAGATGAAAGCTTGGCTCAAAAGTGCTGGTGCAGCTGCCCGGCAGCTCGAACCCGCCCAGATTATCCGCTCCGACCCCGCCCCTATTGGTCGAGCCAGACGTCCTCCATTCGCCAGCCATTGAAGAGACTGTTCACCATGATCGTCAGCCCTTTCACATGCGGCTGCCAGCAGGTCCCGAATTCGTTGTGGAACAGAATGGGCCGGGCAGCGTCCTGTTGCAGTTTGCGGTCGATTTCCCACACCGTGCGCTGGCGCATCTCCTGGTCACGCTCCGCCGATTGCTTATCGATCAGCTGATCGAGTTCGGGATTACAGTAGCCGGTGTAGTTTCGGTCGGAACCACAGACATAGTTCTCATAGAACTGTGCGTCCGGGTCATCAACGCCACTACCCGTAAGGTTCAAGCCCACTTTGTAGTCTTTCCGGTAGACTTTAGGAAACCAATTAGCTGTATCTACATTCTCGAGTTCCCCATCCATATAAATCTGTCGAAGTTGATCGATCAGAATAACAGCGGGGTCACGAAACGGGGGAGTGTTTCGAACTGATACGTTGAATGCAAGGGGCTTACCCGGACCATAGCCGGCTTTCTCCATTATCGCGCGCGCATCGGCGCGGTTCTTGGCGATGTCTGACCCATAGCCGGGCAATTCCTTGAGCATGGCGCTCGGCATACCCCAGAAACCCTCCGGGGCCGGCTGCATCGCGCCGCCAATATCGCCATGCCCCGCCGCGAGGATGTCGATAAAGCTCCTCCGGTCGAGGGTCAACGTCATGGCGCGGCGGATTTCAGGATCGTTGAATGGTGGTTGTTCACGATTGATTATCAGATTGGTGCTCTGGTTCGCCGGGGCTACCTCGCATATCGCATCTGGTCGTTCCTGTTCAATATTTTTCATCAAAGGAATTGTAAGCCCAAACGGGAAGGTGATATCAAATTTTCCAGAAGTAAACGCTAAGATGGCTGTAGCGCGGTTCGGGATTATCCCCCATTCAATGCCGTCGAGATAAGGAAGCCCGCGCTTCCAATAAGTAGTATTTTTCTCAAGTTTTATCATTTCATTCGGTTTGTATGATACAAACTTGAAGGGTCCGGTGCCGATCGGGTGTTGCCTCATATCCTGTGGAGATACATGGCACGGGTATACTGGCGAATACCCGGAGGCCAGCAAGGCTAGCAGTGCCGGCTGCGGCGCCTTCAGATGGAAGGTGGCAGTGTCGTCCTGTACACTGATGGAGTCAACGTTATGATACCACATTTTTCGAGGATTAGCCCGAAGCTTCCGAGGGCCCAAGCCAATGATCATATCCCATGTGCATTTAACGTCCGCGGCAGTGAACGGTTGGCCATCGTGCCAGGTTACGCCATGCCTTAGTTGGAAGGTGAGTTCTGTCATCTCCGAGTTCCACGACCACTTGGTAGCCAGCTCGGGCACTATGGTAGCTAGTCGATTCTGAGGTTCTCGTTGATTGAAGATCACGAGATTGTTAAACACCGCCATCATGGGATTCTGCGCCGAGTTAAGCGCTTCCTCATGGATCGACATGCTTGCCGGGCTGTCGTATTGGAATATTCTCAAGACGCCGCCGGATTTCTCGGCCATCGCAGACGTTGCTAGCAGAAGCGCCAAGGGTCCAATAATCGCGGCAGCTACAATACGGCGTAAGTAAGCCAAGTGCGCTCCTGATGCTGGAATGTCGGGTCGATCGGATTGATAGCGACCGACGCGGTATCAGAGATTTGTTACTTTTCGCTGCGGCGAGCGTTCTCAATCGGATCGAGCCAGACATCAGCGAGATCCTGGCCGATGAAGTGGCTCGGCGTTACGTTCCAACCGTGCACTCTGCCGGAAATCGCTACCGAGCGATTCCACCATAGCAATGGCACGGTATAGGCCTGCGTCAGGGCATGCTGCTCGAAGGCACGAAGAATCTTCAAGCGTTCGACCGGATTTGGCGACATCGCTTGTCCTATGTACAGGGCGTCGAGGAATCTGTCTGTAGCGCCGGAGAAGTTGACTGGTGAGAGATCTGGCGACACATACTTCGTCAACTGAATGGTCGGATCGTCGAAGTAATCACCCTGGAAATCCTGCGCGACATCAAAATCGCGGTGATCGACCCGCTTTTGCCAGTCGCTGATGTTGAGGCGCTGCTGGGTCGCTGTGACGCCAATTTCCTTCCAGCTATCCGACAGCAGGGTGGCGCCGGCGTAATGCGGCATAGGGATGTCCCGGACTAGAAGCGATAATTGCAGATCGCGCACACCCGCGTCGGCAAGCAGGCGCACGGCTTCTGCCCGGGCCGCGGCGATATCATGGCCGAACCCGGGCAGTTCGATCAGAGCCGCTTCCGGAATTGCCATGTTCGAGCCGGGGCGCATGAGGCCGCCGACATATTTCAGGAAAGTGGAGTCCTGCAGCTTTTCAGCCGCTGCCCAACGATCGATCGCAAGTGAAAGTGCGCGGCGTACCCGGACATCGTTGAGTGGCGGTTTCTGCGTATTGAAAACGACGAGCAGCTCAGAAAGCCACGGGCTTTCGAACATCTTGATGTTGTCGCCGAGGGCCGCCGTCAACGCCTCGCGTTGCGGCGGGCTGACACCGCGGAACTCGGCCTGGATACGCCCGCTGGTGAAGGCATGTACCAACTCGCTCACTTCCATGAAATATGCTTGATAACCATCGAGATATGGGCGACTGGCGCGGAAATATTTCTCCCAGCGGCGCGCACGCCAGTGTTTGCCCACCAGATGCTCGACAAAGACAAACGGCCCGGTACCAAGCACGTGCTTATCGGGGAAGCTCGGATCTTCCGCCAACCGGGCAGCGCTGTAGACGCCGTTCCACGGTGAGGCGAAATTCTCCAAAGCAGCAGCATCTGGCCATGCCAGCTGAAACACCACGGTATGGGGATCAGGCGTAACGATGGTCTCGATCGAGGCGTAATCAGCCCGCCGCGCTGAGACAATGCCCGGCGGCGGACGCACAATCCGTTCGTAGGTCGCCTTTACGTCGGCCGAGGTCAGCGGTGTGCCATCATGGAAAAGAACGTTAGGCCATAACTTGAACGTGTAGGTGCGACGATCACGCGAGACGGTCCAGGATTCCGCCAGATCGCCGGTGATTCTTGGATAGTCATCGGCATCGAATTTGAGCAATGTCGAGTAGTGTGGGGCCAGCGGATGAAGAAAAGCGAAAGCGGTGTTGGATACAAGATCGTACCCTTTTGGCTCAACCAGAACGGCAAAGTCCAGCGTGCCGCCCCGCGCTGCCGTTCCGATGGCATGGCCGGTGCGCATTCCGCACAGCGTTGCAGCGAAACCGAGGCCACTCGCAAGCAGCGCGCGGCGGGTCAGGTTCGCGGCTACCGAGGGGGGTGCCTGCCGCCGCATAACGGGACTGCTCATCATCCCTGTCCGCGTCAATGGGGCTGTCCGTGCTGCCAAGCCTCAAATTGCTGGAAAAGGGCATTCTTTTCCGAGGCCGACATCGGTGCGGCGCCGCCGACTTGGCGGTGTTCGTCGATGAAACGGGTGAATAGCGCTTGCAACATCTCGGCATCAGCGGGAGCCGCGATTTGGGGGTTGTTGCGTATCCATGCGAGCGATGCCGGATGGCGAACCCAGCCCGGCACATCTGCCGCGATGTTGATGTCGCGCCATCTCGGGTCAAAGCCGGTGCCAAGCAAGGCTTGATACCCGGTATAGAATGTCTCGACGAAGGTTCTTACGTTGCGTTCGCGCTCCGGAAACAGATGGAGGTCAGCCGCCATCAGCACTGTGCCGACAGCGATTGTGTCGACGGATTTATCCGCATCTATGAGATTGGGGTAATCCGCCGCTGTGATAGCTGTGGGCGCATACGCACCCAGCACGGTCTGGGTAAGCGGAACGCTGAGGAAATGGAGATTGTCGCTCGGTTTGATGGACGAAAATAACGCAGCAGGCTTCGCTGTCACAAAAGCCATCCCTGAAATTTCACCTTTGCGCAGCTTATCGAGCGCTATCGGCTGACTATCAGTGGCTATTTTCGGAGCGATTTGCAGCAATTCGAACAGGCGAAAGGCGGTGAATGCCGTGTTGCTGTCCGCCAGGTCGGTATTGACGATCTTTCCGGCGAGATCGGCGGGCGTCTTTATGTCGGACGTTACAAGCAGGTGGAGCTCTTCATTGTGCAGCTTGGCGATGTAGGTCAGCGTGTCCCCGCCTGCCAGGAGTTTTTGCTGACGCGAAAAATCCAATGCATCTGCTTGGATAATCGCCAGATCGATGCCACGCAGGTACTTCAGGTCATTCACATTCTGAAGTGGCCCTCTACCAACGACCGGAACAACCCGTCGCGTCGATCCATCGTCGACAATTCGCGCGATCTCGCCGATAAGTCGCACCGAAATGTCATCTGCCGGACCTGCCTCTATCTCGATGACGCCGCGATTGACTGCCGCGGCATAAGGCGAGGCACCGTAGGCTGGACGTTCGCCTACAAATGCGCTTGCCAGGCTTGCGGCGATACCGAATGCCATGGATAAGGAAACAGTACGGATTACACTTTTCCCACATCCCATAATCGAGAAATGCTTGCGCAGCAGAGTGGGTGAATACGGTAACTTCATAGTATTCATTTTTCCGAAATGTTGGATGGCCTCAGTAGGACTTGTACATCGGGATTGCCGAGATCGCGGGCGATGCCATACCAATGCTCCGCCCGAGACGCATCGCCCAGTACAAAGCCCAAATGAGCCTGTGCAAGAAACTTCGGGTCGAACGTCTCTCCCAGCCGTAAAGCGGCTGTGCTGTCCCCGGCACCGGCGGCTCGCTCATAAAAGAGCCGCGCCGCGTTGACATCACCGTTCCCCAACAGGCTGTCACCCCGCGCTACGAGGTTCGCGCGCTCTCCCGAAGTGAGTGTTGAGGGCGGCGGGGACCCTGGTCCCGGGACCGCATGCGACGGGGGAGCACCGCGGGCCACAGACACTGCGTTAGCTTGCGGCACTGCTGATTCGTGCATTGCTATCGCATTAGTCGGCGCTATCGCATTAGTCGGCGCTATCGCATCAGTCGGCGCTATCGCATCAGTCGGCGGCACACTCGCCGGCCCTGCCGTGGCCTCTGGCTGCTTGGGAACTGCTGCGGCGTCAGACGTCGCCGATCGCGTTTCCAGCGCGTTGCGGGACGCCTCTTTGGTGTTATCGACTGCATCGCTGGTGATAGCCGGCGGTGTGGTGCTTACGGCCACCGGGCTTGTCGCAGCCGGGCTTGTCGCAGCCGGGCTTGTCGCTGGGCTGGCCTGCGCCTTCAGGTTCGTACCGCCCTGTGACTCGGAACTGCCCGGCCCGATTTCTGCCTGGTTTGCGCTCCTTGGGTGGCCTGTTTCAGATGGCGTCGTTGCGCTCGGCGCCGCTTCCGATGGATCGACACGAAGGAGCATTGAGCCTGCGATTTCGCTTCCGAGCCCGCGCGCCCAACGGTACCAGTAAGCCGCACGCTCGCGATCGGCGGCGGATTGCAGCTGGATGATCTCCAGGAATGACTGGTCGAAGGTCTCCGCAAGTCGCAGGGCTGCCCGGCTATCGCCGGCGTTTGCCCCGATTTGATAAAAGCGCCTGGAGCCCGCGAGGTCCCGCGCGGCGAAAGCCAGATCGCCGCTGGTCAGCAGATCCGCCAATTCGCTCGCCGATAGCGTGACAATCATTTTCTTCGCTGCTTCGCCTCGCGACGCCGCTGCCTCGGGCATATCGCTGGCCGTTTGCGCGCCTTGGGGCGCGGATGCTCCGGGTGTCTCGGAACGCGGTTGCGATGCTGGCAGGGTGGTGGGGGCACCCTGCGGCGTGGCCTCACCGGCCCATGCGGTGCAAGGTGGGGAAGCAAGGCCCAGCGTGAGCGTCACTGGGCCGGGAGACGTTAAGCTTAAGACGAATGCTAACCAGACCCGAACTGACCTGGCACGCTTTCTTGCATAATCGGCGAGGCCGCGAGATGCCACGATCGACGATCCGCCGTGTTGTGATGGATGCTTGTAAGGAAATCGTCCCATGCGGCACCTGATGACATCGGCCCCATTTGCGATGCACTCACCGTTGTCAAAACTTACATCCATGCTGGCGGAGAGGTCAGTTAGCCAGTCGAAGTAATCATACGGGGAGGAATTCAGTTAAGATCACTCGAAGAGTGACCGTCGATGTACTCTCCGGCATCTTTGAGGAGTTGCAGTTTTATGGTTGCGCATTCGCGCATGGGCAACTCAGCGGGCCGCCATTGCTGCGATTTGGTGTCTGGCACGATTGTGGCTTTATGGAATCAACCATAATGGCGGCGATCATCCTCAAAGGTGCAGGAACCGCACTGGATGGGCTCGAACTGGCTGTCGCCGCTGCCGCGAACGCTTACTGCGGAATGCTGTCGTTAGAGCGCTGTCACGGGAGACGCCACCACAGAACCTCAGCCAGAATGACGCAGGCTTGTGTCGGGATTGTTGAGTTGGGGCTTCGATATGTTCGCAAGATGAACACGCGATGAGACGCCGCATACCCCCGCTCGGGTTATTGCAGGCCTTTGAGGCGGTGGCGCGGCATTTCAGCTTCAGTCGTGCCGCCGAGGAGCTCTCGTTGACGCAAAGCGCCGTCAGCCGACAGGTCGCTGCGCTTGAAGACATGCTCGGCGTGAAGCTCTTTGATCGCCTGCCGTCGCGGCTGCTCCTGACGGAGCCCGGCGCCTCCTACCTGGAGGAGATACGCGAGATCCTGGAATGGCTTTCGAGGGCGACCCTCCGTGCCATGGCCACCCGCACCGGGGTTGGTACCCTCAATGTGGCGCTCACCCCCTCGCTGGCTGCCAAGTGGTTCGTGCCTCGGCTACAGAATTTCTATGCCCGGTACCCCGGTATCACCTTGCTGCTGACGACACGAAGTGACCCCTTTGACCTTCGAGCGGAAGGCTTCGATGCGGCGATCAATACGCCGAATAATGTGTGGCCCGGCCTGTCCGTGGACGATCTGTGCGCGACCCGGGTTGTCGTTGTCTGCACGCCAGAGTTCAGGGCGCAGCATGGGATTGTTCAGCCCGGCGACCTCAGCCGCGTACCGCTCTTGCAACACCGCACGATACCCGAATTATGGAAGGACTGGTTCAGCAGCATACGGACATTCCACCCGAGTCCTACCGAGGGAATGCAGCTGGACCAGATGGCGCTCGTGATGGAAGCGGCACTCCTCGGCTTCGGTGCGGCGATACTCCCTCATTTCTACGCCGAGGGAGAACTGGCAACGGGTCGGTTGATCGTGCCCGTCGAGGCCAGCGCCGACCTGAAGATGAAATATGTGCTGATCACGCCGCCGGAGCGGCGTCGCTCACCCTATTGGCAATCATTTCGTGATTGGCTGCTGGCAGAGTGCGAAGCTGCCCCGGAGATCTGAATCGGACGCAAACCTATTCCAGGACGGAATGACTTTATAACGAACTCTCATTTGGCATTTTGCGCACGAAGCTTGAGTGTTCGGGCGATGCCCAATGTCTTGGCGGTCGCGCCGGATCGGGTTGGTTTTGTCCGGCTGCTCAGCCTAGGCTGATTGCAGGAGTGGTCACATGACAGACTGTTCTCGGCCTCGTTCGGCGGCGGATCTGATCCCGATCGCGCAGTCCCTGCGGCGGGAGTTCGAGGCGAGCGCTGCGGCGGTCGATGCCACCGGGGAATACCCGACACGAAATATGGAGCGGATCGCCGAGACCGGCCTTGATGCGATCTGCTTTCCGCGAGACTGGGGCGGCGTCGCCACGCCGAAGCCGCATGAGATGATCGAGGCCGTCGCTGAAATCTTCACGGAGATAGCGGCGGGCGAGAGTTCGACGGCCCAGATATTCATGGTTCATCGCAACCTCGTCTTGGGAACGCTGTCGGGGACCGGTGTTTCGGATGCGTGGAAAAAGCGGATCTACAACGAGGTCCGCCACGAGGGCGCCCGGTTCTGCTCGCCCGCGTCTGAGCCGACCAAAAAACGTTTCAGTTTCAAGACTGCCTGCACGCCGGTCGAGGGCGGAGTGCGCATCAACGGCAGGAAGTATTTCGCGACCGGTTGCGAGGGTGCGCGATACGGCTGGCTGCCGGTATTGCTCGACGGCTATCCGAGCACGGAGGAGGGCGGGCTTTACAACGCCGTGGTGCGGCTCGATGGCGAGGGTGTTACCCTGCACCATGATTGGGACAATATGGGGCAGCGCGCGACGGGCAGCGGCTCGATCTCGTTCGAGAATGTTTTTATTCCGGACGGGTTGCACTGGAAACCGCCGCCCGGCACCGATTTCCATTCGAACACCAATATCAGCGGACCCGCTTCGCAGATCGTAATGAGCTCAATCCTGTTGGGTATCGGTTTGGGCGCGCTGGATGCCATGTGTGCCTATGTCCGCGAGCGGGTGCGGCCCTCCGAGCCGGGCTGGGCAACTCAGGCGGACAGCCCGATCATCCAGCATCAGGTCGGGCGCTACTCCGCGATGCTGACCTCCGCCCGTGCCGCCCTGCGCGAGGCGGCCCGCGCCGTCGCCGAATTCGCGCGGGATGGCGGCTCGCGCGCTGAGGTCTCGGTAAAGATGATGCAGGCCAAAGTCGCCATTATCGATGCAACCCTGACGACCGCCGGCGACGTCAATCGTCATTGCGGCGGGATGTCGACATCGAATGCGTTCAGGCTCGACCGGTTCTGGCGCAATGCGCGGGCGCTGAGCACACACGATTCCCAGGATATCAAGCTGCAGCAGATCGGACGTTACGTGCTGTCCGGAACGGAGCCTCCGATCGATTATGTCACCTGACAAGCCGGGGCAGCGGACAGTAGTGAACGCAGCGAGCGAGTGTCTCCGACGGTGACGGCGGTTAACGCGAGCGCTGGTGTCACCTCGAAGGGGGCAACGAACACCCGCGAGGTGGCGGCCGCGTCACCGCGCGGTGCGTCTGTCGAACTCGTCGCCGTGACACGGACTTTCGGGTCCGTCACGGCAGTGGACAAGCTGACGCTCGCGGTCGAGGCCGGCGAGTTTCTGACATTGCTCGGCCCCAGCGGCTCCGGAAAATCGACAGTGCTGATGCTGCTCGCGGGGTTTCTTGAACCTGGCGCGGGCGAAATCCGAGTTGACGGGCGTAATATCTCGCGCGTGCCGGCGCACCGGCGCAACCAGGGTGTCGTCTTCCAGAACTACGCCCTCTTTCCGCATATGACCGTGCGTGAAAACCTCGCCTATCCGCTAGCCGCCCGCGGTATCGGCGGCGCGCAGCGAGACGCGCTGATTGTGCGCACGGGCGAGCGCGTTCGCATCCAGGAACTGCTTGACCGATATCCGCATCAATTGAGCGGCGGCCAGCAGCAGCGTGTCGCGCTGGCGCGCGCGTTGGTATTTCAGCCGCCTCTGCTGCTGATGGACGAGTCGCTGAGCGCCCTCGACCGGAATCTGCGCGAGGAGATGCAGTACGAGCTTAAGGAGCTCCACCACCAGCTGCGCACCACGATCATCTTCGTCACGCACGACCAGGGCGAGGCGTTGACGATGTCCGATCGCGTCGCCGTACTCCAGGCCGGGTCCTTGGCGCAGCTCGGTCGGCCACGCGAGATCTACGAACGGCCCGTCAATTCCTTCGTCGCCCGCTTTCTGGGCGATACCAATTTCCTTGATGCCACGGTTGGCGGCAGCAGCGGCGACATTGTCGAAATCAAGACCAGCGCGGGCTATTGCCTCTTTGCTTCGGCGACTGAGGCAACGCCGGCGGGCCGCAAATTGCGTGCCATGGTTCGTCCCGAGGCGCTGGAACTGCTTGCTCCTGGCGGGATGGATCAACCATCACCGGATGGTACATCAGCGACACGGCTTACCGGTCGGATCGACCGCGCGGTCTTTGTCGGCGGCTTTCATCGCTACTGGATCCGTATCGGTGATAGCGAGCTCTGCGCGAAAGTGCCGACCATGACGCGCCAGCGTGTGTTTGGTGTCGGTGACGCAGTGGATGTGGTGATCCACGCCAAGGACCTGTTGTTGCTGCAGGACTGACACATGCATTGGCGGTCTTTGCGACAGGGAGACGCTGAATGAACAGAAGGCGGTTCGGCGCATTGACAACCGGCGCGCTCCTTTTCACGCCTTTCGTCGCTAAGGCGCAGAGTGAGGCGATTACGGTGCATGTCAGCGGCGGGTTTTACGGAGACGGAAACATAAAAGCCTTTACCGAGCCGTTTGAAAAGGCGACGGGGATTCACGTCAACGCTGTGAAGTCCGAGGTCCCGGCAGCGCAGTTCGAGCTGGCCGCCAGAAGCGGCTCGCTCGACATCGACTCATTTCTGACCACCGAGGCTGACGGCACTCGTTTCGCCCGCGAGGGTTATCTCGCCGACATCGACTACTCGGGTTTCGACCGGAAGGACCTGGCTGGCCTGAGCGCAGTGGCGCGCAAAATCTGGGGTACGGAAAGCATCGAGGCCGGATTCGTCCTGTCGATCAACGCGAAGGCGCATCCGGCAGGCGCGCCGCGGCCGGGCAGCTGGCGTGATTTCTGGGATTACGAAAAATTCCCCGGTGTACGGACGCTGCAGAGCGGGCAGGCGGGAACCCAAGGCCCTTGGGAGGAAGCGCTGCTCGCGGATGGCGTTGCAATGGGCGACCTGTACCCCCTCGACATCGATAGGGTATTCCGCAGCCTCGACCGGGTGAAAGCGCAGATACGGAAATGGTGGGTCCAGGGTAACGATGTGCAGCAGCTCTTTAATTCCGGTGTCGTTGACATAGGGATGAATTTCGATGGCCGGGCGCTCGCGCTGCAGGCCGCGGGCAAGCCCGTCGACATCGAGTACAATGAGGCCAAGGTCTACGGTGTCTACTGGGTCATCCCGAAGGCCTCGAAGCGTCAGGCGGCGACGCAGAAATTTATCGCCTTTGCCAGTCGCGCCGAGCAGCAGGCCGCGCTCGCGAATATCACCAAATACGCACCATCAAATTCCACGGCCTACAATTTCATTGAGCCCGATATCGCCAGAAAACTGATCAGCTATCCGGAGAACTCGAAAAATTCGTTCCGGCTGAACGGCGCCTGGTTCGCCGAAACCGGACCGGATGGAAAAGCCAATTCCGCACGGCTGGTCGAGCGCTGGAACGAATGGATCGTTCAATAAGCGATGGCGCGGCGCCAGCCGCGGTGTGGCGAGGCGTTGGCCGCGAGCACAGGCGGGCGCTGGCGATCGCCGTGCTGGCGGTTCCCGCCTTGCTGTTCACGGTCGCGTTCTTCATCTATCCGCTGTGGCAGCTGGTAACCCTCAGCCTCGATCTGCCGCATCTGCGGTTGCACTATTACCTGCGCTTTGTCACCACCGCAGCTTATGTGGATACGGCGCTGTGGACACTGGCCGCTTGCGTCGCGATCACCGTGTTCTGTCTGGCACTGGGCTATCCGACGGCGCTGTTGCTGAGCCGCGCGGCACGTCGCGGTCACAGCTATCTTCTCGCGCTGGTGGTACTGCCCTACCTGACCAGCTTGCTGGTGCGCACCTATGCGTGGATGGTGCTGCTCGCCGATGAGGGGCCGATCAACCGGGCGCTTCTGGCGATCGGAGTCGTGTCGCGCCCGCTGACACTGCTGTTCAGCACGACCGGCGCATTCATCGGCATGGTGCACCTGATGCTGCCATTGATGATCATGCCGCTCTATTCGGTGATGTACGCTATTCCCGATGCGCAGATGCTGGCGGCTGCCGCCTTGGGTGGGGGTCCGGTCCGGGCCTTTCTCAAGGTGTTCATGCCGCAGAGTGTTCCCGGGATCCGCAGCGGCTGCACCCTGGTCTTTGCGGTGTCGCTCGGCTTCTACATCACCCCCGCCGCGCTCGGCAGCCCAAGGACACGATGCTGGCGAACCTGATCGCGTCGCTGATCGGCGGCGCGCTCGACTTCAAATTCGCCGCCGCGATTTCGGTCGTGATGCTTGTCGCGACGCTGCTGTTCTATTTCCTGGTCGGCGGCGGGCTTGGCGCGCTGCGCCAGCATCACGCGCCGCCGCGGCGCTCCCGAGCCCGGTGGCGCATCGGCCGGGCTATTGAGAACTCCGCCGTCGCAAACCGCTGGGCGGCGCTGTTATGGTCACTGCGGGCCGGCCGCCCTCGCCTGGTACGGCATCTCGGCGCTTACCTGCTCGCGTTCTATGGCGGCGCGGTGCTGCTGTTTCTCATCGCGCCCAGCATCATGGTCGTCGCGATGTCGTTCAGCGGCGAGGACGTTCTCGGCTTCCCGCCCGAAAGCTGGTCGCTCCGCTGGTACGAGGCCTATTTCGATGACCCCTCCTGGCTCGCGGCTACCTGGGTCAGTCTGAAGATCGCGGCCATGAGCACGGCGCTGTCGCTGCTGCTTGGCATCGGCGCGGCTTACGCGCTGGTGCGCGGCCCCGGTTGGCTGCGCAATTCCGGATATGCGCTGCTGTTGGCGCCGCTGATGGTGCCCTCGGTGGTCATGGCGGTCGGGCTGTTTGGCGTCCTGGCCGAATGGCACCTCCTTGGCACATCGACCGGCATTCTGCTCGCCCATACCAGCCTCGGCATTTCGTATGTCGTGATCATTGTCGGCGCCACGCTGACCGGGCTCGATCCACGTCTCGAACTCGCCTCGGCCAGCCTCGGGGCGAGCCGCCTGCGCACGGCGACACGGATCGTCCTGCCGCTGATCCTGCCGGGCGTCATGGGCGCCGCCATCTTCGCCTTTATCAACTCGTTCGATGAAGTCGTAGTAACCAGCTTTATCGCGAGCCTGCGGATCGAGACTCTGCCGCTGAAGATCTGGGAGGATATCCGTTACGCCATCGATCCGACGGTCGCCGCCATATCGGCGATGCTGATCGCGGTACCGGTCGTCCTTCTGCCGTTCGTGCGCCGCCGCGGCGGGCCCATCCAGTTCTAGAGACAAATCCCAACGGGAAGGACTGTCGTGGAGTTCAGGAACGTCGGCAGATCGGGCCTGCGCGTGTCACTCATCGGTCTCGGCTGCAACAACCTCGGTGGACGCATCGACCTTGAGGCGTCGCGCAAGGTGGTGCACCGGGCGCTCGACCGCGGCATCACATTTTTCGACACCGCGGACATATATGGCAATGTACACGGCCATCTAGGCGGGTCGGAATCGGCCCTCGGCCAGATCCTCGCCGATCGCCGCAAGGACATTGTGCTCGCCACCAAGTTCGGGATGGGATTGCGCGAAGAGCGCGACTTCAGGGGTGGTGGATCGCGCCGCTACATCGTGCAGGCCGTTGAGGCGAGCCTGCGGCGTCTGCGGACCGACTGGATCGATCTCTATCAGCTGCATATGCGCGACGTGACGACGCCAATCGAGGAGACGCTGCGCGCTCTCGACGATCTCGTGCATCAGGGCAAGGTGCGTTATCTCGGCTGCTCGAACCTGGCTTCCTGGCAGGTCGTCGAGGCACAGTGGACGGCCCGGCATCACGGCCTGAACGCGTTCGTTTCCTGCCAGGAGGAATACAGCCTGCTCATGCGCGGCATAGAGACCGATCGGATGCCGGTGGCCAGCGCTTACGGTCTCGGCATCATTCCTTATTTTCCCCTGGCAAGCGGGTTACTGACGGGAAAATATCAACACGGTGTCGAGTCGCCGGCGGGGACGCGCTTCAGGAACACACCTTCCCTCGCCAATCTCTTCATGACGCCAGCCAACTGGGCCAAAATCGAGAAACTTGCGGCCTTCGCCAAGGCGCGCGACCGCACATTGCTCGAGCTCGCCTTGAGTTGGCTGGCAGCCAGGCCGCAGGTCAGCAGCATCATCGCCGGCGCGACCCACCCCGACCAGGTTGACCGGAATGTTGCTGCCGTGCGGCGGATGCTCGACGCGCCCGACATTGCTCAGGTCGACGAAATCAGTGCCTGACAGCGATCCGCAACGTGAGGCACCTCCGGGGTTGAGTAATCTGCGTCAGACGCCAGCGGCTGAGGCGTCGCGGCAACGAATCAGCACGAAGTTGCTGCCTTTGACGGCGTAGACATTGGTCCGCGGGTCGCTCAGGTCCGGCTGCCCGTTTTTATAGATGATGTTGTCGCTGTTGATCGGTCCGTGCTGGTTGTGCTCGAGCTCGCCCGGCTGGTCGGGGCTGCCGGTGACGAATTCCTGCGCCAGGATCATGCGGTCGCCGAACTGAGGCAGGCCGGTATTGCCGATCGCCATCATGTCGTTGGTCGCCCAGCGCCAGCCGGCTGGCACGCGCGTCCAGGCGAAGACATGCGTGCCGCCGGGTTTCTGTGCGATCGTAATACTCCCGGGCAGAAAGTCGCTCCATTGCGCTTGCGCAAACGGGCGGTTGATCACATCCACGACGCCGGCGCGCTGCGCCTGTTGAAACAGCGGCAGCATCTGCGCCGATGATTGGCAATTCGTCAGGGCATCGCTCATGCCGGCAAGCTGGTCCGGAAATTCGCGTTTCAGCTGCGCCAGCACATATTTCGAGATTGCCGCCGTACAGCCCTCGGCACCCAGGCTGGCGCCGGTCTGGTTGTCACCCGGCGTCGGCAGTTCGGCTGCGCCGCCGAAAATCGACAGCTGCTCGGCCCGCTCGGCGAATTGATTGGCGGGCGGCGGCCCCGCCAGCGATGTCATGAAGCGGAATTGCTTCAATATCTCGTCTTGCCTGTCGGCATCCATCGGCACCAGCGCAACCATCCACGATGGGATGTCCATTTGTGTGAGTCCGCTCTGCACATCGGACGGCAGGGATTGCCAGCGCTGCTGCCACGCGCCACTCAGCCCCAGGCTGGTGACGGCGGATGGCAGCCATCTCGCCCTCCGCTGTACGTCGCGTAAGAGCCAAGCCGGCGCCGAGGATGTCGGATCGGTGTTGGTCCAATCGCCGGCGCTGGAGGTCGCCTGTGCTGGAGCCGGTGTGGGCGCCGGCACGGGTGCCGGTGTTGGCACAGTTGGTGCGGTATTCGAGGCGTTATCAGCCGGGCCGGGTATGGTGTCAAACGTCACCTGCGATAAATCTGGTGCCGGTGACAAGTCTGGTGCTGGCGCGGGTGAATCGCTGCGGCCACGCAAAAGCCCGATCACATTGTCGAAAATGCCCACTCGGGTGTCCTCCCCGACGCTGCCGTATGGTTAATAAACAATGCGGCTCGTCGCAGGCAGCAGCCTAACCGGTTCGACCGCTCCGCGCACCGGCTCGCGCAAATTAGCGTGACTGCCGAGACGGGTGCGGGATAATCGTCAGAGAGCAACGCATCTTGCCCCGTACGGGGCCCGTCGGAGGTTAGTCATGATGGGTTCGCGGCTTGCCGCGCGGCTGCTGACGGCGGTCGTTCTCGTCCTTGCGCTCGCCGGCTTTGACACCGGTCCAACCGGACAGGTCCGCGATGAGGCGCTGCAAGCGGGACGGGACGCCGCGTCGTTTCCCGCCGCTGGCGAAGACTATTTCCATGACATGGATGGCGGCGTTGCGTTGAGCCCCGAGGAGATCAAGGGCCGCAACATGTGGAACGTCTGGACCGGTGGCAATGACCGGTTCTGGGACACCATGACGGCCAGCACGTTCGGCGGCTTTGATCTGCTCAAAATCGTTGCTTACAACCCCGACAAGCCGATCGACCGCAATCGGCGCTGGAGCTATCTCGGCGTCATCAACGAGCCATGCTTTGATGTACCGACGGCGCCCGATCCGGACCGGTTCGGCCTGTTGCTCGACAAGCGGCGTGGCGATTGCCCGGCCGACCCCTTCGCGGATGAGAACAAATACCCCGGTGTCAGTATCGGCGCGCGCGGCACAACCGTACCGGTCGGCTCGTTTTACGGCTATCCCAGCGGCGTCCTTGGACTGCGGCTGTTCCCAAACCCGGCCTTCGACGAAGCCGCAGCCAAGCGCTGGGATGCGAAGCGCTATTTCAATGACCCGGCCTACTACAACGATAAGGATCTCGTACGGCCTTATCGCGTCGGCATGTCATGCGGCTTCTGTCATATCGGGCCGAGCCCGATCAAGCCGCCGGCAGACCCCGCGCATCCCGATTTCGCCAACCTGAGCTCGACGGTGGGCGCGCAGTATATGTGGGTCGATCGGCTGTTCATCTACGAAGCGAAGCCCGACAATTTCTTCTACCAGCTGGTCCATACGTATCGGCCGGGCAGCATGGATACGTCGCTGGTCTCGACCGACAACATCAACAACCCCCGGACGATGAACGCGGTCTATGGCCTGGGCGCGCGTCTGGAGCAGGCATTGCGCTGGGGTCACGAGAAGCTGACCGGCGGACAGCTCAACAACAAGCAGTTCAACGATTTCGTCTCCAGCGGACCGCTGACGCGCTTCTTCGCGAAACCTAATATGGTCTCGACTGTCCGGGTGCTGAAAGACGGGTCGGATTCGGTGGGTGCGCTTGGTGCGCTCAATCGCGTGTACTTGAACATCGGCTTGTTCAGCGAAGAGTGGCTGCGCCATTTCAACCCCGTCGCGGGCGGCAAGCCGATCACCCCAATCGAGATCGCCGTGGCGCAGCGCAATTCGGCTTATTGGCAGGCGACCGAGGCGAATACACCGAATACCGCGCTGTTCTTCCTGAAAGCAGCCCAGCCCGATTACCTGAAGGATGCGCCGGGTGGCGGCAAATACCTCAATGGCGATCAGACGGTGCTCGACCGCGGCAAGGAGGTCTTTGCCGATACCTGTGCCCGCTGTCATTCGAGCAAGGCGCCGACCCCGGCGGTGGGGCTTGACCCCGGCGGCTGCGCCGGCCCCGGTTATCTCGCCTGCTGGAACCGCTATTGGGCGTGGACCAAGACGGCTGCCTATAAGCAGCAGATGCGCCAGATCGTCAAAGCGCCCGATTTCCTTGCCAACAACTTCCTGTCGACCGAGGCGCGGGTGCCGGTGACGCTGTTGCAGACAAACGCCTGCAGTCCGCTCGCGACCAACGCGATCGCCGGCAACATCTGGGACAATTTCTCGTCGCAATCATACAAGGACCTGCCATCGGTCGGGCAGATCACCGTGCATGACCCGTTCACCGGCGCGCCGCATCTCTACAAGATGCCGGCGGGTGGGCGCGGCTATACAAGACCAGCCTCGCTGATCAGCGCCTGGTCGACGGCGCCTTTTCTGTTGAACAACAGCGTGGGGCCATTCGACCAGGACCCGTCGGTCGAGGCCCGAATGCGCGTCTTCAACGCCTCGATCGAGCAGCTGCTGTGGCCCGAAAAGCGTGAGCAGGACAAGGTGCTCGGCAACAAGGTGCCCGGCATTATCGATCGGACGACGGCACCGAGCTATATCCGGGTGCCGGTCGGTTACGTGCCCGATATCCTGCGTCCGCTGCGTGGGCCGGCGCACGACCTTCTGCCGCAACTGTTTGACGCGAATGGCGACATCACGATCGGGCCGATCCCGACCGGGGTGCCGGTGAACCTGCTGGCCAACATACAGCCGCTCGCCGAGACCAATAACCCGATCCAGCAGCTGGTCCACGCGGAGCAGGTAATCCGGCTGCTCGTCACGCTGAAACTCGACCTGCTGAAACTGCCCGCGAACGCGAGCAACGAGGAGGCAATGAAGGTCTTTGCCAATCTGGCCAAGCCGATGCTGGCGCTCAACAAGTGCCCGGACTTCGTTGTTAATCGCGGCCATTATTTCGGCACCTCCATGTTTGCCGAAGAGCCGCCGCTCAGCGACGATGACAAGCGCGCTCTGATCGAGTTCATCAAGACGTTCTGAGCCCGCGGCTTCGCGCCTGATGTCGAGCGACGTGGCGGCGGCCGAGTGCGATTACGTCGTGATCGGGTCAGGAGCGGGCGGCGGCACGGTCGCGGCCCGCCTGGCCGAGGCGGGAATGCGCGTGGTCTTGCTCGAAGCCGGCGGTGATCCGCTCGCGACGACGACGCCAGACCAGCTCGACGCCTATGACGTCCCGGCCTTTCATTCGTTGGCGTCCGAACACCCGGCACTGCGCTGGGATTATTTCGTCCGGCATTACGCCGATCCCGCAATTCAGCAGCGCGATCCGAAATCTCTGCCGCAGGGGGTGTGGTATCCGCGCTCCGGCACGCTGGGGGGCTGCACCGCGCATAATGCAATGATCTTTGTCGCGCCGCATGACAGCGACTGGGATGCGATCGCGGCGCTCACCGGTGACTCTTCCTGGCGGGCGGCTGCGATGCACCGCTATTTCCGACGCGTTGAAAACTGCCGTTACCATCCGTTCTTTCGCTTCGTGCATCGCTATGGACTGAACCCCTTGGGTCACGGCTGGGGTGGCTGGCTTGACACCGAGGCGGTGCTGCCGCGCGACATGTTGCGCGACGACGAGCTGGTGCAGCTCGTATTGCGCTCGGCTCTCGTCGTCACGCTGTCGAGCGGCAATCCATTACAGGCGGCCTGGGCTCTCGTTCGTGGCGAAGCCGATCCTAATAATGGCTTGAACCGCACGTTCGAAGGTGCGTGCTTCACACCGTTATCGACCACCCTGCACAGGCGGCAGAGCGCGCGCGAGCGGGCGCTTGATGTCGCGCGGCGGCACCCGGACCGCTTACGCATCGAGTTGCACGCATTGGCAACCCGGATTGTGCTCGATGAACAAGACTGCGCGACGGCCGTCGAATATCTGAGCGGCCCGCGATTGTACCGGGCTGATCCCGACCCGGCTCGTGAGGCGGGGTCGGCGCGGCGGCTCATCGTGCGGCGCGAAGTCATCCTCGCGGGAGGCGCGTTCAATTCGCCGCAGTTACTGATGTTGTCAGGCATCGGCGCGGCGGCGGCGCTACGAGGCCACGGTATTGAGGCCCGGATCGATCTGCCGGGCGTCGGCCGCAATCTGCAAGACCGCTACGAGGTCGCCGTCGTCAACCGGATGGCGCGCGATTGGCGAGCGCTGCACGGTGCCCACTTTACCCGCGGCGATCGCCTCTATCGGGAGTGGCAGAGGCAGAACGGTCTTTACGCCTCGAATGGCGCGGCGATCGCGGTGGCGCGCCGCTCCGGGCCAGACAAGCCTGACCCCGACCTCTTTCTGATGGCGCTGCTGGCGAAGTTTCGCGGCTATTTTCCCGGCTATTCGCGCGATATCGTTGCGCATCATGACTATCTGAGCTGGGCGATCCTCAAGGCGCACACCGCCAATCGCGCCGGAATGGTTACGCTGCGTTCGGCCGACCCGCGCGATCCGCCGATCATCGACTTCAACTATTTCGACGCGCGGGATGATCCGCATGGTGCGGACCTGCGGGCGGTGATCAAGGGCATCCGGCTGGCACGGGAGATGGTCGACGCTCTCAACACGCCCGAAACAGTCGCGACCGAGGAATTGCCGGGTGCGCAGTGTCAATCAGACGACGAGCTGGCGCAGTATGTGAGGGACAATGCCTGGGGGCATCACGCGTCATGCAGCTGCGCGATTGGGCCGCGCGACCAGGGCGGGGTGCTCGACGCGCAGTTTCGGGTGCACGGTACGCGGGGGCTGCGGGTGGTCGATGCATCCGTGTTCCCGCGCATCCCGGGATTTTTCATCGCCAGCGCCGTCTACATGATCGCCGAGAAGGCAGCGGACGACATCCTCGCTGCGGCCCATGGGACACGCTGAAGTACCGCGCAAAGCTGGGGTTGCGCGGTCGATCGCAAGTTCGCCTGTTGTTAGGCATCGTATCCGGGAAGCGTTAGAATGCATGATCGCTTTCGCCATCCATCACAAGCGTGAGTAAGGTGTGACCATGGCTTATGATGCGCAGCAATTGTTGCTGATGACCCAGGCGCAGCTCGACGCGCTATTTACCAATAGCCCGGCAGGCGACATCCCGGACGGTGAGGGGCATGGTACCGCGATCATCGCCGCGGGCGCCGTGTTCAATCCCGAAATCGCCGCTTTCATCAACCACTTCGCCTGGCAGGGCAAAATCTTTGATGCCAAGACGGGTTATCTGAAAAATAAGATTCTGCCCTTTGGCATCGCCGCCATTGCCGCCAAAGTCTCCAAGGGCGAAAGCTGGTTCGATAGGAGGGAATGTATCGTTCTTGATTATTCCGAGACGTCTTTGGTTCCGGGGTGGACTCGTGATGAAATTCGCATGATTGAGCCGGGTTTCTACCTTGGTGCAGTATACTTTAATCATAAGCGTCTTTTCCATTTTTCACTGAAATTCTGAGAGTTTTTGCCCGTGGTGCGGGAGTGGCCGGGAGTGGCAAAGTGATCACCGGATCGCGTGCGCGGCCGCTTCGTACGTCCGAGGTCATCGGGCAGGAATTAGCGGCTATCTTCGGGCCCGATGCCGTCTCCAAGCTTGAGGCCGCGGTAAGTGCCGTCCCCGGTGAAGTGGAAAAGCTGGCACTGACCGAGACCGCCGCGGCTCGGTTGCAGCCGATTGCCTTGTGCTTGTCGGGGGGTGGCATCCGTAGCGCGTCGTTTGCGCTGGGTGTGATGCAGGCGTTGGCGCGTGGTGGGCTTTTGGCGCGCTTTCATTACCTCTCGACCGTGTCCGGCGGCGGCTATATCGGCTCGTGGTTATCCGCGTGGCTGTATTGGGCAGGCGAGTCCCGCAGTGTCCTGGATGGGCTGCGCGCGAGCGGCACCGAGGAAAACGAACCCGAGCCGATCCAACATCTCCGCCGGTTCAGCAACTACCTGACACCGCGCCCCGGCGTGCTGTCGAGTGACACCTGGGCCGCGGTCGCCATTTGTATCCGCAACCTCCTGCTCAACTGGACAATCCTGTTTCCGGCGCTCTGGCTGTTGATCCTGTTTCCAAAAATTGCGTCGGCGGCGCTGCAACTGGCGCGCGCCAATCCATTGCCCGAGGCCACGAACATCGGATTCGCCGTCTTCATCGCCGTGATGGTCATTGCCAGCACCTGGTACACGACCGCCAATCGTGTCTCCGATCGCAGCGTCATCATCCTTAAATCGAGCGCGCAGATGAGTTTTCTGTTCGCCGATCTGTTACCGCTCATCCTGGCGGGGACGGCGTTTACCTGGGTCGTCAACCGGCCGCAGGAATATGTCGGCTGGCTGATCGGCGATTATCTCGGTCTTGCCTACATCGCGTTCTCCGCAATGGGGTTGTACGCGCTGGGTTTTGGTTTGGCGCGCTGGACGTATCGTCCGGCACGCGAAGAGCATCGTCATGTACCCGTTCAGTGGGGGCGCGATCTCGCGGCGTGGCTGCTGGCGGGCCTGATCGCAGGCAAGGTGTTGTGGTTCGGTGCCGCGGGATACGTAGAGCTGCCCGACCTGATGACCCTTGTACCGGCACATTGCACGCTCGATGCCGCCGCCTGCAAAGCAGCGGGCGCCGCCGCGCCGATAAGCGATGCCATCACGCTCGACGCGAAGTCGCTGCTGGTCATCGTCGGCATGCCTTATTTTCTGCTGGCGGTCATGGTTGGGCAGCTGGTGTTTGTCCTGTTCCGCAGCTACAGCCCGCGCGGCGATATCGAACGCGAATGGCTTGGGCGCGCTGCCGGCTGGTATATCGCTGTCGGGTTGAGTTGGATGATCGGCGGCACGCTTGTGCTGTTTGCCTCGGCGGCGGCGGCCGGGATCGGATTGATCGGGCAGGATCTGCAAGGGTGGCTGGCGCCGATCGGCGGGGTCTCGGGCATCCTGGCCGCTCTCCTTGGCAAGAGTTCGGAGAGCGGGGCGAAGAGGCCTGCAAATGACTGGCCCACGACGCTGCGCGAACTTGGCCTCGCCGCGGCCGGCATCGTGTTCGGCGCGGTGGTCGTGGTTGCGTCGTCGATCCTGATCGACTGGATCATCTTTGGTCAGCCGCTGCAAAGCACGGAGCTGTTTCAGTACCGCAGCAATCCGAGCGCGCCGTTCACCGCGGCTCAGACCGCGACATACCAGCGACAGTGGCTCCTGCTATTGTCAGAGACCGCCGGCTTGCTCGTGCTGTGGTTTGTGCTCGGCTGGTTCGTCAACCCGAACCGGTTTTCGCTGCACGCGCTCTACCGCAATCGCCTGATGCGCGCCTATCTCGGCGGTCCTCATCTGGCGGCGGCCGACAAGCGAGACCAGCGGCGACCCAATCTGTTTACCGGCTTCGACAATGCCGACAATATCAGGTGTTCGCACCTGTGGCCGGATGCGGTCCGTGCAGGCGATTGGCGCCCGTTTCATGTCATCAACATCGCGCTGAATGTTGTCGCCGGTAAAAATCTCGCCTGGCAACAACGCAAGGCGGAGCCCTTTGTCGTCACGCCGCTGGCCTGCGGCAGCCATGGGCCGGGCTACCGGCCGACACGCGAGTATGGGGATCGTGGCGGGCACGGCATTTCGCTCGCGACGGCGATGGCGATCTCCGGCGCGGCCGCCAGCCCGAACATGGGCTATCACTCGTCGCCTCTCGTGACGCTGTTACTGGCGGTGTTGAACGTGCGGCTCGGCTGGTGGCTGGGCAATCCGGGTAATGCAGGGCATCGGACCTATGGCAAGGACGGGCCCGATATTGCGTTCGGACCGTTCTTTACCGAACTGTTCGGCCTGACGACCGATAATCGGCCCTATGTCTACCTCTCCGATGGCGGGCATTTCGAGGATCTGGGTCTTTACGAAATGGTCCGCCGCCGTTGCGCGCTGATCGTCGTCAGCGATGGCGGAGAAGACGGAGCCTACGATTTCTCCGATCTCGGTAATGCGGTTCGCAAGATCCGCATCGATCTCGGTGTCGAGATCGAAATCGAGCTACCCCCGCTCGGCGCGTTCAATCCTCCGGAGCCACGGCCGGAAGACTGGCGCCGGCCGAATTATCTGGTTGGTAAAATCCACTATCCCGGACCAGGAGTTGCGCCCGGAAAGCTTTTCTACATCAAGCCGGCGCTGCAAGGCGGTGAGCCGGCCGACATCTTTGCCTATGCGCGGGAGAACCCGACCTTCCCCAATCAGACGACCGATGATCAATGGTTCGACGAACCGCAATTTGAGAGCTATCGAGCGCTCGGCTGCTACACGATGACCTCGATCATGAATGTCCTCCGTGAGGCGATGCCGGTCACCACGAGGAGCGCCTAACGGTCGAGATGCTGTCGGGCATTGTCGCGGCGGCGCGGGTGGGGCAACGTCATCGGCTCAGGAACCGAGGCTTTGTCGAGTACATCAGATGACATCCCTGCCGACGCCCAACACCATCAGTGGCCGCAGCGCCTTTATCGAGCTGCTGCAATCGGAGGGAGTGACGCACCTCTTCGGTAATCCGGGCACGACCGAATTGCCGATCATGCATGCGCTCTCCGACTACCCTGACATGCGCTACGTGCTGGGATTGCAGGAGGCGATCGTTGTCGCCATGGCGGATGGCTACGCCCGGGCATCGGGTGAACTGGTTGCCTGCAATGTGCATGTCGCGCCGGGACTGGGCAACGCGATGGGCGCGCTGTTCACGGCGTTCAATTCCGGCACTCCGCTGATCATCACCGCCGGCCAGCAGGAACAGGGACACGGATTGACCGAGCCGCTGTTGTACGGCCCGCTGGTCCCGATGGCGATGCCGGTCGTGAAATGGGCGACCGAGGTGACGCGCATCGAAGACCTGCCGCGGATCGTGCACCGCGCCGCCAAGGTGGCAATGACACCGCCGACCGGGCCGGTCTTCATCTCATTGCCGGGCGACATATTGAACGCATTCGGCGCGATCGACCTGGGGCAGGCGACCCGTGTCGATACGCGCGTGCGGCCGGCTGACGAAGGCCTGCGAGCGCTCGCCGAGCGGCTGCTCAGGGCAACGGCGCCGGTCATCATCGCCGGGCACGAGATCATCCGGAGCGATGCATTCGCCGAGGCCGCGCGGTTCGCCGAAGTGCTGGGCTGTCCCGTTTACGATCAGACGGTTCTGCAGGGCGCGCATTTCCCCAGCGACCACCCGGCCTATCTCGGCCCGTTATCGCGAGACCAGAAAACGGTGCGCAGCCGTCTCGAGCCCTACGACTTAATGATCAGCCTCGGTTCTGACTTCCTGCGCATGTCGGTCTACAGCGAGATCGAGCCGCTGCCACCCGGGACCTCGGTCGTTCAGATCGGGTCGCGTGATTGGGAGATGGGCAAGACCTATCCCGCGGAGATCGCGGTGCGGGCCGACGTCAAGGAGACGCTGCGAGTTCTGACGCCGCTGATCGCCGAACTCGGCGGCGCGGCGCAGCAGCGGCGGGCAACCGATCGGCTCGCTGCGATCGCCGCCCGCAATTGGACAACGAACCGCAGGGCTCGCGCCGAGGGCGCCTCAAGCAAGAAGGCGTCGCAGCCGATCGATCCGGAATGGCTGATGCTGACGATCGCCGATCTGCTGCCAAAGGACGGAATTATCGTCGAAGAGGCGCTGACCACCGCCACAAGCCTGGCGGCGTTTCTGCCGGTACGCGATCGCTACGCGTATTTCGGAAACGTCAGCGGCGGCATCGGCTGGGGCATCGCGGCTGCCATTGGGGTTCAGCTCGCACAGCCGGAACGCAAGGTGGTGGCGCTGCTTGGTGATGGAAGCGCGATGTATTCGATACAGGCGCTGTGGACCGCCGCCCACCAGAAGCTGCCGATCACGTTTGTCGTGTTCAACAATGGCGGCTACCGGATCATCAAGCAGCGGCTCAAGCTGTTCCATGGGACCGATCGCTTCATCGGCATGGATTTCGTCGACCCGCCGATCGAATTTGCCGCGCTTGCGCAATCGCTTGGGATGCGGGGGCGTCGCGTCGCAACTTCGAGCGATTTCCAGACGGCGTATGCCGAAGCTCTCGATCAGCACGAGCCAGTGCTCATCGAAGTGTTGGTCGACGGCAGCGTCTAGTCGAGTCAAGCGCCGCGGCTTGGTTTCCCCTGAGGTGACACATCGTACTGGAGTCGATTGAACGTTGGTCACGAGCCTTTTTGTTGCGTTGTCTCGTATTTCAGCGAGAATCGGTGCTGCTCAAGCTTGATAACAGGGGGACGGTTTCATGCGGAAAGCAGCGATTTCAATCGCGGTGGCGTTGGGCACGGCACCGATGGCCAATGCCCAGACAGTTACGGATCCTGCTGAGATTGCCTCGCGTCTTCACTTTTGGGCGCAGGACCCCGGGAGCCCGGTCTATTACGGGCAAGTAAACAGCGTGAATCCGCGGACCGGACAGGTATTAGGTTACTATCAATGCCTTGCAATCGCATTTATCAAATACGAAGGCGGCGTGTTCTATTACGCTCACAAGATGTGGGGGAAGTCACCGGACGGGTCTTGTCACTATGATGATGTGACGTCGCGCAAAGTCGGCAATCATGGCGCGTGTGTAAAGGATTCGGAAGCGGGTTTTGGCGCTGCGATCGGTACCGCGCGCATGTCCAAGGACAATATTGATTACATGCATAGCATCTTCAGGACTGTGGATACCAACACCCGCCGAGTGGGGGAGACCGCTGCCTGTATACCGCCGAGAGGTGTCGGTGCTGGTCTTTACTCTCTCAAGATCGAGGATGGCCGCTTTAAACTCATCACCAACCGGCCCTTGGATTACGAAGTGAACATCAATGCGCAAGATCCACAGCATCCGCCGACCAATCCGGTCTTCTAAATGTGGGTCCGGGAGCGGCCCTCTGTTCTAACCCGGCGATGAAGTGCCGACGCGCCGGGTCTAAATCGGAAGACAAACGGTGATGACGCGCTCAGCGGGGCTGCACTGATAATCTGACGGGGCGTGACGGTGGTTGTCGGCACCATTCGGCCTGACGAGCGGCCGGGCGTGATGGGAAGGTGCGAGAGATGAGCTTTCTTGAAACATTCGACGGCACGGCAGACCCGGCGGCCCGCACGGCGCTGTTTTTCGGTGCGGTGCAGGCCGATTGGCGCTCGCTCTTTGCGGAATTGCGTGAGACGCGGCCGATCCTCGATCTGCCGGTCATGACGGTTGTCACGCGGTGGGCCGATGTCGTCGATATGTTGTCGCGCAATGAGACGTTCCGCGTGACCTATGCCCCCCATATGGACCCCTCGGTCGGGCCATTCATGCTGGGGCGGGATGGCGCGATCGAAAACTGGCGCGATAAGGCGGCGATGCGGACGCTATTGCGCTGGGACGATCTGCCGGGCATTCGCGCTACTGCGGCCGAGGTTGCATCCACCGCTCTGCGCGCTGCCACGCAAGGTCCCAGCGGCGTGTTCGACGTCGTCGCGACCGTGTCGCGGCTGGTGCCGCTGAAAATCGTGCAGCGCTGTTTCGGCTTTCCCGGCCCCGATGACGCGACCATGCTCGCCTGGTCTCGCGCCACCCAGGCAGACATGTTCCACAACCTCACCAACGATCCCGCCATCCTGCAGGCAAACATCGCGGCCGGGCAGGCGATGCAGGCCTGGGTGGCGCAGTTCGTCGACGGTCGCCAGCCCTGGGCCACCGCGGCGGGAGAGGATACCGTGTCGCGGCTGCTGCGCCTGACCGGGGCAGGCCTGTCCGGCCTTGACCGGCAAGGGGTGATCAGCAATGTCTGCGGCCTGCTGGTCGGCGCGATCGAGACGGCGT
Organism: Alphaproteobacteria bacterium; assembly: GCA_019240125.1. Lineage (GTDB taxonomy): Bacteria > Pseudomonadota > Alphaproteobacteria > ATCC43930 > CGMCC-115725 > DATARH01. The sequence continues at coordinate 36,415 of JAFAYW010000092.1, forward strand.
CGCAGGCGATCGCCAACGCGACGGCGCAGATCCTGCTGAACCCGACGCAAGCCGGGCTCGCCACTCAGGCCGCGCAGAAGGGCGACAACGCGACGTTTGACGCCATCGTGTGGGAGGCGTTGCGCTTCGCGCCGATGACAACCTTTGTCCTGCGGGTGGCGGCAGAGCCGGCGGTGCTGGCGCCGGGCACCGACCATCAGGCCACGGTGCCGGCGGGTCGGGTGGTGGCGGCGGGTATCGGCTCGGCCATGTTTGACCCGGCGGTGTTCCCGGGACCCGACGACTTCCAGACACGCCCCCGCGATCTCTATCTTCATGTCGGCTTTGGAGCGCATATCTGCCTTGGGCAGTATGTCGCCTACGAGATCATCCCGGAGACAATCCGGCAGGTTCTGCTGGTTCCTGGCGTGCATCTGCTGCCGCAGGATGGGAGCGCCATCAACAATGCCGGCGGCCCGTTCGCCGAGTCGTTCAAGCTCGGCTTCAAGGCGGCCTGATGCCAACACGCGGCCAACAGCGGGACACGAGCCGCGACGGCTTCCGCAACAAGGTCGAGGCGACCCTGCTCTCCGGCCTCAAGCCATTCTGGGGCTTGGTCAACGTGACGCCCTGGCTTGCCCGGATTGCCAACCGGCTGATCGTTAACAACGCGGTGATGAAGGCACCGTGCCGGCCATTGGCGCTGAGCACGCAGGCGTCGTACACAAACTGGTCGACGCTGAGCGACCGGACCTGGTTCAGCCGTTACCTGCCGGCCGTGCCGCAGGATCGGCTGCCGCCCGTGGCGGAGGTGGCCACCCTCTTCAAGCTGCGGCCGGAGCGCCCGCCGGTGCTTTCCGATCGATCCTCTCTGCTGTTCCCGAGCTTTGCCCAGTGGTTCACCGACGGGTTCCTGATGACAGACCAGGACCGAAGGCGCACCCGTACCAACCATCAGATCGACCTGTCACAGCTTTATGGTCTGAACCCGACCGTTACCGCGGCGCTGCGGCGGCGCAGCGAGGCGGCGGGGGAGAAAGGCAAGCTCAAATCCGTCACCTCGGGCAACGGCGAGTGGGCGCCGCCGCTTTATGACGCGACCGGCAGGCGCGATCCGGCCTTCGCGCTGGTGCCAGAGCCGACCCATCTGCCCGGCGACTGGCCGATCGAAAAACGCGCGGCGCTCTTCGCGTTCGGCGGCGAACGCGCCAATTCAACTGCTTACACCGCGGCGATCGGCACGCTGTTTCTGCGCGAGCACAACCGGCTCTGCACCCTGCTCGAACGGAACAATCCGGGCTGGGATGACGAGCGCGTGTTTCAGACCGCTCGCAACATCAACATCGTCCTGCTCATCAAATTGGTGGTCGAGGAATACATCAACCATATCTCACCTTATTGGATGAAATTGCTGGCCGACCCGTCGGCGTCGTACACCGCGCCGTGGAACCGTGAGAACTGGATCCCGGTCGAGTTCAATCTGCTCTACCGCTGGCACAGCCTCGTGCCGACAGATGTGAAATGGGGTGCGGCTAACGTCGCGCTGGCGGAGTTGCGCTTCGACAACCGTACCTTGCTGCAGGATGGCCTGGTCACGGCTTTCGCGAGCGCCAGCCAGACCCGTGCCTGGCGGATTGGCATGTTCAATACGACACCAATGCTGGACGGTGTCGAAATGGCATCGATTCAGCAGGGCCGCGACAATCGTCTCGCCAGCTACAACGACTATCGAGAGGTATTCAAATATCCGCGGGTCACCCGATTTGAGCAGATCAGCAGCGATCCGTTGGTCGTCAGTGAATTGCGCCGGATTTACGTTAGTGTTGATCAGATCGAGTATTTCGTCGGTCTGTTCGCTGAGGAACTGGCCCCCCGTTCGGCGGTCCCGCCGTTGATCGGCCGCATGGTCGGCGCTGACGCGTTCTCCCACGCGCTGACCAATCCGCTGCTGTCGCCGCACGTTTATAACGCGGGCACGTTCACCCCGGCCGGCATGGAGGTGATCGAGCGCACCTCCACTCTCGCCGATTTACTGGCACGCAACGACATGGTACCGGCCGGGACGCGCATTTCGATGGAGGCTGAGGGCTATCAATCGGTGGCATAGGCCCGCATCCTAGCTGCCGCCGAACCGCTCAAAATGAACAAAGGTATATGACCCCAGATCCGATGGGCGCCTCACCGGTCAACCGCTTACCTCGCGCATCTCTGAGACGACTGGATCGCAGAAGCTCCGGCAGACTGTTCCGACTGCAGCCGGCATTGGTCACCGTCGTCGTCGGGCTTGTCTTCCTGACCGCCGCTGCGGTCGCTGGAAGCGCTGGTATGTTGGCGTTGCAGCAGACTCGCGCCCTGATCGACCGGGCGCGGACCGACACCGTCTCGGCCGCGGATGCCGAGGTGCGCCGGTTCTTTGAGACGGCTCCGGGAGTTACCGACGAACTTGTGGCTCAGGCGTCGCGTGGCGCGTTGCCACTCGACGATTTCGACCGCCTGGCGGCGCTGTTCGCGGAGCGCTTGAGACACGTCCCGGGTTTGGCCTGGATTGGCTATGCCGATGCAGCCAGCGGGCGATATGTCGGGGCAACGCGCTATGATGACGATGAAATTGTCGAGTACATCGCCAACCCCAATGTCGATGGCGGGATGCCGCGCCAGACCGCCGTTACCGCCGACGGACAGCGATTAACCCCGAGCCACGTCGAGAATAATCCCTACCTCGTCGTGACCAAGCCCTGGTACCAGCTTGGAATCAAGACACCGGGCCCGACCTGGACCAATTTTTATCAATTCACGTCTGGCGGCCCGGGCATCACCTGCATGACCCGCTTTACGGCACCGGGCGCTGGCGCCCCGACCGGCTTGTTCCACGCGGATCTGCGTGTCGAGCGGATCGCGACCTTCTTCACCACGATGCGTATCGGCGACGGCGGCGGAGTGTTTCTGACCGATAAGAATGGTCGACGCCTGGTGTCACCCGCGACAGGAGCGGCACCGAGCGCAGGCACAGCGGTCGATCTGGTTGCCGCTCGGGGTGTGGCAACACCTGATACGCCATTCACCGCGAGTTCAGGCGGCAACAACTACGAGATCGTCTTCAAACCCATAGCGGTTAAAGGCGATCTGCGCCTCGACCTGGCCGTGGATATCGATCTGGCTGACGTCACCGCCGGCATCTATCGCCAAGCATTGATCGCCAGTGTCATAGCCGCGGTTGCAACGCTGCTAGCCGCCTATCTTGGCGTGTTGCTGTCGTCGCGCATTGCTCGTCCTATAACCGTGATCGCCAGCGATATGACAGCGATCGGTAATTTCGCTCTTTCACCGCAACCCGCACCGCGATCCTTTGTGCGCGAGATTGCCGAACTTGGTGAAGCGGTCGATCGCATGAAAGCGAACTTGCGCTCGTTCAGCCACTATGTACCCACCGACCTGGTTCGTCGCCTGCTCGCCGCCGGTAAGGAAGCCGAGCTCGGCGGCGAAGTCCGGCAGCTGACCATATTCTTTTCCGATGTTCGCAATTTCACGACGATGTCCGAAGGTATGCCGCCGGGCGAGTTGGTCGCGGCGATGGGGCGGTATTTCGAGCTGATGACAACAGCAATCACCCGACATCACGGCACGGTCGACAAGTTCATGGGTGACGGCATCATGGCGTTCTACAATGCGCCGGGTGACCTGTCCGACCATGCGCGCCAGGCCTGCCTTGGCGCGCTTGAAGCACAGGCCGCTCTGGCTGCGTTCGCTCGCGACAGCGCGCCCGGGCAGCCCGATTTTGCGACGCGGATCGGGCTCGGCCTCGGCGAAGTCCTCGTCGGTAACATCGGTACGCCAACGCGGTTTCAGTACACCTTGCTTGGCGATCAGGTAAATCTGGCGAGCCGGCTTGAAAGTCTCAATAAGCTGTACGGCACTCTGATCATGGGGAACGAGGCTCTGTTCGCCGAAGTGGGCACCGGGTTCGAGTGGCGCCGGCTTGATCGGGTCGCGGTTAAGGGCCGCTATCAAGGCACGCTGGTCTATGAATTACTGGGTGAGCGCGGCGCGACCGCCGAGAACGTCCTCACGGCACGTGATGTCTATGAACGTGCGCTCGACGCCTATTTCGCCGGCGACTTCCTTCAGGCTGAGGCGGGTTTCAAGGCGGCAGCGGCGTGTCGTTCGAACGATCTTGCCTCACGCATGATGGCTGAACGGTCGCACGAATTAGCCGCCGCGCCGCCGAGTGAGTGGAACGGCATCCACGTTATGCATGAGAAGTGACCGTCAATCATGGCCGCGCATGAGGCGCGAATGCTCGCGCCCATGGCCCGTGTGGGTCATTTGTTGAGAAACGGACATTTGACTTCGGAGAGCGGCTGGAAGGCCTGGTCGCCCGGGACGGTTGCGATCAGTTTGTAGTAGTCCCACGGGTATTTCGACTCGGCGGGCGATTTGACCTGGAACAGGTACATGTCGTGGATGTGCAATCCGTCGGCGCGGACATGGCCGTTTGGCGAGAACACATCCTTGACCGGAAGCTCCTTCATCTTCGCGGCCACCGGCTCCGCGGCGTCGGTACCGGCGGCCTGTATCGCCTGCAGATAGTGCAACGTCGCGGAGTAGACGCCCATCTGCACGGTGTCCGGCATCTTTTTCGTCACCGCGAAGAAGCGCTTTGAGAAGGCGCGGGTCTCGTCATTCATGTCCCAGTAAAAGGCTTCGCTGAGCAAAAGCCCCTGCGCCGTCTCGAGGCCTATGCTGTCGACATCGGGGATCTGGTTCAGCAGCGTTATCAGTTTCTGGCCGCCTTGCGTCAGGCCGAATTCATGCGCCTGCTTGACGGTATTGACCGTGTCGTTGCCGGCATTGGCGATGCCGATCGCCTTGGCACCCGAAGCCTGCGCCTGCAACAGGAAGGATGAGAAGTCGGATGTGTTGAGCGGGTGGCGAACCTCGCCGAGCACTTTGCCGCCGCTCTCCTTGACGATCCGCATCGTCTCGTTGGCGAGGTCGTAGCCAAAGGTGTAATCAACCGTCAGAAAGAACCAGCTATCGGCGCCGCTCTTGACCGCGGCGCTACCGATCGCATGTGACAGCGCGTAGGTGTCCATCGAGAAATGGAACGCGGTCGGCCCGCAATTCTCGCTGGTGATACGATTGGTCAGCCCGCCGCTGACGATAATGATCCTGTTCTTTTCTTTGGCGACCTGCTCGACGGCGAGCGCGGCGCTCGATGCCGTCACGTCGAGGATCGCATCGACCTTGTCGCTGTCGAACCATTGCCGGGCCAATGCGGAGGCGGTGTCGGGCTTGTTCTGGTGATCGACGAAAACCAGCTCGATCGGCTTTCCGAGAACAGTCTTGCCGAAATCCTCGACGGCGAGCCGAGCGGCGGTGACGCTGCCGATGCCGGTCTCGTCGGCATAGGTACTGGATTGATCGATCAGGTAGCCGATCTTTACGACGCCATCGGAAATCTTGTCGCCGGGACTGTCGGCGTCGGCCGCTGGCGCCAATGGCATCAGCGTCAGCATAATCAAGGCGGCCGCAACGCGCACGGCTGCATGCGTCTTCATCGTTCTCTCCCCCGGTGTTCCCGCGCGTCGTCAGCACTCTGCGATTGGCCCGCAGGACTGGACGGCATGGTCGTCGATGGCCGAGGCCCGATCAAGTGCCCCGCGACATGGGGCTGGCAATGCGCCCGGGCGTCACCAAAAGCTTGCAGCTTGCTCGATCGCGGAGCCGCTATGTCCAGCTAGGCGCGGACCAGGGGCTTGTATTTGATACGGTGCGGCTGCTCGGCCTCGGCGCCGAGGCGGCGTTTGCGGTCGGCTTCGTAATCGGCGTAGTTGCCCTCGAACCACTCGACCTGGCTGTCGCCCTCGAAGGCCAGGATGTGCGTCGCCACCCGGTCAAGAAACCAACGATCGTGGGTGATCACCACGGCGCAGCCGGGATAGTCGAGCAAGGCCTCTTCCAGCGCCCGCAACGTGTCGACATCGAGATCATTGGTCGGCTCGTCGAGCAATAGCAAATTGGCGCCCTCCTTCAGCATCTTGGCGAGGTGCACCCGGTTGCGCTCGCCGCCCGAGAGCTGCCCCACCTTTTTCTGCTGGTCGGAGCCGCGGAAGTTGAACAATGAGCAATAGGCTCGGCTCGCCATCTTCCGGCGGCCGAGATCGATTTCGTCGAGGCCGCCGGAAATCTCCTGCCACACATTGTTGTCGGCCTTCAGCGTGTCGCGCGACTGGTCAACGTAGCCGAGCTTAACGGTCTCGCCGATGCGGAAGGAGCCATCATCGGGCTTTTCCTGCCCGGTCATCATGCGGAACAGAGTGGTCTTGCCGGCGCCGTTCGGGCCGATGATCCCGACAATGCCGCCGGGCGGCAGTCGGAATTCGAGATCTTCGATCAGCATGCGGTTGCCAAACCCCTTCTTCACATGCTGCGCCTCGACCACGACATCGCCGAGCCGCGGCCCCGGCGGTAACACGATCTGCGCTGTCTCGGGCGCCTTTTCGCGGCTCTGCGCGACCAATGTTTCATAGGCGGTGAGACGCGCCTTACTCTTGGCCTGGCGAGCCCGCGGGCTCTGACGGACCCATTCCAGTTCGCGCTCCAGCGTGCGCTGCCGCGCCTCCTCCTGGCGGCCTTCCTGGACCAGCCGTGCCTGTTTCTGTTCGAGCCAGCCGGTGTAGTTGCCTTCGAATGGGATGCCTTTGCCGCGATCGAGCTCAAGGATCCAGCCGGCGACCTCGTCGAGAAAATAGCGGTCGTGGGTGACGGTCACGACGGTCCCGGGATAATCGCGCAGAAAACGCTGCAGCCAGGCAACCGACTCGGCGTCGAGGTGGTTTGTCGGCTCGTCGAGCAAGAGCAGGTCGGGCCGCTGTAACAGCAGGCGGCACAGCGCGACGCGACGCCGCTCGCCACCCGACAGATTGGTGACAGACGTATCGCCTGGAGGACAGCGCAATGCATCCATCGCAATCTCGACCGTACGGCCGATATCCCAGGCATCGGCGGCGTCGATCTTTTCCTGCAACTCGCCCTGCTCGGCGATCAGCGCGTCCATTTCCTCGGGCGACAACTCCTCGGCGAATTTGGCACTGACCTCCTCAAAGCGGTCGAGCAATGCCTTGGTCTCGGCAAGGCCCTCCATGACATTGCCCGCGACATCCTTATCGGGGTCGAGCACCGGCTCCTGGGACAGAAACCCGATTTTGGCGCCTTCGGCGGCCCAGGCCTCGCCGGAATAATCCTTGTCCTGCCCCGCCATGATGCGCAGCAGCGTCGATTTGCCGGCGCCGTTCAGCCCGAGCACACCGATTTTGGCACCGGGCAAAAACGACAGCCAGATGTCCTGCAACACCTGCCGCCCGCCGGGATAGGTCTTGCCGAGACCCTTCATGACATAGATGTACTGATACGCGGCCATGCGCTGCGGCTTTCTAAAACGGGGAGTTGAATCGCGAGGTAGAGACGACGCCGCGGGGCGTCAAGCCCGATATACGTGCCGAGGACCTGGCCGGCCCTGGGCGGGACGCTCTGGTGGCGAACGAAAGTCTTCCGAGCGTCCGGCTTTGCGCCCGCTCGCTGCCAAATGGCGCGACCCTGGCGCGCAGCAGTGTAAGCGCGAAAAATTCTTCGCCTGTGACGTTCGTCACAAGGGCCGGGCCGGGGGCTGCTTTATGGTTAATTCATGGGTTCGGCGTGCATCTGCGAGGTCCGAAGCCGTGAAACCATCGCACAGGGCTGCCATGACCACCCCTCTGTTTGCCGGCGCAGTCCTCGGATTGTCGATCGCGGCGCCGTTTGGACCGGTCTCTCTGCTTTGCGTCCAGCAAAGCCTGAATTTAGGGTACCGCCCTGGCTTTGCGATCGGCTGTGGCGCGTCGACTGCGCACGGCGCCTTTGCCTCGATCGCGATCGCCAGCGCCGGCGTCACCTCGGCAGTTCTGGCGCCCGACGCTACCGCCATTCGTCTGCTGTCCGCGCTGATACTGGTCTGCCTCGGCGTCCGAATGCTGCTGCGAGCGAGGTCCCTCGACTCGCTTTCCCAGCCAGTTGGCCCGCATGCGGCCTATGCATCCGGGCTTATGCTCTCCTTGTCCAATCCGCTGACCATCATCCCGTATCTCGCGTTGGCCACCGCGGCGGCGACCGAACGAAGCGCGGGCGCTTCGCTATCCCTTTGGTCAATCCCGGGCGTCGTATTGGGGGCCTTCACCTGGTACGCGACGCTGAGCTTCGCGACGTCTCTGCTGCGGCGTGGAGTGCCCAAAGGCATGACGCGATTCCTCAACCTGCTCGGTGGCTGCACCTTTATCGGCTTTGGCGCGAATATCGGCCGCGAGGTTTTCTGGGCGATCAGCGTTTGATCCAGCCACGGACGCTGGGCGACTGTTACCGTGCGGCCGGTTTGGTGGCCCAGAATAGAAAGGCCTCGATGAGGAGGAAAACCGCGATTGGCACGATGCCGCCGATCGGCCCAGCCACCTCATCGCCGAAGCGGAAGGCGACATAGAGAAGTATGAGCATGCTGACACCCATGCTCGGCGCGCCAATGCCCCGCATCGCTGCGCTGTGGTGATAACCAATCCAGAATGCGAACCGTGCCACGATCCACAGCACAGCCGTCGCCAGCACCGCGCGCATCGCCGCGCCGTCGGGGCAATAGGCTGCCAGCCCGAACAACGCCGCAGCGAACGCCACAATCTGCTCCAGCGTATTCTGCAGATAGCGCTGGTTCACTCGCAGTCGCCGCGTCTCAAACCCGGCCAGCGGGTCAAAAGCCGGTGACGACAGCCGCTCATGCGCCACCGCCTCAACCCCGGCCACGAGGCAGAACAGCACCGCCATGCACCAGCATTTCAGCGCGAACAGCATGCGAGCGCCGGGCTCGTCCATGCCAGCGAGCGGCGGCGCGAAAAAAGCGATGCCGCACCACAATGCAGCCGCCAGCACCATCGCGCTCGCGATGCCCGCGCTCGCGACACGGCGCTGCTGGCGCAAATCGGGGGGGCCATGTGCGCCCGAGGGCGGCTGATCTTGTGAAGAGGCAGCGGGCATAACACATTTCAAAGCTGGGAATTGAGAGCCTGCACTGAGGCTGGCCGATGAGGACGTGCGATGAGCGACAATGACAATCCGTTCGGGTTTGCCCCCGACGAAGACGTGCCGATCCCCTACATGGAGCGCATCCGCACCTATTATCAGACACTGGGCTTTGGAGCGCCTTATCGCTGGGCGCATTATGCCGACGTGCCGTTCGCGCCGCTGTCCAAACCGGTGTCCGAGGCGCGCATCGGTCTGATTACGACGGCGGCGCCCTATGATCCGGCAAAGGGCGACCAGGGACCCGGCGCTTCGTACAACGCGGCGGCCAAATTCTATACCGTGTATTCCGGCGCCACGGCCGAGGATCACGATCTGCGCATCTCGCATATCGGCTACGACCGGCTGCACACCAAGGCGACCGACAACAATTCGTGGTTCCCGCTGCCGGCGCTGCGCCGCGCCGCGGCGGCCGGACAGATCGGCGAGATGGCGGCGCGGTTTCATGGCGCGCCGACCAATCGCAGCCACCGGGTGACGCTCGACCAGGACTGTCCGGAATTGCTGGCGCGAGTGCGCGAAGACAAGGTTGACGCGGTCGTCATCGTCGCCGTTTGACCGGTGTGTCACCAGACCGTGAGTCTGGCCGCCCGTCATCTCGAAGCGAATGGTATTCCGACGGTCGTCATGGGCTGTGCCCGCGACATCGTCGAGTATGTCGGCGTGCCGCGTTTCCTGTTCAGCGACTTCCCGCTCGGCAACCCGACGGGCCGGCCGCACGATATTGAGTCGCAAGACTACACTCTGGCGCTGGCACTGGCCGTGCTGGAGCGCGCGCCGGCGCCCCGCACCACCATGCAAAACCCGTTGCGCTGGAGCGACAGCGCCGCCTGGAAGCTCGACTTCTCGAACGTCGCGCGCCTCTCGCCTGAGGAGATCGCGCGCCGCCGCGCCGAATTCGACCGCCAGAAGGACATCGCTCGCGGCATCCGCGAAAAACCGCAGGCCGCAGAGGGTTAATGGTCAATGCTGGAAGATGAATTGTCTGGGCGATTGGACGCCCTAGGCGAGGGAGATGTGTCCGTTTTGGAGGCAAGCCTGAAGAACCCCGACAGCAAAATGATGACCGTGGAGAGCAGCGCCACTTACGCGCTCTGATCGAGGTTCGAACAGGCGGGATGGATGACTAGCGAACAGTCAGGCATAACTCTTCCGATCGGCGCCCTCTTTCCGGCGAAATCCTTTCGAATATTATCTGCAGGAGTTGGTCCTATTTCTCGGTTACTTCAGCTCTGCTAGAGCAGAGATTCAACCGGACGCTCGGAAACGACCCGGTATCTTACAGCCAGCTTTTCCGGGTCGGGCCTGACAAGCAGTAAGACGAGCCAGACCCAGGCATCCGTCCAGAGTTGTCCAACAGGATCGTCGCCCAATGACCAAACCCTTCGCCGGCATCCGTATTCTCGACTTCACGCGCTATGTGGCGGGGCCGTTCGGCACGTATCAGTTTGCGTTGCTCGGCGCCGACATCATCAAGATCGAGCCGAAAATCGGCGACGACATGCGGCACTCGCAATTGTCGAAGGAATGGGCGGCGAAGGGGCTGGGGCCCTCGTTCATGGGCATCAATTCGAACAAGCGCAGCCTGACGCTCGATCTGGCGAAGCCCAAGGCTATCGCTATCGTCAAACGGCTGGTCGAAAAGGCCGATATCGTCTGGGAGAATTTCCGCCCCGGTGTGATGGAGCGGTTCGGCATCGGCTATGAGGAGCTGCGCAAGATCAACCCGCGCCTGATTTATGTAGCGGTGTCCGGGTTTGGCCAGAACGGACCGGAGCGCGGCACCGCCGCGTTCGATGGGAAGTTGCAGGCGATGTCCGGGATCATGTCGTTAACTGGCCACGCCGATAAAGGCCCGACGCGCACTGGATTCGCCCTTTGCGACACGATTGCCGGCATGACGGCTGCGTTCGCCGTATCGAGCGCCCTCTACCAGCGCACCCAAATCGGGGAGGGCCAGTTGGTCGATGTGGCGATGCTCGACGCGGCGCTGAGCTTTCTGTCACCGCAAGTCGCGGAATATACGATCACCGGCCACAAGCACCGCCAATTCGGCAATCTATCGAGCACCGGCAAGGTCACCGGCAACCGCTTTAAGGCGGGGGAGGGCGATCTGATGCTGGCGGTAATGACCGAAAAGCAATTCGCCGGTCTGATGCGCGGGCTGGGCCGCGAAGATACGCTGGGCGATCCGCGCTTTGCCGATTGGCCGTCGCGCAGCCAGAACGAGCCGGCGCTGCGCGAGATCATCGAGGCCGCGCTGGCGAGCGACAGCGCGAAGAATTGGGAAAAGCGCCTGACCGCCGCCGATGTGCCCTGCGCCGGCATCTGGGCGGTCTCGGAAATCGTGCATCATCCGCAGCTCGAACATCGCGATGTCTTGCAGAAGATCGATTCGGCCGACGGCGAACTGACCTTGGTGGGTTCGGGATTTCGGCTGGCGCATGGCGGCGGCGGCATCGACCGGCCGCCGCCCCGCCTCGGAGAGCACACCGCCGAGATCCTGGGCGAGGCCGGCTATGACGCGGCGGAGATAGCGGCCCTGCGCGAAGAGGGCATCACCTGACGCACAGGCAGTCTATAAAGCCGCCGCCGCTAGCGGGGTTTGCCGCTGCATTACAGTTCAGGGATGGAAATACCGATGCTGTTCACCTGCCGTCCGCCCGGCCAGCCCAACCCTGGCTATTTCCCCGGTCCCGCGCATACCCGCGGCAAATGGTTTACCCTCGACATCCATTGCCATGTGCGCAGCGACAAGGCCGGTCAGATGGTCGAGGGCCACGAGGAAGTGTCGCGCTGGTATCTCGAAACCCAGGCCAACGAGCAGAGCCAGAAGATCAACGCCGCCAACGGTGTCCGCACTCGGCAGCAGAGTGTGTCGCCGGAGCAGCGCATCGCCGACATGGATCTGATGGGCATCGACATCCAGGCGCTGTCGGTGTCGCCGCGCCAAACCTATTACGGCGCCGACCCCGATCTCGGGCTCGAAGTCTCGCGCATCCAGAACGACGAAATTGCGGAGATGTGCGCCAAATACCCCGACCGCTTTATCGGGCTCGGCACGATTCCGTTCCAGGCCCCCGACCTTGCGATTGCCGAGCTCGAACGCGTCCACAAGACGCACGGCTTCCGCGGCATCGAGATCATGACGCATGTCGCCGGCGAGGAATTGTCGGAGGAGAAATTCCGCAAGATCTGGGCGCGCTGTGAGGAACTCGGCATCCTCGTCTTCATGCACCCCGACGGGTTTACCGAGGCGAGCCGTTTCAAGAACCATTACTTTGCGAACGTGATCGGCAACCCGCTCGACTCGACGGTGGCGGTGCATCACCTGATTTTTGGCGGGGTGCTCCACAACTACCCCAACCTCAAGATCGTCGTGGCGCATGGCGGCGGCTTGTTGCCGCCCTATTCCGGCCGCATCGACCACGCCGCCTCGGCGCGCCCCGATGCCTGTGAGTGCATCCGCCACATGCCGACGACCTATCTGAAGCGGCTGTATTTCGACGCGCTGGTCTACACCCATCATCAGCTGCAATATCTGGTCGAGCAATACGGCGCCGACCACATCCTGGTCGGCACCGATTACCCCGCCGACATGGGCGAGACCGACCCGATCGGCTTTATCGAGAGCGCGCCGGGCCTCGACGATATCGAGCGCGCCGCGATCCTCGGCCGCAACGCCGCCCGCCTCCTCAACATGGAAATGCCGCCGCGTAAGGTGTGACGCGGCGACTGATGTCAGACGCTGTCGACGAGCACCAATTCCGCCTCGTCGATAGCGTCGATGCGCAGCACCTCCTCGTCGCGGATCGCGGCGCCGTCGCGCGCCTCGATGCGCGTGCCATTGACCGTTACCGTGCCGCGCGCCGGCACGAGATAGGCGTGGCGTCCCGGACGCAGCCGGTATTCGACACTTTCCCCAGCGCCGAGCCGCGCACCGAGCACCCTCGCATCGCTGCGGATCGGCAGAGCTTCGCGATCGGCCGGGTCGCCGCTCGCCAGTGCCACAAACCGGCCGGCGCGATCACCCTTGGGAAAGGGCCGCGTGCCCCAGCCCGGTTCGCCGCCGCGTTCGGTCGGGATGATCCAGATCTGGAAGAGGTGCGTCGGCTCGCCTTCGCGGTTGTATTCGGCGTGGCGGATGCCGCTGCCGGCCGACATCACCTGCACATCGCCCGCTTCGGTGCGGCCCTTGTTGCCGAGGCTGTCTTCGTGGCTGATCGCGCCCTGCGTGACATAGGTGATGATTTCCATATCGGCGTGCGGGTGCGGCGGAAAACCGGTGCCCGGCGCGATCGCGTCGTCATTCCACACCCGGATCGCGCCCCAATGCATGCGGTTGGGGTCGCGATAATGCGCGAACGAAAAATGATGGTGCGTGTCGAGCCAGTCGAGCTTGTCGCCGCCCAACCCGGCAAATGGTCTGCGTTCAATCATGGGAAAGTGGCTCCCGTCGATGAGGTTGCCGCTCATATGGGAGCGCGCGGCTCGATGGGGGAGGGAACGCCGCGCCGCAGCCTGCGTGTGGCGGCGGCGCAAATCCTGCACGATATTGGCGTGCTTCCGGTAATTTGGTCGGGCGGCGGGAAGGGGCGGCGATGGCCGATTATCAGGTGTTCGAGGCCGGCAATGTCGTGCTGCAATCGGGGCTGACCTATCGCGGCGCCCGGCTGGCCTACAAGACCTTTGGCACGCTCAACGCGGCCAAATCAAACGTCATCGTGCACCCGACCTCCTACGGAGCGCAGCATCCCGATCTTGAATGGGCGATCGCGCCGGGCCGGGCGCTCGACCCGACCAAGTATTTCATCGTCGTCATCAACAAATTCGGTAACGGCCTTTCGTCCAGCCCGAGCAACACGCCGCCGCCCTATGATCGCGGCCGCTACCCACATTTCACGATGACCGACAATGTGCGGGTGCAGCAGCGCCTGTTGCAGGAGGTGTTCGGTATCGAGAAGGTCGCGCTGGTCTATGGCTTCTCGATGGGCGGCATCCAGGCGTTTCACTGGGGCGCGCTATTCCCCGACCGGGTCGAGCGCATCGTCCCGATCTGCGGCTCGGCCAGGACATCGCCGCACAATTTTGTGTTTCTCGAAGGCGTCAAGGCGGCGTTGACCGCCGATCCCGCGTGGCAGGACGGCTGGTTCGCGACGCAGCCGGTGCGCGGCTTTCAGGCAATGGGCCGGGTCTATGCCGGTTGGGGGCTGAGCCAGGATTTCTATCGCGAGGAGTTGTGGCGACAGCTCGGGTTTTCGTCGCTTGAGGATTTCCTGGTCGGCAGCTGGGAGATGAATTTCCGCCGCCGCGACGCCAACGACCTGCTGGCGATGCTGTGGACCTGGCAACACGCCGATATCAGCGCCAACGAACTTTATAACGGCCACATGAGCAAGGCGCTGGGTGCCATTACCGCGCGGGCGATCGTCATGCCGTGCGAGACCGATCTGTATTTCCGCGTCGAGGATAACCGGCGCGAGGTGGCGCAGATGCTGAACGCCGAATTGCGGCCAATCCCGTCGATCTGGGGGCACCGCGCCGGCAACCCCGTCGCCAACCCTGAAGACGCCGCGTTTATCGATAAGGCTGTGCGCGAATTGCTGGCCGCCTAGATGCCGCCATACCAGGCGTAGCCGCGATCTTCCCAATAGCCGCCCTTGCCGCCGGCGACTGAGGCGAAATTATCGACCAAATCGATGCGCATGATGTATTTCGCCATCTTGTAGCCAAGCTGGCGCTCGTTGCGTAGGCGCAGTGGTGCGCCGTAGGGGATCGGCAGGACCGTGTCGTTCATCTCGTAGGCCAGGATGGTCTGCGGGTGATACGCGTCGGCCAATCCCATGCTCTCGTAATATTTGACCTCGCCCTCGAGCGACTGCTCCATCACATCGGCGCAGTAAAAGACCAGGTATTTGGCCTCCGGCTTGGGCTTGACCTGATCGAGCAGGCTGCTGAGCCGCGCGCCTTTCCATTTGCCGATGCAGCTCCACCCCTCCACGCAATCGTGCCGGGTGATCTGCGTGCGCGAGGGCAGGGCGCGGAGGTCGGAGAGCGACAGGCTCGCAGGGTGTTCGACCAGCCCCGTTACCGCGAGCCGCCAATCGGCAAACCCATTCTGGGCCAGCTGTTGATAGGCCGGGTCCTGCGGGTTTTGCGTGCCGTTACTTTTGAACTGTGGCGACAAATCCGCCTCGGTGAATTCCGGGGCCATCGCCCAGCGGCCGGCGATGGTACCTTGCACTGCCTCGTCGACCGACTCGGCGCTGCCTAAGAGACGCGTAAACCACTCGGTCTGCGAAAGCCGGTCGCAGCCCGCCAATGGCAGAGCCGCGACGCCAGCCGCGAGCCGGGTCAGCAGACTGCGCCGCCGCATCTTTTCAGTGCGCATCATGGTCGGCCTCATCACGGATGACGTAGTAGCCGGTTATCATCGAGCGAAGATTGTTCCAGACCCCGGAGAGCAGCACCATCACGACATGCACCAGGGTAAACAGCACAAGCGCGAAGGCGCAGATGAAATGCACCGTCCGCGCCGATTGGCGCCCGCCGAATAAGGCCGGCAGCCATGGGAAGCCGGCATCGAGCCGCGGCGACATCGCCAGCCCCGCCAGGATCAGCACCGGCAAGATCACGAAGATCACGCCGAGATAGGCAAGCTTTTGCAGGACGTTGTAACGCTCGGCCTCCTTGCCGCGCGGAAAGTGCAGACGCAGATGCTCCCATAACGAGCGGCCGATGTGCCGCAAGTCGCGGCCGGAGGTCAACAGGTCGCGCCGCAGATGGCCAGCGAACGCGCCATACAGCAGATAAACGGCGCCGTTCAACACCAGCAGCCAGGCAAAGAAAAAGTGCCAGGTGCGGCCCATCGCCAGCCATTGCGGGCTGGGGAGCGTCGCCCAGGCTGGAAAACCGCGCGCCACTTGCTGACCCTGATCGGTCGATAATCCCAGCACCCCGGTGGTGTCGAAGATGTGGCCCATAAGCGAGACGACACCGTGGGGCTGGCCCGCCGCATCGGCCTGGGTGCCGATCTCCAGGATCGGGTTGGTGAATTGCGAGGCGCCACCCCAGTAAAGCGCGGGGTGAGCGTTAAAGATCTGCAGCCCGCTCATCAGCAGGATTGTCAGGCAGATAACGTTGATCCAGTGGCCGGCGCGCACCGGGAGGCTGTGCCGGTAAATCCAATGCCATGCCGCGGACTTCATCGCGCTGCCCTCACGTGCTTGTCATCGCCGATGCCGAACTCAGCCCGCCAGGGCGCCCTCCGGGATGATGTGCCGGCTGGGGTCGAGCCGCATCGTCGTCCGCTTCATCAGGCGGCGCGCATTGGCGTCGAACGGCTCGCGCCGGTGCATCGTAAAGCCGTTATCCCACAGCAGCAGGTCGCCGACCTGCCAGTGATGCGTATAGACATGCTCCGGCCGCACCGCGGCTTCATAGATTTCGTCGAGCAGCGCGGCGGCAGCATTGTCGCCCATGCCGGCAACCCCGACCGTCGTCGTCTTGTCGAGATACAGCGCCGCCTCACCCGTCACCGGATGATTGTGCAATAATGTGTGCGTTACCGGCGGGGTTTGGCGCTTGGCGTCCTCGCTGATCGTGCGACTGCCTTCCTGGTAGCCGGCGAGCCGCTTCACATAGCTGAACACGGCGCGGCGCTTGGCCACCTCGCGCCGCAGCCGCTCGGGCATGCCGGCATACGCGGCGCGCAGATCGACCCACGAGGTCGTGCCGCCTTCCGGCGGCAGTTCGAGCGCATAGAGCCCGGCGCCGGTCGCCGGATGCATCATGTAGGACTGGTCGGAATGCCACTCGATCTCGCCGTCGCCGAGACCGCCGATCGACTGGCCCTGCGCGTCCTTGAGATTGGAGATGAGCCCCACCTCCGGAACCGCCTGCGATGCCCAGTCGGTCCGCACGGTGCGCTCGAGCGGCCCGAACAGAGCACAGAACCGCGCCAGTTCGGCTTCGCCGAGCGCCTGGCGCCGGAACACCAGCACGCCATATCGGGACCAAAGGGTGCGCAACTCGGCCACGATGTCGGCGGGTTGCTCCTCCCAGAGGCGCAGGCCGAGGACCTCGCAGGCCAAGGCGGGGTGCATCAGGCGTCTTCCGAGTGGCATTTAGCGTCTCCCCGCTATCGCGGTCTGGATCGGATGCTACAATAACCGATCGGTGCAGCCTCTTCACAACCTGCTGCGCCCGGCTATGATGGACGATACCGTACCGACTTCGTTTCCCCGCCCGGTTTTGATCGGCCTGATCGGCGCCACGATCCAGGCATCGCGGTCGCCTGCCTTGCATATGCGCGAGGGCGCGGCGCAGGGCCTTGCCTATATCTACCGGCAGATCGATCTTGACCGGCCGGGTCTCGACGCCGAGAAACTGCCGCAGCTGCTCGACGCAGCCCGCTACCTTGGGTTCACCGGGCTCAATGTCACCCACCCGTGCAAGCAGGCAGTGATTCCGTTGCTCGACGAGCTGTCGGCCGATGCCGAGGCGATCGGGGCGGTCAACACGGTGGTGTTCGGACGGGATGGGCGCACCGTCGGGCACAATACAGACTGGTTCGGATTCGCACAGGGTGCGCGCCTGGAGCTCCCGGATATGCCGCATGAGCGGGTCGTACAGCTTGGTGCTGGCGGTGGGGGCGCGGCGGTTGCCCATGCGCTGCTGATGCTGGGAACGCGGCAACTGGCGCTCTTCGATACCGAAGCGCCGCGCGCCGCGAGTCTGGCAGCGCACCTCAACCAGCGTTTTCCGGGCGAGAGGGCGATCGCGATCGACGGCATCACCGACCCGCTTGCGACCGCCGATGGCTTGGTGAATGCGACCCCGGTCGGCATGATCGGCCATCCCGGGCTTGCCTTGCCCGCTTCGCTGTTGCGTCCCGATTTGTGGGTCGCGGACATCGTCTATTTCCCGCTCGAAACCGAATTGCTGCGTGCGGCCCGGGCGCTCGGTTGCCGCACAATGGGCGGCGGCACTATGGCGGTGTTCCAGGCAGTCGAGGCGTTTCGCCTCTTTACCGGCATCGAACCAGATGCCGCCCGCATGCTGCGTCACTTCGCGAGCATGTGAAGCGAGCCCGCTTCAAAACGGGCTGCCCTTTCGGTTTCAAATGCCTCATACCATCGGAATGCAACACCTTGCTTATTCCGACGACTTCCTGCGCAACCTGCTCGGCTCGATACACACGGTCGCGGTGGTCGGCGCCAGTCCGCGGCCGCATCGGCCGAGCCACGGCGTCATGCGCTACCTGCAGCGGCAAGGCTATCGCGCGATCCCGGTCAACCCGTTCGCGGCCGGCGACACGATCCTCGGCGAACGCTGCGAGGCGGCGCTGGCCGATATCGCTGAGCCCGTCGATATGGTGGACATCTTCCGGCGCAGCGATGTGGCGGGCGCCGTCGTCGATGAGGCGATCGCCATCGGCGCCAAGGCGGTCTGGATGCAACTGGGGGTGGTTGACGAAGCGGCGGCGCGGCGCGCGGAGGCAAGTGGCCTCCAGGTGGTGATGAACCGCTGTCCCGCGATTGAAATCCCGCGGCTGGGCCTGGTGCGCGGCTGAATTATCCGCAGAGAGAGCCTTGCAGGCCGGCGCGCAAGCGCCGGCCTGCGGGCTTCTCGCAATATGAATAAGAGCAACTCAGCGTGCCGCCGGTAAGGCCGTCCGGGGCATCGATCAGGGGGGTATATGGAGCAGGGGGATAGGGTCAGGCGGCGTGATGTCCACGCCGCGCTGGGCCGGCAGTCAGTGGCCACAGGCCTGAATGCCTTGCTTATCGGGGTGGTATTTGGTGGCACGGTATTTCAACTGTTTGTGATGCCCTTCCTGTTTCGCTCGGTCGGGCTGTATGCGGCGTGGTTTCTACTGCCGATCATGCTGCTCCAGCCGCTTCATTGGGGCCTCATTCACGAGGCGATCCACTCCCACCTGCTGCCGCGGCGCAAGGCGGAGGAATTCTGGGCGCGGCTGCTTTCGGTGATGCACTGGTTGCCGTTTGACGCGACCCGGTACTGCCATCTGGTGCATCATCGGTTCTCCCGGCATGCCTACGACCGGGCGGATCAATACCGCGGCGGCGGGTCTTATGTTCTGGCCTGGTTGCGGTTTCGCTTGCGCCTTCTCGGCGGCGCCTATCTTGGCGTTCTGATCTCGCCGCTTATTGCGTTTCTGCCGCTGGCACGGGGCTCCCGGGTGATGTCGGATGCTGTTCCGCTTGTTGAAACGGGTGATACCGAAGTGCGACGGCTCTTTGTGGCATTGGTGCACGATCCCCGTAAGCGGCGCCGCACACGGCGTGAATTCGCCCTGTCACTGGTGCTTTACGCCGCCAGCGCATGGGCTTACGGTGCTTGGTGGCCGATGCTGATCGCGACGATGTACGTGCGCGGCGTCTGGCACTCGATCGCCGACAATCTGGCCCATCACGATGTTTCGCTCGACGAACCGGAGCGCGCGCGGAACTACCGATTGCCGCGGCCGCTCGGGTTTCTATTGATGAACCATCATCTGCATCTGACGCACCATCGCCATCCAACGGCTCCATGGCGGCGCCTCGCCCGGCTGAGCGCGGCGGATGAGGTGACATCTAGCGACGCCTATTTCCACGCGGCCTTCCGACAATTCGGCAGCATCTACCCGCGTATCGCTGCGTCCGAAGGGTGACCGCGGCCGAAATGCAGGGGCGGATCTGCCTCGTCACCGGAGCCACATCCGGGATCGGCAAGGCCACAGCCATGGCACTGGCCCGTTTGGGCGCGGCGGTGATCCTGGTTTGTCGGGATGCTGCAAGAGGCCGGGAGGTCGCGCGAGACATCCGCGCGGCAACCAGGAGCCAGGCGATCGACGTACTGGTTGCCGATCTTTCGCTGCAAAGCGAGGTTCGCCGCCTTGCTGCGGATTTCGCGCGCCAACATGGTCGGCTCGACGTCCTGATCAATAATGCGGGGGCCATGTTCCCGCAGCGTGCCGAGAGCGCCGAAGGCATCGAGATGACCCTGGCGGTCAATCATCTCGCGCCATTCCTGCTGACCAATCTGCTCCTCGACCAATTGCGCGCCGCCGGCCATGGCCGGGTCGTCAACGTCAACTCGGACGAGCACGAGAAGGGCAGGGTCGATTTCGACGATCTGCAGATGCGGCGAGGCTATCCGCGGCGCGGCATCGGCATGCGAGCCTATGGCAATGCAAAACTCGCCAATCTGCTGACCACTTACGAACTGGCCCGCCGCCTGCGGGATAGCGGCGTGACGGCCAATGCCGTGCATCCCGGCTATGTGGCGACAAACATCCTTCCCTTCGACAAGGCGAGCGGCCCGGTG
Organism: Alphaproteobacteria bacterium; assembly: GCA_019240125.1. Lineage (GTDB taxonomy): Bacteria > Pseudomonadota > Alphaproteobacteria > ATCC43930 > CGMCC-115725 > DATARH01. Next base: position 56,824 of record JAFAYW010000092.1, read on the forward strand.
CGCATGCTCAAGCCCTTCTGGCACGCGGCCAGATACGTGATCCTGTCGTCCGAGCAGGGTGCGGCCACACCCGTTTATCTGGCGGCCTCGCCCGATGTGGGCAATCTATCCGGACTGTACTTTCAAAACCGCGCCCCCATTGCCTCGAGCGCCGCTTCTCGAGACCCTGAGTTGCAACGGCGGATGTGGGACATCAGCGAGCAGCTGACGGCAGGATAGGAGGGGAGTCTGATTGCGATCTACCGGAGGCCGCGGCCGTCTCTCATCGTGGCTGTGATCGTCGCCTGTATCGCAATGATGGCCGGCGCGGCCAGGGCAGCGGAGCAGCACCTGACCTACACCGTACACATGTCACCCTACGGGACGATCGGCACCTATCGGACCACAAAACAGACCGACGGCAGCGATACGACGATAACGACCGAAGCTCATATCAAGGTGTCGGTCGCCGGCGTCGTTCTGTACCGCCTCGAAATATCCCGCGCCGAGCGTCAAGCAGCGGGCCGCCTTGTCTATTTTCACGGCGTGACAACCGAGAACGGAAACGCGACCGAGGTAAACGGCAAGGCGGCCGGCGACCGTTTTATCATCACCTCGCCCAATGGCACGGTCGCCGCGCCGCCCACAATCCGGACGTCCGATCCATGGTCGGCTGGAGACCCCGGTGCGGAGCTCGTTTTCATGCCGGATACCGGGGCGATAACGCGGGTCAGCACCAGCGGCGGCGAGCAGACGGCGATCACGATCGGCGGCAATCCCCTGCAGGTACGGCGCTACCACATCAGTACCGCGGATGGCCGCGAGCAATATGAAATCTGGATGGATGAGCGGCGAACGCCTGTCATGTTCAACATCGTGGATCACGACGGCACGACGACATTCACGATGGTGAAGTAGCTCCTCGCTCTCGATTGGCCGCTTTGGCGGCGCACCGGCTCGCGTGCGCTTTGCGGCCCCGGCTGGCATAATGCATTCGAGTAAGTTTCCAGATCGGAACCGTCGCATGCAGCTCACCCCGCAGCAGCTCGAGCAATTCAAGACGGAAGGCTATCTCTTCCTGCCAAATTGCTTTTCCGAAGCCGAAGTCGCGCT
>JAFAYW010000200.1 GCA_019240125.1 Alphaproteobacteria bacterium
AGGCACCACCGGCAGCCAGCTCGACACGCTGGCGCGCCACTCGCTGTGGCAGAAGGGGCTCGATTACGATCACGGCACCGGTCACGGCGTCGGCAGCTATCTCTCGGTGCATGAGGGGCCGCAGCGCATCTCAAAGGCGCCGAACGCCCAGCCGCTATTGCCGGGCATGATCGTGTCGAACGAGCCCGGCTATTACAAAACCGGCGCCTACGGCATCCGCATCGAGAACCTCGTCGCGGTGCAGCCCTGGGCGGAGGGTGGCGAGCGCGAGATGCTGTGCTTTGAAACGCTGACCCTGGCGCCGATCGACCGCAAGCTGGTGGCCCGCGACCTGCTGGAAGACGACGAGATCGCCTGGTTCGACGCCTACCACGCCCGCGTCCGCGAGGTGATCACCCCGCTCGTCGACCCCGACACCGCGCGCTGGCTCGCCGCCGCCACCGCGCCGCTGGCATGAGCGCGAGCGAGCCGATGAACGGCGCCTGTCACTGCGGCACGGTGCGCTTTACGGTGACGCTGGCCGAGGGGCTCGACCAACCCCGCCGCTGCGATTGCTCGTTCTGCCGGATGCGCGGTGCCGTGGTGGTCAGCGCGCGGCGCGAGGATTTCACGATCACCGCCGGCGAGGACGCGCTGGCGCTCTACCAATTCAACACGAAGCAGGCCGAGCATTTCTTCTGTTCGCGATGCGGCATCTACACCCATCACCGCCGCCGCTCGAACCCCGACCTGTTCGGCGTCAACGTCGCCTGTCTCGAAGGCGTAAGCCCGTTCGACTTCCCGACGGTCCCCGTCTACGACGGCATCACCCACCCCGGCGACCGCCCCGACCGCCCCGGCTACCTCATCGCCGGCTACCTCGATTACCGGCCGGCGGAGTAGCGCCTCGCTCGCCTACTTCGGACAATAAGAACGTCATCCCCGCTTTCGCGCAGGGTTGTCCGGTAAAACGGTCTCGCGTCTGAGCGTGCAGAAAAATACGCCTTGGCCGGGCTTGGCCCGGCCATCCACGGCACGTTTCCCGCGCAAAACGCCCGCCGCTGCGTGTCGTGGATACCCGGACCAAGTCCGGGCAAGGTGGTTTTTTAGGGCCAAAACCCCGAAACGGCATGCGTTCGAGTTCCCCGGACAGCCCTGCGCGAAAGCGGGAATGACCTAATAAAGATCCAATCAGGCTCGTTCGACGAAGGCGTCCATCACCTTCTTTTCGCCGGCATGTTCGAAATCGATCGTCAGCTTGTTGTCTTCGACCAGGCGTACCGCGCCATAGCCGAATTTCTGGTGGAACACGCGGTCCCCCACCGCAAACCCGCCGACCTTCTTGACCTCCTGCCCGCGCGCCGGGACCCGCGTGGTTTCCAGCATCGGGGTGCGGCGGGCGTTCTTCCCGGCCACCGCGTTATTCCAGGCCGCGCCCCAGCCCTGCGACGGCGCGGTCCACGCGCCCGACGCGGGCGGGCTGCCCCAGGACGGGTTGGCGTTGCCCCAGGAGGCGGTCTGGCCCATCCCCATCTCGACCTGCATGTCGATCTGCTCGGCCGGCAATTCGTCGATAAAGCGCGAGCGGGCGGCGCTTTGCCATTGCCCGTGCACGCGGCGATTGGCGGTGAACGAGACATAGGCTTTGCGCCGCGCCCGGGTCAGCCCGACATAGGCGAGGCGGCGCTCCTCCTCGAGGCCCTTCATGCCGCTTTCCTCAACCGAGCGCTGGCTGGGGAACAGCCCCTCCTCCCAGCCCGGCAGAAACACGGTGCCGAATTCCAGCCCCTTGGCGCTGTGCAAGGTCATCAGGTTGACCATGTCGCCATCGCTGTCGGCGGCATTGTCCATGACCAGACTGACATGCTCCAAAAACCCGCCGAGGTTTTCGAACTCGGCCATCGCGACGACGAGTTCCTTGAGGTTTTCGAGGCGGCCCGGCGCGTCGGGCGATTTGTCCGCCTGCCACATGCCGGTATAACCGCTCTCGTCGAGCACGATCTGCACCAGATCGGTATGCGGCAACCGCTCGGCATTGCCGCGCCAGCGATCAAAGCTCGTCAGGAAATTGCCGAGCGCATTGCGCGCGGCGCGCGGCAGGCCGTTGCCGGCGACCAGCATCCGCGCCGCCTCGACCAGGGGCATGCCCTCGGCGCGGCCGGTCGCGTGCAGTTGCTGCAAGGTGGCGGTACCGATACCGCGGCGCGGCGTGTTGATGATGCGCTCAAAGGCGAGATCGTCACTCGGCTGCCGCACCAGCCGCAGATAAGCCATCGCGTCGCGGATCTCCTGCCGCTCATAAAACCGCGGCCCGCCGATCACCCGATACGGCAGTGCCAGCGCGATAAACCGCTCCTCGAACTCGCGCGTCTGAAACCCGGCCCGCACCAGAATCGCAATATCGCGCAGCGGCTGCTTGGCGCGGTGCATCGCCTCAATCTCTTCGCCGACCCAGCGCGCCTCCTGCTCGGCATCCCACAGCCCGCGCACGGTGACCTTGTCGCCAGTGCCGGCGCGGGTCCACAGCGTCTTGCCGAGGCGCCCCCGATTGTGGCCGATCACCCCGGCGGCAGCGGCCAGAATCTCCGGCGTCGAGCGATAATTCTCCTCCAGCCGGACGATCAGCGCGCCGGGAAAATCGCTTTCGAATTTGAGGATGTTGTCGATCTGGGCACCGCGCCAGCTATAGATCGACTGATCGTCATCGCCGACGCAGCACAGATTGCGATGCTGCTGCGCCAGCAATCGCAGCCACAGATACTGCGCGACATTGGTGTCCTGATATTCATCGACCAGCAGATAGCGAAACCGCCGCTGGTACGTGGCCAGGATTTCCGGATTTTCGGTGAACAGCGTCAGATTGTGCAGCAGCAAATCGCCGAAATCGCAGGCATTCACGCCGACCAGTCGCTGCTGATAGGCGCGATACAACATCACGGCATGGCCATCGGCCACCTCGGCGGCCTCGCTCGAAGGCACCTTGTCGGGCGTGAGGCCGCGATCCTTCCAGCGCTCGATCACCCCCAGCATCGCCCGCGCCGGCCAGCGTTTCTCATCGAGACCGGCAGCGCTGATCAATTGCTTTAGCAGCCGCAGCTGGTCGTCGGTATCGAGGATTGTAAAGCTCGAATTGAGCCCGACCGCCTCGGCGTGCCGCCGCAAGATGCGCGCGGCCAGCGCGTGGAATGTGCCAAGCCACAACCCGTCGGCCATCTCGCCGATCATATGGCCGAGCCGCTCGCGCATCTCGCGCGCCGCCTTGTTGGTGAACGTGACCGCGAGAATCTCGCTGGGATAGGCCCGCCGTAATGCCAGGATATGCGCCAACCGCGAGGTCAATACCCGCGTCTTGCCGGTGCCTGCCCCCGCCAATACCAGCACCGCCCCATCCACCGCCTCCACCGCCTGCATCTGCGCATCATTCAGCGCCGCCAGATGCG
>JAFAYW010000310.1 GCA_019240125.1 Alphaproteobacteria bacterium
ATGTTTTTGGCTACGGAAAAACGTGCCCGAGCTGAGGGAGATAGCAAAGAGCCGATCCGACCCGGGATCCCGCCACGTATTCTTTCGCTCGCCAGAAACTCAATCGACACTCTTTCAGAGGGACGGGCGCGAGAAAAGCTCCAGGCCATCGTTCAACGTGGATCTATGTTTAGATCTGTGGGGTAGATAGCTCGTGTTGCTCGACAAGACTGCCGCCTAGCGCTCCATAAGGGGGAGCTGATGGAGCTGATGGGGACTCCTCGCCAGCGTTATTCTCTGGCTCATTCGTCCGGGTTCATCAGCGTGGTGTGCGTTTGGTCATCGCCGTTAGGCTTGTATTCGACGGGGTAGAGGCAGCCGTGATTGCCGCGGTATTCGGCCAGGGGCGGCGGGCAAACCAGAATCGAACCGGTGGGCAGCACAAACAGCTTGCTTCCACTGGCAATGACGCGGTTACGACCAAAGATTTCAACTACAGCAGCGTTTATGAGGTCTTTGGACATGGGGGCCCCCTAAAGCGGGAACACGGCGAGGTTGGGCTGAGAGGCGATTGAGTCGGCCAGGCACTTGGCGAAATTGTAAGCCTGGAGCCGGGTCACGCCGGCGTCGTCTGGCACCCGGATTTCAAGATAGGTCGGGCCCGCGGTTGCCGTGCCGGTAACGATGTTGTTGCGGGCGAGACTGGCAGCATCGCGTAATAGTGATCGGCCATGATTAGTCCTCCTTTTAAAAGGGAAGCGCAGAAACTCAGGCTTCTTTGATGGCCAAGCGCACGCCAGTGGGAGCTGCCAGAAGCCGCAGCGCATTGACCCCGTCAACGGCAGCCCTCGCGTAAGTGCTTGCGCCCGTCTCAGCCTTCACGGTCTTGTCAGCGGCCAGGGCGCCGGCCTGCTGAACCGCCGTCGGCACCCCCGCGATTGCTGCGCCGGGCCTGCGATCCATAACCGCGGCATGGATGTCACGGACTGTCGCGACAAGACTGGCAGCGAGCGCCCGAGCGGCCGGGTCACCGGCGATCACACCATAGCCGGCGGCATTCTCAGCCGCTTTCACGGCCGCGGCGGACAGGGAGGCAGCGGTGCCGGTAGTCAAGCCCTGACGGAAGTATCGCTCCCCGGCATCAGCGAGGTCCGCAGCGGTCACATGGGCGTCTACATCGAAGCCCAGCATCAAGCGATAGTTGCCGTGGTCCAGCCGCACAGTACGGGTTTCATCCTTGCTGAACGGCTTCGACAGTGCTGGTAACCATCGCCGGCTGTCGTGACGCTCTAGGCGGGCATTGCCGCCGTTCCACGTGCCGGCGACCGCGAGGGTGTAGGTCGTCGGGCCATTCAGGAAGAATGACGGCGTGGTGTCGGTGACGTTTATCTCAGTCATGATGATTTGCCCTTTCGGCTGGGGTGACTTTCGGACCATTCCTTGAGGTTCGCTGACCAATTCGCGAGCGTGGAGAAAACGAGTGCATCACTCAGTGATCCGTTCGCCTGCATAGCAGTGACGAAGGCATTGTCACCAACCGACTTGAACAGCCAATCGATGTTAGCGCGAGCCTGGTTTACCGCCTCTGGCGTCTTGAATATCCGACCCAATTGAGCGGTTTGGCTCTGAGCCCAGATGGTCTTATCGGCATCCGACATGCGGCTTACCGCCTGGCCTGTTTCGATCACCTTCTGAACAAGCCCATTGGCCATGGGGGCCGGCAACCCGACTTTCGACGCGAAGTCCGCGGCGACTTGCTGAACTTCAATGACACCCTCAATTGGAGCGGTCAAAGCGCTCGCGCCGAGATCAATGTGGTACTCGCTCGCTTCAGCAGTGTTGATCGCAAACTTGGCGTTGTGGACAAGTTCGTCACCGGACAGCGGCTCGGCATAGGTGTAGCCTTCGGCGGCAACCGCTGCCGCGACCTGGTCTTTGCTCATCCCGCTAAGCAAGAGCTGGTTTGTCATCGCTTTGAGGTGTGGCGGGAGCGGCGGAGCGGGCCGGTCGGCGGCGGAGGGCTGGTTGTCACCGGTGGCTGGTGACAGGGCTGCTTGGTGCGCGTCGGGGATGGTATAGCCGTCAGCGGCCAGTAAGGCTGCCACTTCCCTGTAGCTCGCCGGATTTGACCTGGTGTTATCCAGAAACCTGGCGACAGTAGCATCGCCGAGACGGCCGGGAGAGGCAGCGCCAGAGGGTGTTGCCGGCGAGCTGTCATCGGGCATTTTCGATCTCCTCCGCGCGGATGTCCGCTGCCAAACCAACCAGTTCTTCAACATCCGGATCGTTAACCAGGACTGGTTCGATCACCGGTGGTAGCGCCAGACGGACAGTCGGTATTGAAGCGGAATATCCTGTCAGGCGATCGAAGCCGGCCAGTAAATTGGCTCGCAATACCTCGACAAGTGGAGAGAACTTCGTCGGGGCGCTCTGTCCCGCTAGGCCATCTATATTCCAGTCGGCGCCAGGTG
>JAFAYW010000161.1 GCA_019240125.1 Alphaproteobacteria bacterium
ATCCCCGAAATCAGCAGAGAGGCGCGTCCGGCTTACCTCCGGGCAAGGCGGCCCGATCGGTGTCTGTTAAGCACCGGCCGGACATGAACCCCGTGGGTGCGGCTTACGTATTTGGCGTTATGGGAGGCGGCATCACAGCTGATAGCCTAGCCATCTCGACCGACAGGTATCGCAGCTGATCATCAGTCATCCGGAAAGCGATCCGCTCTCCGTCTATATGTTCAATTACGAGCACCTTGATGCCGTCTGCCCGTGCGGCTGACCATGCGCGTTTGATTGAGACGGTCGGGTATTCTCCATCAAAATCGGACATCTGACCCCTCCTTCCGGATCGTCCTTGTTGCGACCAGCCAAACTCCTAGAAATGAAATTCTAGATTCTCTCTGCTGGGGGTTTAGAATGCCTCGGTGTCTGATCCTGAACTCGATGGCAACGAATATCGTGAACTCGCGCGGCTTGTGCATGAGATCGCCAATGGTTGCTCGCCACTGGCGCCGCGCCTCGCGCGGCTGAACGAAATTCTTACCAATGTAAAACAGCCACTCAAGCCCGGCGCCTCGTTGCCGTCGCATCTGCGTTTGGATGAGCCGATAATGGCGCGGCCGCGCAAGCGGCGCCGACACTGATCAACATCCGCCTCAGCTCATCCATCGCCGCTTCCCAGCGGTACCAGCGCTCGTCCAGCGGCAGCCCGGGGTCGAGTGATTTCAGCGCCTCAAATGTCTCAAACAGGGTTGCGGGCACCTCCGCTCGATTGCGGAGACCGGCCAGCATGGACGCGATGTGCGGCGGCAAGGTCACCGGGCGGGCTCATGCCGGTGAAGGCGGCGTGCGCCCAGCCATATCTCGATCGCCGCGCAAGCAGGGTTCTGATCACAAAGCTCTTCAGCTCGCGCTATGGCCGCCGCATCGTTCTCTGCATCAAAATCATTGGACGCGAACGGTTTCCCGTCTCTACCGAGAAATGTGACCGTATACGACGCCATAAAGACTGCCCCTGTTCTCATCTGCAGGCACTGGTAGTGAATGGGCGGCAGAATGCCGGCGGCAAATCATCAAGGCATAGATGAATTCATGGTAAACGACGGCTCGATCGGAAGTGCGTCCGGCTTACCTCCTGAACGAGGAGGGCTCAGTCCGCGAATATTTCGCAAAAGCCCGCCGGCGTGGACGAAGTGTGGGCGGCAGGGTCAACAGCCGATTTCCGGTAACCGCCGCCCACTGCCTTGTAGGCCTCATTCAGCTTACGCGCGTAATTCTCGGCCTCGTCGAGGGCCGTCGTAGTCTCGGTGAGATGGCGGCCTGGGAGGGGTACTGGCGTCCCGGACCGACGGTCATAGACCGAATAGCCGCCCTCCACGGATTGCACATAATAGCGATCGGGCATCGGCAATTCCTTTGCATTGACACCGCTGAAACGCTGTTTTGTTCCGGCTGCGCTCACCCAATTTCGGAGCGCAAAAGGATGTCGCCATAGCAAACACCTTGGGGCAGGCATTTTGCTCCCCAGAATCGGGGGAGCAGAACCAGGAATGCCCCAGATTATTTGGGGAATTCCTGTATCGGCGGCGGGACCAATTACCAATCACTTTTTGCGCTCGTTCTGTGGTCACATGACCGAACCGCACATTCGAAGGGGGGAACGTTTCGTTATACCCTTCGGTGGTCCCGCACCCCTACTGCCGAATCTGGGCAGTCCGGCGCTTTCTGGCTCCTCACCTGTCCTGGCGGCGCTTTTTGTCGGCTAAGCTTGACCCTTGTTCGGCCTCTCTGTCGGGTTGCGGCTCGTGCCGAGCCACTTCTGTCTCACTGACCAAGTCTGCGAACACCTTTGCCAACTCCGGGCGCCTCCTGAGCTCCGCGGCCATATCCGTCGGATCGAGACCGAATTCATCGGCAAACTCCGCAATTTTGCGGCTGACGAAGCTCTGCTCTTTCGCTCGATTGGTTGGATCGTCATTGGCCATTCCAAATCCCTCCTACCCAGATTTCTTCGTTGCCGCCGATATACGGATTGACGCAGCGTTCGCATAGCCGTTGAACGGCTGAGCGACGAGATGATTACTCCGAAATTGCGTCCGGCGGGCGCAGTCGCCTGTGCAAGGGGAGACCCCAAAGGGACACTTAGGAACGAAAAACGCGCACGCCCGCACCAACCGACGGCTATTGCCGGCGCTGCCATTCCGCGCACCAGCCAGCGCAAGATCGCTTCCCTCCGAGCGAAGGGAGCACCACCACGGCCCCCCTTGCTTTTCGGGGGGGGTATCGTGACGATTGTGATGGCGTTTGATCAGAGCGCAGCAGGCAAGGGCGTTGGTGGCGCGTGTAGGATTCCGGGTGCAGAATTAGTGGCCTCGTTAACCAGAAGCTTTGAATTTAGAACACCTTCAGAGATGTCAGGAAGCGCGCAAACGATGGTGTAAGTCCCCCTACTTGGTAAAGTAATCCTCCAACGGTAGTTATCGTCAGGGCCGCAGCACCCTTGCCCAGCACTGGTATGTAGTTGTCTAGGAATTTATGAAAGTGCTTTGCTAATATCGTTGTTCTTTGTCGAGTTTTCTTTTGTGTTTTCCCTGCGCTCTGAAGCAATTCATTGTATCGGCGAAGTTCATCAACTAACTCACGGACGTCTTTCAGATAGCTCGGATCGTCTATTCGAAGTGCTGGCGACGGGGAATTTCTATTCGGCACGTTATCATAGTCTAATACCTCTTGAAGCGCTGCCAACAATGAGGTCGAATAGAATAAAGCTGAGGCAGGTCCAGTGAGCTGAGTATCTTGACTATCAGACCTAATCTTTTGGGCCGCAGGTGATTTTTTCGGACGAGGAGACCGTAATCGCACCACGGCAAGTAACTGCTGATAAGCTTGAGATACAGCATTTTCAAGTAACTTTATGCGGTTGTCTTCAACTTCTTGGGGGTCTATAGCTTCAGTATCTAGAATATACTTGTATTCTTCTAAGTGCGAAAGGAGTGAGGTGTACAACTCTTTGACTGTTCTGTGATGAGTTAGCGATCTGGAGCTGGCTTCGAGCGCTTCATTGATTGCATCTAAGAGCATGGTAGGCTTGTTTCGCAGCGTATAATAGAAAAAGCCCATTTTGAGCGCTGGATACCTGTCAACTAGCCTCGACGGACCAGTGAGAGCAGTGTGGATGTGCTGCAGCGTTGGTAGCAGTCGCTCCACCATAGTCACGAGGTCAAGACTCGGTAATGGTGGTACACGGCTGGGTTCTTTTCGGGTGCGCATGCCTCAAGCCCACGGGCATGAAGGGGGGACGCTAGAATGAACCGATTCCGCCGGCGCGTGAATGGTTGTGGGAGATCGCCGATAATCTGCGGCCGACTTGATGCTAAACAGAAAACAGACGGTAATAACAGAGAGCGAGAAGATGCCAGACAGGCGTGCGCGGTTTGTCATCATGTACCGCTCCGGCGCTGGGAAGCAGAGGCAGAAGTACCAACTCTAGGTTGGCGTTCTTCGAGCGGCAAGAGCGCCGGCTTAGTCAAGCCTAGGCTTGGTGCCACGAACAGGGATCGGCGCGTCGGCCCGTAAACCCGCCTCGATCAGGCGGCGGATGGCTTCAGAGCGGGATGGAAGACGATTTCCGAAACGATAGTCATCAATCCGAGCCAGCAGCGGCTTAGGGATCGGGGTGATGATTCGAGGGTCTTTCTCATCGGCCATAAATCAAGTATAGGCGCTTGAGCCTAGTATGTCAAATATGTTGTTGACATATCATTATGCCGACGACATACTCAGCGTTGTTAACGGCCGAACGAGGTGTTCCAGCACCCCGCCCGGCCTAACCCCAGCACGGAGATCATGTCCGATGCCAAAGGCTACCCGCGTCTCTACCACGTCCCGGTACCACAATCACTCGCTCGGCGATCTTGCCGACGAGCACGGCACGATCTGCGCGCAGATCGCAGACCTCGAAAGCCGACGGAAGGCGATCGGCGCCGCGCTGATCAGCCGCGGCGTCACGGCCGCTGATGGCGCTCTGTTCCACGCCATCGTCATCCCCGCCACCAGCGCCTGCACAATCGACCGCAAGGCCATCGAGAGTGCCATGGGCGAGGCGTGGCTCTCCCGGTACCTGAAGTGGTCGACCCGATCTGGCTACGTCAAGACGACGGCGCGCGCTGCTGCTGTCGTCCGGCTGGCGGCGTGAGGAGGGCGCAGAGCATGACAACCACCACCAAGGCGCCCACCCCGAGTAGGCGCCCCCTCCTAACCGCCGCGGCCGCGTTCGCTGGCAGCGCTACCCTCGCAGCACCGGCGCTCGCACGCGCCATCGCACCGACTGCGGTCGACCCGCTGCCCGCCCTCTTCGCCGAGAGAAACCGGCTCTACGCCCTCGATGGATTCAATGACGAGGAGGCCCAGGCCAACTGCGACCTGATAGACGCGGCGGAGAACCAAATGGCTGACACCGTGGCGATCTCCGGCGCCGGCCTCATCGTGCAGGTCGAATTGCTGAAATTGTACCAGGAGGACCCGTCGGAATGGGCCGACCAGCGGGAATTTCGG
>JAFAYW010000166.1 GCA_019240125.1 Alphaproteobacteria bacterium
CGGCGATGGAGCGGCCTGCTGTTGTGCGAAGGATGTATTCGCAAAGAGCGCCAGCGCAGCTGCGGCGGACGCGGCTGTGAACCTGGTCATGATCACCTCATCTGGACGGGCGGGCATGCGAGAGGCGGCAGCCTCTACGGCGCGAACACGGCGCGTACGCAGCCCTCTGTCCTGTGCTTGAACATCTCGTAGCCGCGGGGCGCGTCCTCGAGCGAGAAACGGTGCGTGGCGAGGTAGGCCGGGTTCAGCTCGCCCTTCTGAGCGTGCCCAAGCAGCCGGTTGAGAGCGATCCGGCGGTGGGGAACGGAATCCCAGCGCATCTCGGCGGTGTCGTCCAACACTAAGGCCGTCATAATGGCTCTCCGTGAAGCCTGCGTTGCCGTCCTGCGCCGCACTTTTTTTACGGGGAGTGTACTGTCTCTGAGGGACGTAACGGTGTCTTAGAAAAGACGTTCCGCTAAAATTCGTAGCCTAAATTCCTGTTATCATAAGTTAAACTTGGTTATTTTCTTTGTCCTTCAAGGACGAATATCCTTAGCGGCTTGATACAGCGCAGTTTTTATTTGGTAGCCCGGCAAGGAAGGTCGGTCATTCCTGTGCCAAGGCAGCTTAAGGTGGGGTGTTCAGCCCGGCGGGCAAGACGTCGGGTACGCTCTGGCAGGGGTACCGCCGCGAACCGAACGCTAAGGTCCGTGACGGCGGCATTTTCAGTGCATGCCCCCTTATTGGATGGCCGAAATGGGCAACTCCGGCCTGTAGCGTGATCTTGGCAAGCGTCCGCTCAGCGCCAAAAGCAGTCATCAGCGTGGCCACCCGACTTCGCGGTCCACCAGCCGCCGACCTCCGTCGACGCCGCGAGCCTCGCAATAGATCCGCACGGCGGCATCGAAGGCTTGTCCCTGGCCCATGCTGCCGCGGGACGCCGCAAATCGGGCCTGATGATCCGTTGAGGCTGAACCGAGGGTGAGTCATCGGTAGATTCGTACCGATCATCCGTGATCCCCTGAAAGGCCGTCAATCTTCCGCGGCACCCGGATCGGGCAGATGCGCCTCCTCTCCGAACGGAACAGGGTGACAAAGTTAGCCGGCGTGTTTCATATGAGACTGGATCGCTTTGGCGGCGGAGTTCCACTTCCGGGATGGTTCCAGTGTTCGTGCGTAAACGGCCGTTGGCAGGGAGCACGTCTGCCAGTGAAGCGCTTTGATCCTCCCTCTCCGGAGGAGCGCGCCAGAGCCCTGGCGCGGATACACAACCAAAAAATGGCGCGGTCTGCGCACGCCTATGTTCGGGGAAACACCCTCAGATTTTACGAGTGGCTGGAGCAGAGCGACGGCAAGCTGCCCAGGGGGCCGCCGATCTGGATTTGCGGCGATTCCCACGTTGGCAATCTCGGTCCCCTGGCGGATGCAGACGGCGAGGTTGCGGTGCAGATCCGCGATCTCGACCAGACCGTCATCGGGAACCCGGCCCATGACCTGATCCGGCTGGGATTGTCGCTCGCTTCTGCGGCGCGAAGCTCGAATCTACCGGGTGTGACGACGCCGCGGATGCTTGAAGACATGATCCTGGGCTACGAGCAGGCACTGCGAGGCGAGTAAGAGCAGAAAAGCACCAAGTGGCCCAAAAAGGTTCGCGCGATTTTGAAGCGGGCGGTGCGGCGGCGCTGGAAACACCTTGCCGCTGAACGGATTAAGGATGTCTCGCCCTCGATACCACTTGGCAAGAGTTTCTGGAGCTTGTCGGAACGGGAGCGGCGCGAGCTGAAGACCTTTTTCGAAGGCGAGGAGGTGCGCCGACTTATCACATCACTGCAATGGGCCGGCGATGTGTTCGCAATCGAGCTTGCCGATTGCTGCGTACTGGCGGAAGGGATGCAGTTCGCTCGGGCGGCTGCGCTACGCGGCGCTGCTTGACCTCACCGCCGAAGCTCCGGGTAAGGACCGGCTCGCGATCGTCAATATCAAGGAGGCCGTGAATGCGGCGGCTCCCCACGCCAGGGATGCCGACATGCCGGGCGACCATGCGGAACGGGTGGTGGCGGGAGCCCGCGCCCTCGCTCCCCATCTCGGCGAACGCATCATGGCGGCGAAATTCGCGGGTAAATCAATCGTGCTGCGGGAGCTGATGCCGCAGGATCTGAAGATCGAAATCGATCAGCTCGCACGTGAGGAGGCGGTGCTCGTGGCGCGTTACCTCGCCGGCGTGGTGGGGCAAGCGCATGGGCGCCAAATGAAACCTGAAACGCGCCGGGCCCGGGCCAAGGAACTTAACCACCATCGCTCAGGCTATTTGGAGGCTCCTTCCTGGCTGTGGTCGAGCGTCGTCGATTTAATGACCGCGCACGAAGGAGAGTATCTGGAGCACTGCCGAGCGTTTGCCCTGGCCGACGAGCACCCCTATACGCACGCCTGAGGGCTTGAGCGCCGGTCCCGCCGTATCCGACATGGGGCATGAACGCCGGTCTTCCCGCCGCTCGCTGACCGGCCGCTTCTTGGTGGAAGGCACGCGTTGCGGTCAGCCCAGAGAGGCGCGACTGAGAGGGTCTCATTTGGTTGATGGTAACTATCCGGCTTTGACCCGACTCAATAATGCCAGAAGGCGGTATGCATCCGAGGTTGCAGTACTAAGGCGGGGCACTGGGAAGGCACTAAGGTTCTGGTGACATGAAAATCCGCTATACATCCTGACTTTGTTGAATCCGTTCGCGGTCACTTCCGAAAACCGGCGCCCCCCCTCTTTAGAAGGCGCTGCCCGTTGGCCGGACCACACTCCGGCTCCTTCGTCTCCTGAACCATGTTAGGTTCCTCCTCCGCAATCACCTGTTCGGGCCGTGGTTCTTCCAGCGTCCATGGAACCAGAACAACCGCTAAATTCGACCCGCCATGCCTGAGCAATGTCCGCCGCAAGCGCAGCGAACGACCGGTGTGTAGGAGGAAATCCCACCAATGCGCTTTCACCAGTTCGGGCAATGCGACGGAAATCGAACGACCGGGATGCTGCTGTCTAATATGTGCGATGTACTTGAGTAACGGAGCCGCGACGCTCCGATACTCGGACGGAAGCTGGACCAAAAGCGGGGCACGCAGGCCGACCCGTCGCGCGGGCATCTCGACTCGGGTACGCCAAATATCCCGGAACTTTCCTGTATCTTCTTCCTGAGCACCGGGTACGGCGGCTGTTGCGACACCGACGTGGACCGCGATGACATCGTCTGATAACCGCAACGAGTATTCGACAGCTTTCAAGGTAAGCCGGTCCATTCCCTTGACGGGGATCAAAACTATCGGCCGCTCCAAAGAGCCAAGCTCGACTGGCCTTTCATCCCCAAGCTGTTGCTCGACTTGTGTGTAGTAGCGGCGGATCAACAAAAGGAACCCGAGGACTAGCGGGATGGCGAGCACCGTAATCCACGCACCCTCGATAAACTTTGCGGCGACAATGATGAGCACCGAAGTCGCAGTGACGAATGCGCCCAAGCCGTTGACGAACAGCCGCCAACCAACAGCTGCCTTGCTCTGACCGTCCATCCATTGGCGATACCAATGCATGGCCATCCCAAGCTGCGACATCGTGAACGCGAGGAAGGCGCCGACGGCAAAGAGTGGGATCAGCCGATCCGTGATGCCGCCAAACACGGTCAACAGGAGGCCGGCCGTCACCGCGAGCCAGATGATCCCGACCGAGAAGACCAACCGGCGACCAGCGACCGCGAAGGCTCGCGGCAGATAGCCGTCCGCGGCCACAAGCCGGCACATCCGGGGAAAATCAACAAAACTGGTATTGGCCGACAGCGAGAGAACGGCAAGGAGGCTGCCGATCGCGATAAAATAAATCCAGCCGCGACCGATAACAGCCCCCGCAAGCTGTGATAGGACGCTCTGGTACCCAGGTCGGGTTTGGTCCATAGCGCCGATGTTGTAGATTTGGGCGAGGTAAGCGATCCCGGCCAGCAATGCGCCAAGGACAAGGACGATAGTGGTCAGGGTTCTGTGAGCATATTTGACCCGTGGTTCACGAAAAGCGCTTACCCCGTTGCTCACCGCTTCCACCCCGGTCATTGCCGTGCAGCCCGCGGCAAATGCCCGGAGCAGGAGCCAGAGGGTGACGCCTTCTGCGGCCGCCGGCAAAGCAGGCGGTGGCACAACAGGGATGGGCGCGCCCTCGGCAATAATAGCGTTCCATATCCCGTATGCGATTATGCCCAAAAAACTTACAATGAAGGTATATGTCGGCAGAGCGAAGACGACGCCGGATTCAAGAGTACCTCGCAAATTGACGAGTGTGACGATTGCTAATACTGCCAAGCAGAGTTCAAGAGTGTACGGCTGCAAGGACGGAACCGCCGAGGTGAGCGCGCCGATGCCGGCAGAAATGCCGACGGCAACGTTCAAGACGTAATCCAGCATCAGGGCGGTTGCAGCGAACAGCCCGGCCGCTTGACCCAAGTTCTCCTTGGAAACGGTGTATGCGCCGCCGTTGGTGGGATACGCCTCGACCGTCTGCCAATAGGAAACGAACAGGATCGCGAGGAGGACGAGGATCGCGAGCATCACCGGCCCGATCTGGCTCAGTCCGGCGGCTCCCAATGGAATCATGATGGTCAGCGCAGCTTCCGGCCCGTATGCCGATGATCCCAGGCCATCCAGCCCCATGGCGGGCACGCCCTCGAAGGCGCCGAGTTTTCGCTGCTCGCTTTCGCTATTTGCCAACCTTCGGCCGATCAATAGACGGGAGAGGTTCATGGCGGCCTTGTCATTTATAGATGTTCCTTGGACTAACGGCGCCTTTCGCCTGAGGTCTCAAATCTCCTCATAGTGTTCGCTGGGCGCAGTCGGATAGATGACAGGCAGCGAGTCCGGTTTGGGGCATAATCACCGGCACCTGAAGCGGGAGCGAGCGACCGGTGTCAGAACGGTTACTGGACCTTCGTCTGCGCGGCAGCTACCGAGTGGCACGCGCCGGAACCGGCCCTTTGACGGGTTCGGCCGGGCTCAATCCGTCTAAGCGCCATTAGGATTGGTTTGGGCTGTCCTCGCTCCTAAACCGCTGATTGCGGCATCAATCTCCTCCATGCTGTAAGCCATGGAGCGAGCCAAATTGGTGACGTGTTGGTCCCACTGTCTTCGAGAAGAAATATAGGCCTCGGCACCGGCCTGTCCGTCACTGCTGATCTGGATGCCCGCCTGCCGAAGCCGCAGCACGGCGGCGCGGTAGCGTGCTCCCCAGAGTCCTCGGGTCTGCTGGTCCGGTTCGGTATCCCGGTCCGGTACCCCATCGGGAACAAAGGTGTTCTCCAATGTGCTGAGAACCATTATTGACGCTTCCCAAAGCTGCGCGACGGCGCCCGCCTCTTTCAGCCAGCGGTACTGTTCATCATCCAGGGCGCTGTTGATCAGGCTCACCGTGTCCAGCGCGACCAGCGTGGATCGGGACACCGAGTGGCATGGGTCGGCGAAGCGGAAATAGAACAGCACAGGATAGAAGTGATGTGCCTCCTTGGCCTGGGTCATTTCGGTGCCGAGGTTCGCGAGATGCGAGTAGCCGGCACTGAACTGCCCCTGAGGCCCGAGACGCGCCAGCAATTCGGCGCCATCGCCGGTGCACGCTGAGAGGAAATGGATGTCCATGGCCAGCACGTTGCGGCGCTGAAGCGCCGTATAGACCTGCATTAGATAGGTCAGCGTCAGTGATATCACCGATGTGCCAATCAGCGAGTTCAGCAGGAAGAGCAGCCGCGTCGCGCTCGTGTGCGGGGTGAAATCACTCGCCCCGACAATGGCCATGCTGCTGCCCCCGGCGTACATCGCCGTGACGAAGTCCGTGGGCGTCTCGCCGCTCGAAGCGCGAATGGATGTGCCGAGCTCCGGGTGCATGATTAAAGCTGCCCCGAGCGTCAGCCCGAATGCCCAGAGCCCGACCAGCAGCACGAGGATGACCGGACCGCAGAAGGACAGAGGAGCTCCTCGTTTGGAGCCGCAGAGCTTTGACAATTTGATGAAAGCGGCCCAGATCAGCTGCCCGAGCCTGGATGCGATGATGCTGGTGCCGATCCGGGCGTAGAGCACGGCCAGAAAGACATCGAGCAGGACGATCAGGAGCAGCAGTACTCCAATGCCCTGCTCCAGTCGCCCCATGACGGCAATCACCTGGCATCCCCATCCGCGTTGCTGGGACTTGCCCGACACCGCCGTGACCTGCCCTTCGGTTTTACTAATTGCAGAGCGCTGACAGCGGAGCGGGGGCTATAGCCCCCGCTCCAGACTCAAGCCGCACTTTGCCGGCCAGCTTTCGCTTCGTTGGCGAACAGCGCGACCATCTCGCGGTTGAACACGGGGATGTCTTGCGGCCCCCGACTGGTGACCATGTTGCGATCAACTACAGCGGCTTCGTCGACCACCTCGGCGCCGGCATTGCGCAGATCGGTGCGTATCGAGGGCCACGAGGTCATGCGGCGGCCGCGCGCCGCGCCAACCTCGATGATCAACCATGGGCCGTGACAGATCGAAGCTACCGGCTTGTTCGCGTCGAAGAAATGCCGCACGAACGCCATCGCCGTCTGGCTCATCCGCAGCAGATCCGGATTGATGACGCCGCCAGGCAAAAGCAGCGCATCGAAAGCAGCGAGGTCGGCGCGTTCTACGATCATGTCGACCGGAAATTCCTCGCCCCACTCGACAAATTTCCAGGCGCGCACATTGCCCGGCTTCAGCGAGAGAATGCTGGTATCGGCGCCGGCCTCGTCGAGAGCCTGACGAGGCCCGATCAATTCGACCTGCTCGAACCCTTCCGCAACCAGGATCGCGATCTTCTTTCCGGCGAGAGGTTTATCGCTCATCTATCGTGCTCCGGAATGCGAGACTATCCGCTCCCCCGACGGCGCGGCTGGATGGCGCGCGCCTTCCGTGGCATGCGGCCGCAGCGCTTCCGGCCCGCGAATGTCGCGCGGGGTCTCGAAATCGCGCGCCGCGCCACGTGCCGCCTGCGGCCCCTGCGGAAAGCCGCTGCGATTGCGATAATCGGCGCGCGCCGTCTTGCGTCCGCCTTTCTCCGCGTTGAGGCAGGACGCGCAGAACAGATCAATCGCGGTGACGGCGAGCAGCGCGCCGAGCGCCCAGGTTCTCCTGCCCTCGGCGCCGTGCCGTTGGGGCGGCGCTATCGCGACTGTCGCGATGTCGAGCGCGTCGCCGGCGACCCGCGCCCAGATCCACGGGGTCGCATCGTGCGTTGTCAGGATTGCGATACCGTTCGCGATCTCGCGCGCGCCGTAGCCGCGCACGAGCGCGTCGGGGGCTTCGATGCCGGCGGCCCGGCGGATCGCTTGCGGCACTACCAACTCGGCAAGCCCGAGCGCGATCGAGAAATATCCCAGCCCGGCTGCCATTTGGTCGTGCATCGAGCGGGATCGCCCGGGGAGGGCGGTTTTCGGTACCTGGCTGCTCATGCTGAAGCTCCGTTTGGTAGCAGCATCACCTTGATGCACCCGTCCTGCTTGTCGCGGAACGTCTTGTACATCTCCGGCCCCTTTTCGAGCGGGACCCGGTGCGTGATGACAAAGGACGGATCGATCTGCCCCTCGAGCACCCGGCGCAACAGATCATCGGTCCACCGGTTGACATGGGTCTGGCCGGTGCGCAGCGTCAGCCCCTTGTTCATCAGCGCGCCGAACGGGATCTTGTCCAACAGGCCGCCATAAACCCCGGGGACCGACAAGGTGCCGGCCGGGCGACAGACGTAGATCATCTCGCGCAAGACATGCGGCCGGTCGGTCTCCAGCATCATCGCCTGTTTGGCGCGGTCGTACATCGAGTCGATCGTGGCTGTCGCGTGCGCCTCCAGCCCCACCGCATCAATGCATTTTTCCGGTCCCTTGCCGCCGGTGAGCTCGTTAAGGCGCTCGACGGTGCTTTCTTCCTCGAAGTTGATCGGGATCGCACCGGCGGCCTCGGCCATCGACAGGCGTTCCGGCAAGCGGTCGATCGCGATGACCTGCTTGGCGCCGAGCAGGATGGCGCTGCGGATCGTCATCTGTCCGACCGGGCCGCAGCCCCACACGGCGACCGTGTCGGTCGGTTGGATGTCGCATTGCACCGCGCCCTGCCAGCCGGTCGGAAAGATGTCGCTGAGGAACAGCAGCTTTTCATCGGGAATGCCGTCCGGCACTTTGATGTGCGTCGCGTCGGCAAAGGGTACACGCAGGTATTCGGCCTGCCCGCCCTGATACCCGCCGGTCAGGTGCGTGTAGCCGAATAACCCGGCTGTGGTGTGACCAAAGGCGGCGTCAGCGATCGCCTTATTGCGGTTGGTGCGCTCGCAGACTGAGAAATTGCCCCGCCGGCACTGCTCGCATTCGCCGCAGATGATCGTGAACGGGATCACGACCCGCTCGCCGACCTTAAGCTTGTGCTTCGCACCCGGGCCGACCTCGATGACTTCGCCCATCGTCTCGTGACCCATGACGTCGCCGTTCTTCATGCCGGGCATGAAGTGATCGAAAAGGTGCAAGTCGGAGCCGCAGATCGCGCAGCTCGTGACCTTGATGATCGCGTCCCGGTCCTCCTCAATTCGAGGGTCCGGAACAGTGTCGCAGCGAATATCCGCAGTGCCGTGCCACACCAAGGCTTTCATTATGGCTCTCCAATAAATGGGATTCCGCTGGACAATACTCAGCCTCAATACCGCTGGATTCGTGGACGAACCCGGCATTTCCAAATGAGTTCCAATGATTTCTCGACCGATTTTACACGATAATTTAACGTTAAA
>JAFAYW010000060.1 GCA_019240125.1 Alphaproteobacteria bacterium
AGAGCAGCGGCCCGATAAGCCGCCGATACACGTTCGATCCGTGTCCGACGGTCCGTGTCGGGCGTACCACTTCACGCGCGCATGACCAGAGCGGCTATGGGCCGGCCTCTTAAGCCGGACGACGCAGGTTCGAATCCTGCTGCGCGCACCAGTTTCACGCACCAACTTTTGCGCCCGGACCCAGCTGGTGACGGGGCCGCGCTGTCGATGCGGTACAGGCCGGTTCGATCCCGGTCGGGCGCGCCATCGCGTCAGGTGACACAATCGGAGTGTGGGTCAGCGGCTAGACTACCTGCCTTGGAAGCAGGGGATCGCGGGTTCGAGTCCCGCCACTCCGACCATATCGTTTTTGCTCCCTTAGCTCAGTCTGGTCAGAGCGCCCGGCCTACACCCGGGAGGTCGCCCGTTCAAATCGAGGCAGGGAGTACCAATACTCAACTACCAATCAGGCGCGCGTTACACTTCGGGTGAGGCGGCCAATCTCGAATCAGCCTGTCCTTCAAACCGGTGAGGCCGGGTTCGAGTCCCGCACGCGCGAGCACATCGCGTAAATACATAACGCCCTGCCCGGCGGATACCGGGACCTGGTCTACGAAGCCGGGATGCGAGGTTCGACTCCTCGGCGGGGCTCCAATTCGGTCTCGTAGCTCCATGGACAAAGAGCAGCCGGCTTCTACCCGGCGGGTTGAGGGTTCGAGTCCCTCCGAGACCGCCATTAAATGCGCTCGCCGGCGGATCCGGCGCGTCGGCTCCGATCCGACGATGCGGAGGTTCGAATCCTCCCGGGCGCTCCATTGTGCACATGCGCGGCTGACGTAATCGGCAACCGTATCGGCCTCAAACCCGAGTTTCCGGGTTCGAATCCCGGGCCGCGCACCATGAGGGGCCGCTGGTGTTTAACGGCAGCATTACCGGCTTTTAACCGGTCAGGTCCGGGTTCGAGTCCTCGGGCGACCCACCAATTTGCCCCGGTAGCTCAAATGGCAGAGCAGCCGCCTCGTAAGCGGTCGATTGCGGTTCGACACCGTGCCCGGGCACCAACACACGACAAACCCTTACCGATGGAGATTGCGATGACCCGCAAACATGACGACATGCCGCGCAAGACGATGAGCAAGCGCCGGAACGGTTTTTAACTCGGAAACCCGGGTCAAGCGCGGCATCCGCATCGTCCACGGCGACAAGGAATTGGTCGAGAAACTCGGCCGCAACGACCCATGCCCGTGCGGCTCCGGACGCCGGTTTCAAGCGGTGCTGCCTGAAGAGCGGCCGCTACCGTCCGGGTGACGATTACAGGAGGTGACAGACGCAGGTGGCGTAGAGATCAGTTACTTCGCCTACGGAGCGGGAGGTTGCGGGTTCGAATCCCGCCGCCGGTATTGCGCCGGCGTAGCTCAATTGGATAGAGCGCCGAAACGTACTGGTTTCGCTTGTTCCCCTGCACTTGCCGCGATGTCTTGCGCGCGGCCGGTGGCGTAGGTGACGGATACTTCTGGTAAGCGCTTTGGCGCGACCTGGTTCGACCCCAGGAAGCCGCTTCGGCGGCTCTTATATTCCGTCATCGTCTGTTCCCCGGTCACTCAACAAAGCAGGTGGCGTAGAGGTCGGTTACTTCGACTGTCAATCGGGCGGTCGCGGGTTCGAATCCCGCCACCGGCGTCTGCCGGTGTAGCTCAGCGGATAGAGCACCAACCGACTTCGCTTGTTCCCCTGCGCTTTTACTACTCCAGAATGTCGGGCCTCGTGGACGGCCGGTGGCGTAGGTGACGGATACTTCGACCATGACACCCCCGTGGGGTGATACCCGGTGTCGAAAACCGGGAGCCGCTTCGGCGGTTGTTCCGTCATCGCCTGTTCCCCGGTCACCACACGATCCCGCGCGCCTAACCAAGTCCCGGCTAACCCAAAGCCCCAATGAAAGGAGGGTGTATCATGTCTCGTTTGAACGCATTGGCGAAGGTCGCGCGGCTGTTCACCCATGAGGGTGCGCCGGCGGCCCCGCATCTGACCATCGAGCAGCAATTGCGCCGCTCGGTTGCCTCGTGCCTATTGTGGGAGAAGGAGTTCTACGAAGACGGCCAGTCGATCGCCGACCGGATCGTCGAGCTCGCCACCCAGGCACCACCGCACATGGTGGCGGCCCTCGCCGTCGAGGCCCGTCATCAGTTCAACCTGCGGCACGCGCCGCTGTTGCTGCTGGCCGTATTGGCCAAGACCGGCGCGGGTACGCGGCTGGTGTCGGAAACGATCGAGCGTACGATTTCGCGAGCCGACGAATTGTCGGAATTCCTCGCGATCTACTGGCGCAACGGCAAGGTACCGCTATCCGCCCAGGTGAAGAAGGGCCTGGCGGCATCGCTCCGCAAGTTCGACGCCTACCAGCTCGCCAAGTACGACCGCCAGAACGCGGTCCGCTTGCGCGACGTGCTGTTCCTCAGCCACGCCAAGCCGGCGAATGACGATCAGCAGCAGTTGTGGAAGCTGCTCGTCGATAACGAATTGTCGGCACCGGATACCTGGGAGGTTGCCCTCTCCGGTGGCGCCGACAAGAAGGCGACGTTCGAGCGGCTGATCCGCGAACGCAAGCTCGGCTATCTCGCTTTGCTGCGCAATTTGCGCAATATGGCGGCGGCCGGCTGCGATCTCGATCTGGTGCGCGACGCGATCGTCGCCCGCAAGGGCGGGGCGGAACGGGTGTTACCGTTCCGCTACGTCGCGGCGGCGCGCGCCTGCCCGCAGCTCGAACCCGCGATCGACACGGCGTTGTGCGCGTCAATCGGCGAGATGACGCCGTTCCGGGGCCGCACTGCGGTGCTGGTCGATGTCAGCGGCTCGATGGATGTGCGCTTGTCGGCACGCTCGGATTTGACCCGCAAGGACGCCGCGGCGGCTCTTGCGGCGATCCTGCCGGGCAAGGTTCGCATGTTCAGCTTTGCTGACCGTGTGATGGAAGTGCCGGCGCGGCGCGGCATGGCCGGTGTCGATGCGATCCGCAACAGCCAGAACGGCGGAACTCGCCTATTCCAGGCGATCGAGACGGTGAACCGGGACGTCACGTACGACCGGATCATCGTGATCACCGACGAGCAGGCGTTTCCGCCAGCTGGCAACGCGGCGAGCACTTGTCCGGCGCCGAAGGGCCTCGGTTACATGATCAACGTTGCATCCAATCGGAATGGTGTCGGTTACGGCCCGTGGGTCCATATCGACGGCTTCTCCGAGCAGGTGCTGCGTTTCATCGCCGAGCACGAGGCGTCGTTGTCGCCACCTCAATAACGGCACCGGCGCGCCCCCGCTTCACCCGGGAGCGCGCCGGTGTCATCCACTTTAACAACAGGAGAAAAAAGTGTCTGGGTATGAGGTGATCGACGCGGGCCGCGTGCCGGTCAAGGCGTGGATCAAGGGCGTACCGGTCGAGGACGCGGCCGCGCAACAGCTCCGCAACATCGCCAACCTGCCGTTTGTGCACCGCCATGTCGCGGTGATGCCGGATGTGCATCTCGGCAAGGGTGCGACGGTCGGTTCCGTCATCGCCACCAAGGGTGCGATCGTGCCCGCGGCGGTCGGTGTCGATATCGGCTGCGGCATGGCCGCGGTACGGCTCGCCGGCGCGCGCGCCGAGCATCTGCCGGACTCACTCGCTAAGATCCGCTCCGAGATCGAGCATACCGTGCCGGTCGGGTTCGCGGCGCATGGGCCGGGTGACTGGAACCGCAACGCCGCCGAACCCCTGCTCGGCAAGCTCGAGCCGTGGCTCGACGAAAAGCACCCGAAGCTGACCTCGCACCGTAAGGACCCGGTCGGCAAGGTGGTGTTGAGCCAGTTCGGGTCGCTCGGCGGCGGCAACCACTTCATCGAGCTTTGCATCGACGAGGCCGGCGATCTGTGGGTGATGCTGCATTCCGGCTCGCGCGGGATTGGCAACACGATCGGGCAGTATTTCATAGAGCGCGCCCGCGAAGAGCTGGTGCGTCGCGATGTGCATCTGCCGGATCGCGATCTCGCTTATCTGTGCGAGGGCGAGAGCCTGTTCGACGACTATGTCTATACCGTCGGATGGGCCCAGGCCTATGCCGCCGCCAACCGCGCCGAGATGCTGCGGCGCGTGCTGGTGGTGTTACACCGTCACCTGCCGCCGTTTCGCGAGCGCGAAGAGGCGGTGAACTGTCACCACAACTACGTCGTGCCGGAGGAGCATTTCGGCGAGACGGTTTGGGTGACGCGCAAGGGGGCGGTGCGGGCCGGCGAGGGCGAACTGGGGATCATTCCGGGGTCGATGGGCGCGAAGAGCTTCATCGTCCGCGGCAAGGGAAACCCGGAGAGCTTTATGTCGTGCTCGCACGGCGCGGGACGCAAGATGAGCCGCAACGCGGCAAAGAAGGCGTTCACCCTCGCCGACCATGTGGCCGCGACCGCCGGTGTCGAGTGCCGCAAGGACAAGGGCGTGCTCGACGAGACGCCGGGTGCCTACAAGGCGATCGACGATGTCATGGCGGCGCAAGCCGACCTTGTCGACATCGTCCACACGCTGCGCCAGGTGCTCTGCGTCAAGGGCTGAGTCGGCACAAGCCGCCATCCGTCATCGCCGGTGACGGATGGCGCGCTTTGTCCGCAATACGCGACAACAATGAGCGGACATGACGCATGTCCTGACTGCCGACCATGGCGGGTAGCCGCCGGCTGCGCCGCCATGAAACCCGGCCATTCAGCATCGCTCGGCTGAATGTCTAAGGGCTCGGACAGGCTCTGTTCTGTTGATCATCTGACGCACGGTTGCGCCGGCTCGCCAAGCGGTTACGATAGCGACATGCTCCAGGCGCTTCGGCCAGAAGACGCGCTCGCAATTGCCGAGGTATCGCGACGACGCACTCGCGACGAGCAGGCGATGGTGCACTATCTCGGCATCGGGCAAAGGACGCGCGCTAACGCGGCGCCCCCGGATGGTACGCTCCTGCGCCTCCCAGGTGATGTCGATCTTGCGGCCTTCGAGAGCGAGGAGCGGCGCCGCCTCGAGGTCACAATCGCGCAGCTTTCGCCCGACGCCCGACGCGAGCTCATCGCGCTTATCTGGCTGGTGCAGCGGCCAACATTAAGTTTCGAGGCGGTATTGCGGCGCGCGGCGCGCATCCCGCCGGCGGCACAGCCCGGCTATCTCATGGGCATACGGCTCGAGCGCTACATCGCCGAGGGGCTGCGCAAGCTTGGCTGCGGCGCTACGGGACGGCCGCAGCTGTAACTCCCGAGATCTTGCCGAGACCGTGCTGTTGCACGCGCCGCGAAACCGGGGCAACGTGATGTGCCGCGCCAACGCGCCGGTCACGCCGGTCGATGAATCGGCGCTAAAGCCACTGTGGGAGGCAACCCGGATGAACGCCGTCAAAGCCGCCATCAAATCAGGCAGAACCGTCGTCGGGACAACCGTGACACCGGACATCGACGTGTCGATACCGGCCGCCGCCGGGTACGACTTCCTGCTGTTCGATACGCAGCACTCCGCCTGGGAGATCAAGCAATTGCGGCCGTCGATCGAGGCGATGCGCGGCAAGCCGGCGGCGCCGTTTGTGCGGGTCGCCGCCAACCAGCCGCATCTGATCTGCTTTGCGCTCGACGCCGGGGCGCGCGGCCTGATCGTGCCGATGGTCAACACCCGCGAGGAGGCGGAGGCCGCGGTGCGCGCCTGCCGCTATTTTCCCGCCGGCAACCGCAGCAACGCCGGGGTGCGCGGCGAGTGGGGCGAGTTCAAGAGCTACCGCGAATACATGGATGCCGTGAACAACGAGCTCGTCATCCTGCCGATGATCGAGACCAACGAGGCGCTGGAGAACCTCGACGCCATCGCTTCGACCCCCGGCGTCGACGTATTGCTGATCGGCCCCTCCGATCTGTCGATCGAGCTGGGAGTGCCGCTCGACTACCAGTGCGACCACTATCAGCGCTCGCTCGATAAGATCGTGGCGGCCGCCACCAAACACGGCATCACCGCCGCGATGTATTTCATCCCGCCCGGCATGGACCCGAACTTCTACGTCGACAAGGGCTTCAAACTCTTCACCATGCCGTGGGCTCCCTGGGCCACCGCCGGGATTCAGAACGCCCTCGCGGGGATCAAGCGCTGACGACGGTCAGTGCGCGATAGCAGGAGGTCCAGTTGGCGTTCCGCTGAGCGCAGACGGGGTGGTACACCGGCTATGGTTGTTCTAACGTCTTGAAGTACAACGCCATTGGCACACTGGCGAGATGGTGGTCAGAGCTAGACATCAAGAGAAGCCGGTTGACCGTATTGTCTTGAATTCCGCCCGTGGGCCAGAGACACTCTACCCTCGCTTTCGTCAGTTGCGCTCCAGACCTCTCTGCGGCTAGTACGGTTGACGCGTGGATGCGCTTGAATTCGGCCTTGAAGCTAGCTTCGACGTTTGGTTTTGAGCCTCGCTCAGACAGCGTCGAAAGGTACTTGAATATCTTTCGCATGATGCGCGGATAACCTTGAAATATACCATTTTGGGCTAGTGCACCAATTTGGCGCGGATCGTGCGGAAGGACAAACTCCGCGCCCTCGACGGCGGTTTGCAGCTGAGTAAGAGGAGAGGCACTTTGAAGTCCGCGCGCCGTAGCTGCCATCAACTCCCGCCAACGGAATACACTGTCCGTGACGACGCACGAGCCCGTGGCTTGCGCGAGGTACATCGTGATCTCGAAATTTGGGACCATCTTGTGGTGTATGAATTGGCCTCCGCTTTGGAGCGACCCCTCTTGTAGCGTCGCAAGCGGGTCTCGTTTACGAAGCGCATCAAAGTGACTGAGGACTGCCTCCAAAGCCTGATCATTCAGTTCGGGAGAAATCCGGAGAATCTGGCGGCGAAGCGCTTCGCGTGGCATGAGTAACATGCTTCGTTTGCGTTCGCTCTTCATTATCTCCATATAGGCAGAGTCTTCGCTTGGATTGACCGTTACTTCTCCCGACCGTGACTTGGCCATTCCAAACATCTGATCGCGCAGATGAAAATCAAAATCGCAAGGGTCTGGAAACAAGGTAACGAGACCTTGCTCGACAAAAGGCATGACCATCATGAACAGCAGGACTGACTTTAAGAACTCCAGCCGATACGTTTCTGGGTGATCGAGGGGGCTAAACTCTGTCCTAACGGCTCGGGGATGGATGAAAGGATGCTGGATCAGTAGTTCGTCGTAATAGAGTGATAGAGGAAGCGCGCAATTCAAAATGACGGATGGGTGCAGAGCGCCGGTGTAGAGGGCACGCGCCTCATCGTCAGGTTTCGGTAACATCGCTAGCAAGTTCGACTCTCGTGGCCACAAAGCATCGTAAAGACCATAGACGTCTCTAATCTTGTCATCCGTCATTTCACGGCGCACAGTCACCCAATCATAGACTTCCGCAAGCCCGAGGATTTTGGAGATGCCTGTGAACAGCATCATGTTGCGTTCGCGGATACTGCGCTCATCCCATGTGGGGCGGAGAGCGGGGCGCTTGCGCTCACAACATTTCCCATACGCGCGGCCGGACCCGCAACCGCACACAGCGCGGGAATGAGGCATTCTCGTTGACCGTTTCTTTTTGAGGAATTCGCGCTCCTTCTCGGTTCGACCAAACGCGTCCTGATAGCCGACTTCCCCACTCTCAAAGCGCGTGTACATCTCGCCGCCGAAGTGCCAGAGCTCGTTCGTCGGGGGCAGGAACACCTCACGCAGGTCGGGCCAGGGTTCAATCGATGACGCTTCAGGATAGAGGTCTTCTTCTTTGCCCGCGGCAATATACCGCTTCGCTCGTGCCTTGAGGACACGATTGACTCGAACAACTTCCGCGCTCGACAGGTGACGAGTGCGAATAAAAGCGTCGGTGCGGACCATCGACTGGCGGTAGTTGCCAGCGAACGTCCGCTTCTCAAGCGGGTTGGCAGAACGGTCTTGCGCATATTCGAGGTTTGTTAGGATGAGACAAAAATCCCGGCTTAGCGAGAAGATGGTCTGCGAACCTTTTAGCGCGATCGAAGGTTCGTTCGGATAGGCATTGCTCTGAATATCGGGCGGTATCGCATAATTGTAGATGGTCACCGGATGGTCACTCACGATAAATTTGACGTCCGCGTTTTGTGCGCATACAATCTCTCGCACTCCCTCCGTCCATATCGTGCAGTGCATCATGCGAATGCCCTGCATCTCTAACATGAGTTCGTTCTGAGTGAGACGCGGGTATTGCGCGTGCAACCAATCGAGCCCTTTGGGCGTACGAATTTTCTGGATATCAAGATACTCGAACAACGTTGTAAAATGGCGATGCCATTCGCTAATATCCTCGCCTAGGAAGGCACGGATGGCATAAGCTCCACGCGTATCGATGTCACCAAAGAGCTTCCGTTCGATCTCATCGTTCACGGTCGTGCCGAAAAAGGTCGAATATAGATCCCGCTGGCAAAACGCACGCGAAGTTGGTGAATCGAATTTCGATCTCTCTGTAACCACTCGACCATCCGGTAGTGCGTGTTGGCGCGGGTTCAGGTCGAGATACGAATAGGTGTTCCGGCCCGGTTTAAAGAAGCCTTCCTGGTACCATTGCGGCACGTAGTGATTATCTCGGGTCTTCGACATTTCCTATACATACGCCGCGAGACGTAAGTTGCCAGAGGCTACGAAATAGGACCGGGTTGGCTGCTCGCGTGTACGAGGGAAAACCGCCCGTTCGAATCAGAGTTACCGTTTGCCGTGGCCTCCAAGTGCAGTAAGCGATGGCCCTTTTAGGCTCAACCGCGCTTTACGTTCGCACCGGCAGGGTTGCCTCATGCGCAAGCTGCACCTCGAGACGAGCGTGCTGTACGAAGGCTACGAGACCGTTCGCGGAAATGCAGCAAGCCCTGGCCGGCGCCCGACGCGAGGGGATGCGTTGGGGTTGTTTGCCCGGATTGCCTGCCAGACACGCTGCGGTGTAGCCGGCAATTCGATGTGTTCGACACCAAACTCGGCCAGCGCATCGACGATCGCGTTGGCGATTGCTCCGAGACCCGGTGTGATGCCGCCTTCGCCGCCGCCCCGCATGCCGAGCGGGTTCGTCGTCGACGGTATCTCGATCAGCTCGGTCTTATAGAACGGCAGACGGTCGGCTCGCGGCATGGCGTAATCCATGAACGACGCGGAGAGCATCTGCCCGGAATCGCGCTCGTAGACGCATTCCTCCCACAGCGCCTGCCCGATCGCCTGCGTAATGCCGCCATGACTCTGGCCGTGGATCAGCATCGGATTGATCGCCCGGCCGCAATCGTCGATCGACGCATATTGAACGACATCGACGATGCCGGTTTCGGGATCAACTTCTACCTCGCAGACGACGCAGGTATAGGCGAACGAGGGGACCGCCATCACCTGCTCGCAGGTGCCGGCCAGGGGCCCGCGCAAATCCGGGGGAACGGTGTCGCCCAGCGCGGCCGCGGCGGCGTCGAACAGGCCGACCGAGCGGTCGGTGCCCTTTATCGTAAAGCGCCGCCGCGCGAACTCAATATCCTCCACGGCGGTTTCCATCATGGCCGCCGCGATCCTGCGGCCTTTCTCGACGATTTCGTCGGCGGCCTTGGCCATCACCCACGACCCCAGGCGCATCGATCGTGCCGAGGCCGAGCCGCCGCCGGCCTTGACGCGGTTGCTGTCACCGGTGACCAGCCTGACCTGCTCGATCTCGACACCAAGCCATTCGGCGACGATCTGGGCAAAGCTCGTCAGATGGCCCTGTCCGGCCGACATCGTGCCGAGCACCAGCTCAACGACGCCATCGGGATCGATCGTCATCTCGGCGCGCTCGCGCGGGTTGCCGGTGTTGAGCTCGATCGAATGCGCCACGCCGATGCCGCGACAGAGACCATGCCGCCGCGCGGCTTGTCTGCGTGCGGCGAACCCGTGCCAGTCGCCCAGCTCAAGCGCGCGATGCAGCGCGGTCGGGTAATCGCCGCTGTCATACACCAGCCCGAGCGGGTTGCGGTACGGCATCGCGGCGGGTGTCACGAGGTTCTGCCGCCGCAGCTCGACCCTGTCGAAGCCGTGGCGCTGACAGGCAATATCGATCAGGCGTTCGAGGACATACATCACCTCGGGCCGGCCGGCGCTGCGATAGGCCGAGGTGGGCGAGGTGTTGGTCGTGACGCCGACGCCACGCATATACGATGCGGGGATGTGATAGCAGCTCGACGATACGGCGATACCTTTGGCCAGCGGCACGAAAGAAACCGCGCTGGACCCGAGATTGCTCGTATTGACCGCGCGCAGCGCCAGGAACTTGCCATCGGCGTCGAGCGCCAGCTCCGCCTCTGAGGTCAGGTCACGGCCATGGAAGTCCGTCAGGAACGCCTCGCGGCGCTCGCTCACCCATTTCACCGGGCGGCCGACGCGCTTGGCCGCCCAGGCGACGAGGGCAAATTCGGGATAGGTGTTGTTGCGGATGCCGAAATTGCCGCCGACATCGCCGGAAATGATGCGCACCGCCTCGATCGGCAGCCCGAGCACGGTGGCAACGTCGTTGCGGTGACGGACAACCCCGCCGCCGGCGGTGGTGTAGATCGTGTGGAGCCCCGTCGCCGGGTCATAGTCTCCGACCGCGGCACGCAGCTCCATCGGCACGCCGGTCACGCGATTGAGCGCGGTCTCCAGCCGCACGACGTGCGCGGCGCACGCGAAGGCGGCATCGACGGCCTTCTTGTCGCCCGCCGCGGAGTCGATGCACAAATTCGAGCCGAGCGGCGGCCAAACCGGTATGGCGCCAGCCGCCAACGCCTGGCGTGATCGCGTCGTCGCAGGCAGCGTTTCGTAAGCGACTTCAACAGTGTCCGCGGCATCCATCGCCTGGTACAGCGTCTCGGCGATGATGACGACGACGCCGTCGCCAACATAGCGCACGGCATCAATTGCCAGCACCGGGTGTGGTGCAATCAGAAAAGCCGACCCGTCGCGATTGTTCAGCGGCACCTCATGGGGGTTGGTGGGTACGGGGCCGTGCGGGATCGGCTGCAGCCCGTCGGCGGCAGCATCGGCGC
Source organism: Alphaproteobacteria bacterium (assembly GCA_019240125.1). Lineage (GTDB taxonomy): Bacteria > Pseudomonadota > Alphaproteobacteria > ATCC43930 > CGMCC-115725 > DATARH01. Next base: position 11,031 of record JAFAYW010000060.1, read on the forward strand.
CGGTCAGCACCGCGATCACGCCCGGTGCCGCACGTGCTGCGTGCGCATCAATGCCGGCGATGCGGGCATGCGCATGCGGCGCGCGCATGACATACGCATAGACTTGGCCCGGCAGGCTGAAATCGCCACCGTATTGCCCTTGGCCGCGCAGCAGCCGCGAATCCTCGCGCCGCGGCACGGATTTGCCAATGCCCTGTGGCGCAACTTGATCGCGCGAGGTCAGAAACGACACGGCACCGACGCTCAGATACTCAGAGGGGTCGCTGCAGCATACAATCGCGGGCGCGGCCTAGCGACCGCAATCGTTTCGACACTCAAACAAAACGATGCCAAACGACGCCTGACCCTTGGGAGAAATTGGCGCGCCCGAGAGGAGTCGAACCCCTAACCCCCAGATCCGTAGTCTGGTGCTCTATCCAGTTGAGCTACGGGCGCTTTGGTGACTTGCGTCACATCCGCTCGCGACTGCGCGCGGGCCCCGGTGCCGGGGCGCGGTGTTAGAGCATAATCACGACCGTTAGGCAAGGTGGGCGAGGCGAATACACGAGCACCGGACGGCGATAGCGCTTTCAGCGCGACAATTGCTGGCGTTAGACTTGGCCGGAGACGACCCCCGGGGAGAACCGCCATGAGCACCGCCGCTTCCCATTCGGCCCATGCCGCTGCCCATCGGCCCACCATCGCCGTGACGCGCCACGCGATCGCCGCCGGACATTACCTCGCGACCACCGCCGGGTTTGACATCCTGCAAGCGGGCGGCAATGCGATCGATGCCGGGGTGGCGGCGGGGATCGCGCTCGGCGTGTTGCAAACCGATCTGGTCAATGTCGCCGGCGTCGCGCCGATCATGATCTATCACGCGGAGAAGCGTGAGGTCGTGACGATCGCCGGGCTCGGCACCTGGCCGCGCGCGCTCGACCCCGAATTGTTCATGCGCGAGCATGGCGGCAAGATCCCGATCGGCGTGTTGCGCACTGTCGTGCCGGCGGCGCCCGACGCCTGGATCACCGCGTTGCGCCGATACGGCACGATGAGCTTTGGCGATGTCGCCGCCGCCGCGACCCGGCTCGCGCGCGACGGGTTTCCGATGTACCCGCTGATGCATGAGAGCCTGAAGAAGCAGGCCGACCGGCTGGCCGAGTGGCCCTCCAGCGCGGAGGT
>JAFAYW010000187.1 GCA_019240125.1 Alphaproteobacteria bacterium
TCGTGCAATCGCCGCGAGGAACTCACGGTCGTACTGGCCTTCAAGGCCAGGAAAGCGATTGGCCGAATAGCTGAAGATGATGTCGAACCCGATCGCGCGTGCCTCGGCATCGGTCAGGGCATTGACGATCTTGGCCCAGACCGGGCTTAGAAATACGCGTGGCAGCTCGGCAAGCTCGTCCGCGGCCAGGCTCTCGGCATCAAGCGCGATCACTGCAACGGGAGCGTCGCGGTCGCCAGGGCGCCGATCGCTCGCGGCCAGCGACGCATCGTAGAGCAAGCCGTCCAGCAGCCCCATCGCGTCGCCCGCCGCCAGACTTGTAGCCGCCGCGGCAACACCCAGCGCAATGAGGACAGCGCTGCGCAGATATCGCCGCCACACTCTCACCGATCGAGCCTCGCGCGGAACCTCACGAGTCGCGCAGCACCACGATGAGGCTTGGGCCTGTAGAGGCCGAGCCGATGAAGGAGATGTCGACCGGTTCGGCGCGTCCCGCCAGTGTCAGCCGCAGTACGTAGCGTTCGTTCGCCGGCAGCGCGGCTGCGCCCGCCGGATATCGCGCGCTGCGACCCGACACGTCGAGCTGCATAAGGGGAGAATCGAGCCGGCCATCGGCGAAGATTACCGCCGTCTTGAGCCCGGCAGCGCCATCGCCGACGATCACAAGCTCCGGGTTCAATGGCCATTTTGGAGCGCTGGCGATGCTCCGCATGACCAGACCGCCGGCGATGGAGCCCGCAGCACCGGCACTCAACTGGTGGACGCGCGGGCAGGGAGCATCGACCTGCGAGAGTATCTTCCCATCGGCCAGGAAGTCGAACCGGCTCATCGTGACCGTGCCGCCGCTGACCCGAACCGTCTTGCAGCGGGCGTAATCGAGCAAGGTGAGCTCGGCATCGGGCGCCAGCTTTATCGGCACCCCGGACGGGATCTCCGACATCGGCGCGAGAGCCGGCATGGTGCTGCCGGAGAGCGCCATCACCACCCCGGCCGGCGGATCGCCCGCCGCCAGCGCGGCGCGTACAGGCGCGAGCAGCAGCATCAGGCAGACGACTTTGAGTCGCATTGCTCCTCCGCCATTTCAGCCGGACCCGATCATAAACGAAGTCGCGCTCAGACGCAGAATTGGTTGCTTCGGATGCGGTGCATCGTCCTTGGAACCGGCTATCGGTTTCAACTACCTTTCAGGTTTCGAGGTATTGCCGCGCATTTGCAGTGAATGTGTCGCCAAGCATTTTCGGGAGCATCGCTTTGCGCTTTGCCGCGCCCCCGCGTCCGCCCAACTGTCGCTCCGTGCGGCGCCTTCTCGCCGTCAGGTGGCTCGCCCTTTGGGGGCTCGTGCTCGCCGGGGCGATCCTGGTGGCGGGCGCGGGTGATGCGGCGGCAAAGCGGGTCGCGCTGATTGTTGGCAACGATACCTACCGCAACGTCCCGGAGTTGCGTCGCGCCGTCACCGACGCGAACGCAGTGGGCTCCGCGCTGCGCTCCATCGGATTCAAGGTCCTCGTCGCCGAGAACCAGGACCGCCAGGCGATGAGCCAGGCTTTGTTCAAATTCGACGAGATGATCGAGAAGGGGGACGTCGCCTTCTTCTTCTTCGCGGGGCATGGCTTCGAGATCGCGGGGCGCAACTATCTGCTTCCGATTGATGTCCCGGCCGCGACCGAGGGCGAGGAGGAGCTGATCAAGGACGCGTCGTTCGCGGTCGATCAGCTGATCGACCGCTTCAACGCGCGCGGCGTGCAGACTGCCATCTTTGTGCTGGACGCGTGCCGCAACAATCCGTTCGCGCGCCCCGGGACGCGCGGACTAGCGGGTGGCGGCGGACTCGTGCCGCTAACGCCGCCCGAAGGCACGTTTGTTCTGTTCTCAGCCGGCGCGAAACAAACCGCGCTCGATTCGCTTAACGACCGCGATCCCGATCCCAACTCGGTTTTTACCCGCAATTTCGTGCGCAATCTGGCCGCCCCCGGCGTGACGCTGGTGGAACTCGCAAAGCACACTCAGAGCGAGGTAAAGGAGGCCGCGGCAACCGTAAAACACCAACAGACGCCCGCCTATTACGACGAAATCATCGGTGATTTCGTCATCAACCCGAAGACCGGATCAGAGCCCGAGGTGCAGCCTGCCGTCGCGCGGATACCCACCCCCGGCCCTCCCGTACAACCCGAAGCAGCGCCGGCACCCGAGCCAGGCCAAGCCACCAATGCGCCGCTCGCCGGATTTACCCGCAGCAATAGCGGCTGGACGGTCAGCCTGTCATTTCCCGAGCCGGTCGTTGCCATCGCGTGGCGACTTGGCGATAGCGGCGAATTTCGCGAGACCGGGTTTCTCGACGTGCTCGATCAGCGGACCAAGCGCCGGATGCCGAATCCGTCATTCGAACTCGATACAAAGACGCCGGCGAGCACGATCCAGGTGCGCACGGTCGATGTTGCCGGCCGAACGGCGGGACCGTTTCCCATTTCTTTCGACCCCGCCGCCGAACTGGTGCGCGGCGATCGCCGGATGCTTGAAATGACCGCCGGCTCCTGGCTGTCATTCCGTGAATTTAACGGTCTCCTGTTGTATTATACGCAGCTTGTCTCGTTCCGCTGCGCCATTCGCGAAGTTCGCATCGGTGTCGATACGACGGTGCCAAACAAGGCCGTGCCGCTGCCGGCATGCGATCCGGCGCATCCATACGAAATTCCGAATACGGCGCAGGTTTATATGAAGCTGCCGCCGACGACAAAGCTGGTCTCGGTCGAGCTGACCTATAGTGACGGTAGCGTCTCGCAAACCAAAACCTTCACAAAATGATGCCCGGAACGCCTCCTGCTCAGCGCATCATGCCAAAGCCCGTCATCGTCGCGGCGCTGGCGTTTCTTCTCATCATTTTTGTCCCGCTGATCGCGCGGGCACAGTCGGCCCCGCCTGAAAAGCGCATCGCACTCGTCATCGGTAATGATGCGTACCAGACACTGCCGCGGCTCGGTAATGCATCCGCCGATGCGCGCGATATCGGCGAGGCCCTGAAGCAGACCGGCTTTGAGGTGACGGTTGGTACCGATGTAAAGCGGCGCGAGCTTTACCAGTTGATCGATGCCTTTGCGGCCAAGATATCGGCCTCGCCGGATACGGTGGGGCTATTCTATTACGCCGGGCACGGCGTGCAGGCGAACGGCCGCAACTATCTCGTGCCGGTCGACGCCGATCTCGAAAGCGATGCCGATCTCGAACCGGAGGCAGTTGACGCTGGCAAGGTATTGCGGGCGATGGATCATGCACGCAACCGGATGAATATCGTCATTCTCGATGCATGCCGCGATAACCCGCTTCCCAAGGGGCGCTCGTTGTCGCGCGGTTTGGCCTCGATGCAGGCGCCACGCGGCACGTTTATCGGCTATGCCGCCGCCCCGGGACAGAGCGCGCGCGACGGGCCGCCCGGCCAGAACGGGGTTTTCACGGGCGTCCTGCTCAAGGAACTCGCCGAGCCGGGCTTGCAACTCGAAAATGTCTTCAAGCGGGTGATCAGCGGCGTCGCCGAGCGCACCGGTGGCGAGCAATTGCCGTGGATGGAATCGTCGGTGCAGGGCGATTTCTACTTCCGCCCAGCGACCACTGTCGGCATTGCATCGCCGTCCAGCAATCCGCCGCCCGCGCCTGGCATCAACAGTGCGGGAGCCGATGCAGAGATCGTGTTCTGGCAATCGATCGGGAGAGACGCGCCGGCAGACGATTACGAGGAGTATCTGCGGCAATACCCGCAAGGGCATTTCGTGGGCCTGGCACGCAGCCGGCTGGCGGCGCTCCGCAAGCCGCCCGCGCAAGCCGAGCCAAGCGGGCCACCCAGTGCGCCGCCCAGTAATCCGAAGGAAGAAGTGCGGATAGCGCCGGCCCCACCGCCCTGCGGCGGCAACACGGATGAGCGTCTCACGGCGACAATCAGCGCCTTGTATGAGGCGATCCGCAGAATGGATATCGGCGCCTATGCGGCCCTTTGGACCCCCGGCGGCCAGTACATCCGCGCCGATACCGGCAAGAGCATTACCAGCGAACAGAAGATCGCGCAGCGTCGCGGCGACTTTGCCCGCTGGCGCAGCGCCGAGATCAACATGGAGCAGGTCAGGGTGATCGACAAAACGCCGAGCACCGCGTCGGTCGCGGTGGTCTACAGCATGTCGGTCGAGCTTCCGAACGGCCGCACATCGAGAGATCTTCACGTCAATGAGCGCTACGATCTGACCTGCGCGCCGAGCGGCCAGTGGCTGATCCGACGCAACGCCGATTTTGTCGGGCGGTAAACGGGCCTGGATGATCGGCCGCTCGCCATGATGCGCGCATTGGTCCTGGCGCTTGTTCTGGTCACAGGAGCCATTTCGCTCGCGCATGCCCAGGAGCAGACCCAAGCGCCGCCTCCTGGAGCGGCCGCCGTGCAGCTACACTACGCCGGCGGAAAGCTCTCATGGCCCGGCGGCAGTGTGCGCGCGGCGGTCGGCAAAGGCGGGGTGCGCCGGGATAAACGGGAAGGCGACGGTGCCACCCCGACCGGCACATTCCCGCTGATGTCGGTGCTCTATCGACCGGACCGGATAAAGCCGCCCGAGACATCGCTGCCGCTACAGCCGCTGCACCGCGACGATCTCTGGGTCGATGATCCGGCGGACCCGCGCTACAACACGCTTGTGTCGCTGCCTTATCCCGCTCATGGCGAACACATGTGGCGCGATGACGGGGTCTACGACCTCCTCGTCGTCATCGGCTATAATATGGGCCCCGTTACACCGGGTGCTGGCAGCGCGATCTTCCTGCACATCGCCCGCCCGAGCTTCTCGCCGACGGTCGGCTGTGTCGCGGTCGCGCGCGAGACGCTTCTCGCACTGGTGTCAATGCTCGGTTCGGGCAGCACGATCACCATCGAGCCGTAAGCGCCAGCGCAACGCGGCCATCGCGCCGGCTCGGACAGCGCTCGCCGACCAAAATCGCAAATGACGGCTGCCCATTATCCGAACGGTCCAGCCTTCCGATCCCGGCTGTTTGCCGGTATTCGGCGCCGCTGCTTCTCGCGGTACCATTTCGGCTCCAGCGCGGTGCCGACGATAAGCAGTACCTCTAAAGGGTCGGCTGCTGGCGTTTATTGGTATTGCCCGGGTTTCGAAAATCTGGATTGTCACCCGAAAGCCCTGCCAGAACAAAACCGACGAGGGCGCGAACACAGGGAGGATCCTATGGCCAGTGTTGCCGCACAGGCTTCATGGTGGCGGGAGCCGTCAAAGGATCAGTGGCTGGCATGGATCGCCGCGTGGCTCGGATGGACGCTCGATGCCTTCGACTTCACGGTATTCCTGCTCATCATGGCACCGATCGCCGAGGAATTTCAGGTGCCGCTGACATCCGTCGCGTTTGTGTTGACGATAACGCTTTGGATGCGGCTGATCGGCGCTGTGGGATCGGGCTGGCTGGCCGACCGCATCGGCCGCAAGACACCGCTGATGATCTCGATCCTCTGGTATTCGCTTGCCAACTTCATCGCCGGGTTCTCGCCGACCTTCTTGTTTCTGGCCGTGTTCCGCGCCTTGCTTGGTATCGGCATGGGCGCGGAATGGCCGGCGGGCGCGGCCCTCGCAATGGAAACCTGGCCGGCACGCTCGCGCGGCTTTATGGGCGGGCTGCTGCAAGGCTCATGGGGCATCGGCTTTCTTCTGTCGAGCGCCGCGTATGGCCTGCTTTACAGCTCGATCGGCTGGCGTGGGCTGCTGTGGCTGGGGATCCTGCCCGCGTTTGCTGTCGTTTTCGTGCGCCGTTACGTGAAGGAACCAGAAATCTGGGCTGAAAACCGCGCGCGGCAACGCGCCGAGCAGCGCGAGGTTCGCGCTCCGCTTTTCGCGATCTTCAAGCGGAGCATGATCGGCAACACGCTTAATGCCTGCTGGTGGATGGCGAGCGGATTTATCACGTACTATTCAATCAACGCGCTGTTCGCGACGCATTTGCAGAAAGATCTGGGACTTGCGCCGATACTGGTCGCAACCCCGATCATGCTGGCCAATATTGGCGTTCTTGGCGCCAGCTGCGTCTGGGGCTGGATATCGGATAGATGGGGTCGCCGGGTCGCAATGATCATCCCGGCAGTGCTCGCGATTCCTGCCGCCCCGCTATATCTACTCAGCACCGACATGTTCTGGATCACGATTGGTTTCGTCATCCAGGGTCTGTGCGGTGGGGGCGGTATGCAGGGGCAAATGCCTACCTATCTCTCGGAACGATTCCCAACTGAGGTTCGGGCCACGGCGATTGCGTTTTGCTTTCATCAGGGCGCAATTTGGGGAGGGTTTGTTCCTCTGGTACTAACGTGGTTCGCTGTGCATTACGAGGTAGGCTTCGCGCTTCCCATGATCGTAGGTACCTGTCTCGCTGCTTGTAGCTTTGCACTCGCACTGGTCTTTGGGCCAGAGACCAAAGGACAGGGCATGAAGTCCGATCTCGTGATTGCCTAACGCAAAATCGAACCTGATTAAGGCCTGTCGTCTTTAGCAGCAATACACCCCCGACCAACCCAGTCGTGGAGCACCATCGTTGCAAGCAGCAAGAGCCGCCGTTTCAGTTCACACTTACCCTGCGACATACGATCGAGCGGCGCTGTGGCGGGTGCAGTCGGGATCAAGTAGCGATCCATGCGCACCACAATCCCGTTGCTCGTCGGCTTTGCGACATCCGTGCGCGACTGGATGACCAGCGCCCAACTCGGCGCTGGCCAGTACCGTCAATTGGCGTTGAAGCTTTCCACGCCGAAACACAGGCAACTGCCCCACTAATTGCGGCAAGTCCGCCGGCTACGGCACCAGGCAGGACCTTTGACCCGAGCTCTCGGCAACGTGGGTTATCGGGGCATGCCGGCGAGGAGTAGGCCGTCATGGAAGCGCTCCCGGCCCCGCGTGACAACTGCGTGACTGGCTGGCACGCGGATTTCGTGTTCAAGGACCTGCGTCAGCGTGTGACCGGCAAGGCCATCGACGTTGTTTAGATCGATCAGAGCTGCAGTAGCGGCCGTTGTATCACCCAAATGGGCATAAGCGGCGATTAAGTAACATCGATTGTACCAAAGGTTGGGCCACTCTTCGATCGAAAGGCTCAGCGGTTTTATTGCCTCGGCGTCATTTCCCATGAAGAACTGAGCACGCCCGATAATCCAATGGAACATACCGCGCGCGACGCTTTCCGGGCGCCGTCGCAACGCCTCTTCAACCAGCTTGATACCCTCTGCCGGCCGTCCGAGGTAGACTAGCTCCTCGCCCTGCTGGGCATACGCACGTGCGAACTCCGGCTGAAGCCTGAGCGCTTCGCCGAACGCGCGATACGCTGCTCTATGCTGATTTCTGGCTCGGTGGATGAAACCCTTGGCGTAGTGTGCAAGGAAGTAGGTGGGATTAGCCTTCAGCACCTGATTCACCAAATTCGCCGCTTCGTTCACCTCGCGCAGAGTGGCATCGTTCCAGTGATTAATATAATCGCAAACCAAGGTGATGGAATGTATCAGGGCGGTCTCATGCCGGGTTTCCGTCAGGAGCTGACGCATTTCTCGTGTGGTCTGCGGGCTTCGGCGCGCATCGTAGAGCTCACGCGCACGACGGAAAGATTCCCCCTGACTGATAGCCACTGGCCTGGCCCCCTATTGACTTTCTGCTACTTACGCGCGCGTCAATCAAGCTGCAAACGCGATGATTGGCAATCGATTAACGCTCAACGTTCCGCCATTCCTGCCCACAAAAGGCCTTCGTGAAATTTTTGGCGAGCGGCAACGACCGCGAACTCATCGTTCGGTTCTGCGCCCTCCATTGCCACGACATCGGCTACATTGCAGATCCGTGTCGGGAAATGTCGATAGAACTCGTCTAATGAGCGCCTTGCGGCCTGCTTCATGTCGCAGCGCGCATAGGCGCTGACCAAGTAGAGACGATTGTACCAGACGTTCGGTCTCGTCTCGACCGACCTGCGGAGCCACGGAATCGCTTGCTCATAGCACCCGGCGAAGAAATTTGCCCGCCCGATGAACCAGTTAAAGATGCCGATCGCCGGATCATACGGGCTCAATCTGATCGCCTGCTCAACCAGTGGCTGTGCCTCGCTCGGGTTCCCCACAAGAGTGAATTGATTGCCTTTTTGGGCATAAGCCGTCGCAAAGTTGCGGTCTAACTCTATAGCGCGGCCGAACGCCTCCAGCGCCGCGTGATGGGCGCCGCGCGCCCGCTGAATGAGTCCGCTGGCAAGATGAGCAAGCGCAAGGCTCGGGTCGATCAGCAGCGCTCTTCGGACCGCTTCCTCGGCATCGCGTAGTTGCTCCCGGTTCGCATCATTCCAATGATTCAAATGATCGTTGGCGATGATGTGAGCCAGGCGGGCCCACGCTAAGGCAGAACTCGAATCCAGAACGACCGAGCGTTGTAGTAGCTGCCGCGTAGCAAGTGTGTTCTCTGGGGTGACGGACCTATAAAACAGACTGGTCGCACGTAGCAGAAGGTCGAGAGCGTCGGGCTGCGGCGCCCGTTCGGCACGACGTCCCTCCGCATGGACCAGCTGAATATTCAACGAAGCAGCAATTCTTCCGGTGATAGCGTTCTCCAAGCCACCAAGATCGACGAACCGGTTTTCAAAACGATCACCCCAGAGCTGCTCGCCCGAGGCGGCGGCGACCAACTGGACGTTTGTCCTTACCAAGTCGCCGGTACGGCCGATGCTGCCGACCACAAGATAGCGAACGCCGAGTTCCCGGCCGATCTGTCGTATATCGAGATTGCTTTCCTTAAATGTCAGCGCCGTTGCACCGGAAATAACTACAATATCCCGCAGGCGCGACAAGTCGACGGCAAGATCGCCGGTTACCGCGTCAGTCAAATAATCCTGAGTGGGATCATTGGCGATGTTGCGAAACGGCAGAACCGCGATGCTAGGTGCTGGGCCTCGAAAGGCAGTGATGAGCGGATTGCGGTCCATCAGGCGCGAGGAGCTGGCATCGTCTACAGAAGCTGGCAACGGCACCGCCGCGACGCGGAACACGCGCACCGGCTTTTTAATGTTCTTCAGCGCCAAATTGCCAAGATCGAACACGGGCAGCTTCAGGTTGCCGCCGAGCTGTTCGCGCACCGAGGCCGAGATCATCACCGCTCCGGGCTCGCCAATCTCTTCCAGGCGTGCGCTGAGATTGACCCCGGCGCCATAAACGTCGCGCTGCTCGACGACGATGTCGCCGACGTGCAGCCCTATGCGAAAAGAGATCCGTCGATCCCGCGGCTGGGAAGCTTCGCGCTCATGCACCTGTCGCTGGATTGTGACAGCGCATTCGAAGGCGTTGCTGACGCTTTCAAACCGCGCCAGAAAGCCGTCCCCGGTGCTTTTGACAAGCTGTCCACCGTTTGAAATCGCCGGATCGATGACCTGATCGAAAAGGGCCATCAGCCGAGTGTGCGTATCGAACTCGAACAGGTCCATTAGCCGCGTATACCCGGCAACGTCGGCCATCAGAATAGCCGCCAGTCTACTGTCTAATGATCCTTGCTCAGACGGCAAGGCGACCCCCGACCCGGAAACGCTCGGGAAAAAAGGGTAACACCGGCTGCTGGGTTTTCAATCGACTATCGTGGACCGCTACTTCGAAACGGTAACAGGGCCCGTCGTCCGCTTGAGCGTTCGCTCGGGGCGGTTAGCTGTTAAGCGCGGCTGCGGAGATCGGCCAAAGGGATGTCTTGCAATGCGAGGGTGGCCTTGAGTTACTGGCGGCCGACGGCGTGACGTCAGATTGCGGCTGATTTTATGCCGACTAGCAGGCCCTCGACTTTGGCGAGCCCGGGGGCTTACGTCGCCACTTCCTTATCGCACGATCCACCGCTTTAGTCGCAAATGCCAGGTTCAAAAAGGAGGTTACTGCGATAGCGCAGCCTTTGCCGGCAGCGGTTGAGCGGCTGATCCGCAAACTGGGTGCCCGCCATCGCAAGCTGCGTATCTGCTACGAGGCGGGACCGACCGGCTCCGGGCTGTCTCCATCGACCTGCGCATCGGGCTTCCTTTCAGCTTGCCAGATTGCGCGCTTTGGCGAAGGCGCGCGCTCGCGAGCAACTAAGGTCGCGCCGTTCGACTGGCGTGCCGTCTGCAATATCGCGCGCTAGTTCGCGATCCGGCCATCGGGTTCAGCGCAGCGGGTGCTTGCCTCAGCCGCACTCCCGCTCGTCGCTCCGAACCCACTCGACGAACCCGATGCACAACTCGGCTTAATCATGGCCCACTGGAGCCGGAACACTGGGACCGCTTTAGCAAAGCCTTTCAGTCGACGTTCGCCCAGCGCCACAAAGCAGGCCGGGTCCTGAGCCGAAAGTCTGCGGACCAGGCCGGAGACAACAACCCCGTCGCCCTCGGTTTCGCTGCAGAGGCGCGCGGCGAGATGCACGGTCTCCCCGAAGAGATCATTGTGATGCGCGACCGGTTCACCCGCGTGAATGCCGATCCGTACGCTCAGCGTCTCGGCCGCGCTATCGTTGTAGCGCTGGAAGTGGCGCTGGATCGCCGCCGCGGCATGCACCGCGTCCGGCACGGTGTCGAACACCGCCATGATCCCGTCACCGGTGTGTTTCACCTCTCGTCCGAGATGAGCAGCGACACCCCGCCGGACCAGTACATCATGAACCCGCAGCAGTTCGACGGCCGCGGCATCGCCCAGACGAAGGATCATTGCCGTCGAGCCGACGATGTCCGTGAACATGATGGCGCGCAATCCCCCGTCCATGTCGGGAAACTTGGCGCCTGCTGCCGTTTGGGGATCGCTGATGCGGCCGAGAAACGCCTCAATGATCGCGAGATCGACGGCGATGATCTCGGTGGCGATCTCGCCATGCGCCTCGCGGTGGACCTGCTCCGCGGTGGCAGCGTTCGGGGCATCGACGAGGCAGAAATTCGTACCGCGATGCGCGTCGAACCAGTACGTCATGTACTTGACGCCATATCTGTCCTGAATTTCGAGATCCTTTCGATGGGCTTCCGCCACGCCTTCGGCGGTCATTCCCTGCATTTCGTGGCGGTCCAAGAAGATGGGCATGGTTATTCTCCAATGCGCCGCCACGCCGGCAGGCACGACAGCGCGATCGCCCGCTCAAGCAGCCGATGGCGGGTGCGGGCGCGCTGTAGGTGCTCGCCCGCCCGCAGCCCTCCCTATTCGACAACCAGAGTCGGGTTGAGCGTGATGGAACGTGAGACGTTGTGAAAATTGGGCGAAGTCGCCATCACGCACCGGTGAACGTCGACGAACTCTTCCCTGGTGCCGCTGCCCCTGATTCGGACGGTGTAGCGCAACGCCTCATAACCGGGTGGCACCGACGCATCGAGACCGAAAAAGCCGCGCAGGTCGATATCGCCTTGGGTTTCGATCTGCAGACTTTCGAGCTTGATGCCGCGCACCGCGCATTGCGCCACATAGCCGACGGTAAGGCAGGCATTGAGCGCCGCGAGCAGATGCTCCTGCGGGTTCGCGAACATGTTCGTGCCGCCAAGCTCGCTCGGCTCGTCGATGTCGATTGCGAAACGCCGCGTGACGTGTTCGCCGCCGATCTCGAAGGCATCGATCTGCGAGCGGCTGCGCGTCTGGCCTTCCCAGGTCGTCGTGACACGCCAGCTCGTCTGGCCCTTGTCGACATCTTGCTTGACGTCGGCGATCAGCGCGAACAGGTCGTCGACATCGATGCCATTGACAATATTGCGCGCCGGTTTCGCTGAATTCGTCGCGGCGGTCGTAACGGTCTGCATAATCAGTATCCTTTCGAGAAGAGCGTGAAACAGAGAAATCGACAGGAACGGTATCGGCGGTTTCAGGCGGCCTGACGTACCGCCCCCGGTGCGACACCGGCCGCGCGAAGGATGCGGGCCAGCTGCGGCTGATCCGTCAGGCTGGACAGCACCGCAAGGAAATGCGGATGGCGTATGCCGGAGGCGATGTATTGCCGCCGATAGGCATCGAGCATCGTTTGCCGCAGGATGCCCTCCTCGGAAGATGTCAATCGTCGGCCGCAGGTTTGGATGAAATAGGCGCCGTCACCATCGGCTTGGGCGGCGATGATGCCGTCCAGGGCGCCGAGCAAGTCGATGAAGTCATCGACGGCCCGATCCCGCGCTTCCGTGTCGAGACCGGCATCGACGCGCCGCCATTCCAGCTCGTCGAGGAGTGCGTGCTGTGATTCCTCGACCCAGTGAAGGCGGAAGATGTCGCGTACCAGAGGAGAGAGCTCGTTGTCCTCGCGGATGCTTTCCCGATAGTGAAGCTGTGAGAACAGCTCGATGTGCAAGGTCAGCGCGAGCACCGCCCAGCTGCTCTTGCTAAGAACGGCACCGGCAACCGCGTTCGGTTCCCAAGGGAAGCTGTAGCCTGCCGGCATCGCTTCGCCGATCAGGGATTCGGTGCGCCGGAACAGCTCCTGATGCTTCAGCTCTTCGTCGGTGAAGCGAACCAGCGCCTCAAAGGCAACCTGATCGCCGAACCAGTGATCACGGGTGAGCTCGGTGACCTTCGCCGCGATAAAGCGTTCGACGAGTCCGAACATATTGGCGTAGGTCCGGCCCTGAACCTGGCTAAAATAAGGCTTCTCCGCCGGCGAGAGAAACCGAACGGCTCCCGCAAGCGTCAGTGTCTCCGGGAGAAATTTGTGGGCGGGGTCGAAGCGCCGGTCGCGAATGACATCAGCTTCGATATCCCACCGGACGCGTTTTGAAGCAGCGACGCAGCGAGCGAACAGCTCGGATGGAAGGGTGTCCATGTCTAGCCTCTCCTGCAATTGGGCATTCCCAACGACAGGAGCATGAAGGGCCACCGTTTGTGTCGGCGTGTTAGCCCACGTGGAAAGTTGTGGCCGGACCGCGATTGCCCGATAATTCAGAAGCCGATCCACCCCTCGCGCTGACGAGACGCGTACGCAAGGGAGGTCGCCGTGCTGGAGATGAAAGTTCTCGGCGACCTGCAGGTCTTCCGGGATGGCAACCAGGCGGTTCTGCCGCCGTCACGTAAAACGCGGGCGCTGCTGGGCTATCTTGCCCTCAGCGGACGTGTGCATTGGCGCGAGCAGCTTTGTGATCTTTTTTGGGAGGTGCCGGACGATCCGCGCGGATCGCTGCGGTGGAGCTTGAGCAAGATCAGGTCTCTTGTTAACGAGCCGGGTCATACACGGCTGATCACCGACCGCCAAACGGTTGGGCTCCAGTTAGAAACCGCCGAGGTGGATTATCTCATAGCGCGGGCCTGCGTGGACGACGAACATGCCGCAACGCCCGATCTGGCCTTTGGCGCGACGCTCTTTCGTGGGCCGCTGCTGGCGGATGTCGATCTTTCGGAACAGGCCGATTTCCATAGCTGGCTCCTCGGCTGGCGCGAGGATGCCCGGCAACTGCACGCGAAGATTTTGCGACAGCTGACCGACCAGCTCAGCCCCGACGAGGCTGCTTTGAACTATGCGCGGGAACTCGTGCATATCGATCCGCTCAGCGAGTCCGCCTGGGCAACGCTGATCACGATCCTGACGGAGATCGGCCGCGGTGGTGAAGCTAAGCAGCAATATGAGGCCGCGCTGCGAAAGCTGCGTGAGGTTGGCGGCGGTTCGGGAGCGTTGTTGCGAGCCTGGCGCATGGGGCAAGAGCCGGTCGCTCGCTCGGCCGAGGCAGCACCCGCCGCGAAGGCCTCGCCAGCGTCGATCATCGTGCTGCCGCTCGCAAATCTTAGCAACGACCCCGAACAGCAATATTTTGCCGACGGGATAACCGGCAATCTCACAACCGACCTGTCCCGCATCCCGGACCTTTTGGTGATTTCGCGCAATACGGCCTTCACGTACCGGAACAATCCGTTCGGCACCAAACAGATCGGCCGCGATTTGGGGGTTCGATACCTACTGGAAGGGGAGGTGCAGCGGCTCGGCAACCAGATTCGTGTCACCGCTCAGCTGATCGATGCCGAAACAGATACCCACTTGTGGGCTGATCGTTTTGTGGGCGACAGCGAGGATCTTTTCGTCCTGCAGGATGAGATCACCAGCCAGATCGCAACCGCCCTTGATATGGAATTGGTTGAGGCGGAAGCGGCCCGGCAAATCGAACGCCCGGATACGCGCGATTATATCTTTCGCGGTCGGGCAGTGCGGCTGAAACCGCCGTCGCGGCAAAACCGGGACGAGGCAATAGCGCTGTTCGAGCAGGCGCTTTCGCTGGATGCCGGCTCCGCGGCAGCCCAGAGCTGGCTTGCGATCGCCCTGACGGCACGCGTTCTCGATTTCATGTCGCCCACCGCGCAGGCCGACATTGCTCGCGCGGAGCCGCTCGCTACGGCAGCAGTGCTGAAGCAGCCCCGCAGCCCGCTGGCACATTTCGCCGAAGCACAAGTACTTAGGGCGCAACACCGCTACGCCGAGGCAGCAACCGAATACGAGGCCGTGATCGCGCTCAACCGAAATTGGGCGCATGCCTACTCGCACCTCGGCTGGTGCCAGTTCATGACCGGGTTGATCGATGAACTTATCCCGGCACAGGAGCAGGCGATCCGCCTCAGCCCGCGCGATCCGCAGATCGGTCTCTTCTATTGCCGGATCGGTTCCGCCCACCTGCTGCAATCGCGCATTGAAGAAGCAGTGGTTTGGTATGAAAAGGCGCGCAACGCCACACCCGCGCACCCGCAATTCCGGACCTTCCTCGCTGCGTGTTACGCTTTGCTGGGTGATGCGGGGCGCGCCTCCGCCGAGCTTGCTCAAGCTCGCCGGCTGGTCAATGACGAGCGTTACGCCAGCCTAGCCGGCGTACGAGCGATCACATGCTGGGGAGACCCGAAAATCTGCGCCATGGCGGAACAAACATACTTCGCGGGTCTGAGCAAGGCAGGCCTCCCGGGGGAGGATACCAACGGCACCGCTCGCCATTCCTGGTCATAACAGGTGGACCTCTCACCAGTTAGGTGAAGGCTACGCCGACTAGCTAAGCAAATCCGCTGGAGGCAAACACGGTGCCAATCGCGTCGGACATGGCGCAAGCTGCATCTCGCGGTCGTGCTGCCAGCTGCATGATCCCAGCTGCATGATCGTTGCGCAGACGCTCATTGATCAGGATGTTGATGATCCGTCGCAGGTAGTGTCACTGCCCGATCAAATTGAGTCTGAGATTGCCAAAGTGATGGCCGACGGCACGCACGAATGGCGCTCCCACCTGCGAGACGATCGCGGCTTATGGTGACAATATCGCAGTGGTCATCCCGCCGCGCTCGACGGCGGCGCCCAGCGGCGAAACGGGTCCGCTCACGCACCGCGATCTCCATCTGGCGAGGTGGCGGAACACGGTCGACCGGGTTGGCAGCCGGCTACCGGCTATGGCACGCTTTCCGCCGATCCCGGCGCCGGGGTGGCTCTGCCGCCCCCACGCGACGTGCGGTTTTGGGGAAGGAAACAGGATGACGGGCGTCTACGAGGGTCTCACGGTGATCGAGCTGGCTGATCGCCGTAATCAATGGGCCGGCAAACTGCTGTCGGACGGTGGCGCCCGAGTGATCCAGGTCGAGCCGATCGCGGGGAGTCCGGGCCGCTGGTGCGGCCCGTTTGCCGACGACAAGCCTGACCCTGACCTTTGCATCGATTACTGGTGGAATAACACCGGCAAGCAGAGTGCGGCAGTTGACATCGCACGGCCGGCCGGCCGCGATCTGGTGAAGCAACTGCTGGCAAACGCGGACGTCTTCCTGGAGAGCACGCCGCCGGGGACGCTCGCGAATCTCGGCCTCGGCTATGATGCCGCCGCATCGAACCGCAACCTGATCTACGCCTCGCTCACCGATTTTGGCCAGGACGGTCCCTGGCGTGACTATGTCGCAAACGATACCGCCCATCTCGCCCTTGGCGGACAGATGGCGGGTTCGGGCTATTCCGATCCAAAGGAGACGCCGATCGGCGGCAAAGGCGAACAAGCCTGGCACATGGGCTGTGCCTTCGTGCTTCACGGTATCACAGCCGCCTTGATCGAGCGCATGGACTCGGGCGAAGGCCAGTACATCGATGTGTCGATACACGATTCATGCGCCATCGGCACCGAGGCGGCGGTTCCGCAGTGGATGTATTACGGTTCGACGATGTATCGCCAGACGGGCATGCACTCCAATCCGAAGCGGCAGCCGCCGTTGCAGCTACCGACGGCCGACGGCAAATACATGATTGCCGTGATGCAGAATTTTGGCCGGCCGGTGTGGGAGAAGCTGCTCCGCTGGATGGACGAGAAGGGCGTGACCGGCGAGTTGCACGATCCGAAGTACCAGGACGAGGCGTTTCGTACGTCGGAATACCGCACGGGCAACGTCATACGTGACGCCGTCGCGCGTCTGATCGCCGCCAGCGATGGCGACGAATGCTTTCATCGCGCGCAGTCGTACAACATCTCGTGGGGGCTGGTTCACGCCGCCGAAGAGAATTATGACGTCGCGCATTACAAGCAGCGCGACTACTGGCGCTCTATCGAGCATCCGCAGATCGGCCGGGCGATCCCGTATCCACGCGGTCCGTTCGCGTGCGATGCCTTGGGAATTGAGCCGCGCGGCCGCGCGCCCAATCTTGGCGAACACACAGAGCATGTATTGGCGCACGATCTCGGCCTGTCGGCTGATGCGATCATGGCGCTGCGCAGTTCGGGAGTCGTCCGATGAGCACTAAGCCAAATGTCCACCCCGATGTGCCCAACGGAGTACTCAGCGGTGTGCGCGTTCTCGATTTCACCTGGAAGACCGTCGGTCCGTGGTCGACGCGCCTACTGACGCATTACGGCGCCGAAGTGATCCATGTCGAGCGGGCCGGCGGCTGGGACGATCACCGCTACAATTCGACACCGCACACCGTGACCGATGAGCCTAAGGTGGCTCAAACGCTCGGCATGACGAAGGTCTACTCCGATCCCCAGTTCAACACGCATCGAGACGAAGCGGCGGCGGCCAGCGAACGGCCGAAACTCTACGCCGCGCCGTACTTCAATACGCTGCACAATGGAAAGCTCGCCATCAGCCTCAACACCAAGAGTCCGGAAGGGTTGAAGATCGTCGAGCGCCTCATCGGCAAGTGCGACGCGCTGGTGGAAAACTTCAGTGCCGAGGTGTTGCCGAGCTGGGGTCTTACCTGGGAGCGGCTCCACGCCATCAATCCGCGACTCGTTTACATGAGTACCTCCGGTTTTGGCCACACGGGCGATTGGAAGACCTATCGCAGCTTCGGGCCGACGGCCGCCGCACAATCCGGGATGTCGCTGGCCTCGGGCTTGCCCGGCAAGCCGCCCGCGGGCTGGGGATTCTCGTATCTCGATGTCATGGGCGGCTGGATGGGCGCGCTTTCGCTGATCCAGGGCCTATTGCAAGCGAAGAAGACGGGAGAAGGTAGCTTTATCGACTACTCGGTCACCGAAGGGGCGATGTCGATGCTCGGCACCTACATGCTGGATTACCAGGTCAACGGGCGACGCACCCGCCGGCCGGATTTTCCGCCGGGCAATCGCTCGGTGTTTCCGGCCCTGGCGCCGCACAACACCTATCGTTCCGCCGGCCGGGATCGTAACGGACAGGATTGGTGGGTCTTTATCGCGTGCGAGACCCAGGTACAGTTCGAAGCCTTGTGCGCTGTGATGGAACAGCCGGGTCTTGTCCTTGATCCTAAATTCGCCACCAACGAGGCGCGGGTCGCCAATCAGGCTGAGCTCGATCAGATCATCAGCAACTGGACGCGGCCGCGGCGACGCTACGACATCATGCGGAAATGTCAGGCGGCCGGCATTATCGCCGCCGTCGTGCAGAATGCGGAAGATCGTGTCGAATACGATCCGCAACTACAGCATCGCGAGGTGTTCCCCGTCATCGAGAACCCCGAAGTCGGCGGCGCATTCTCTTATGAACGGTACCCCGTACGGCTGTCGCGAACGCCGGCAACCGTCCAGAGCCGTGCGCCTGTGCTTGCCGAGCATAATCAATATGTCTTCGGCGAACTCCTGCAGATGAGCGAAACGGAAATCAATTTGCTGCGAGAGCGCGGTGTGATCTAGGGGCGCGTCGCTCGGCCGTCCTCGTAATTGCACAAGGCAGCCAAATGCGTGCGTTCCGAATTCATGGAAATTGACATGAGCCGCGAGGAAATCGTGGTGCTCACGGAGAGGATGATCCTGGCATGACACCTTCACCCCTGCCCTTCGGCGGCCGCCACCCAAACCCCCGCAACAAGCGCGCCGCCGCCGTCATCGGCATCGGCCACACCGACTACGTGCGCGACTGGCAGCGCTGCCGCGCCGGCGAGCGGCCAAATGATTCCCTAGGCTATGGCCTCGAGGCATTCCGTAACGCGCTGAAGGACGCGAACATCAACCGCGACGAGATCGATGGCCTGATTGCCGGTCCCACCACCGCCTATGAACGCATGGGCGAAATGGCGGGCATCAATCCACGCTGGGGCAACCAGGCGGATGCCGTAACGGCCGTCACGCAGGCTGTAATGGCGATCGAGGCCGGCTACGCCGAGATCGTGGCGCTCATTTATGGCAACGACCAGCGCAGTGTCGGCACGCAGTATGGCGGGCCGGCGGCGATGGGCGGCAACGCCTATCTTTCTTATGTCTATCACTCACCCTGGGGCTTCACTTCCCAGGGCGCGCTCTATGCGCTGACACTGCAGAGCTACAAGCACGCACGCGGCTTCACGGAACGCGAAATGGGTGAGGTCTCGGTCGCGCAGCGCGGCTGGTCGTCGATGAACCCGAACGCAATCCAGCGTAAGCGCATCACGATCGAGGACTATCTTGCGTCCCATTATGTCTGCGAGCCGCTGCATT
>JAFAYW010000250.1 GCA_019240125.1 Alphaproteobacteria bacterium
TTCCGGGCGGCGTGCCGATGGCCGCCGAGCACACGTTAACCGCCGGCGACGAATTCGAAATCCGCCTGCCCTTCGCGGCCGATTACAACGACCGGGTCACCGTCGGAATGGACGGCAATGTCTCGCCGAAACAGCTCGGCGTGGTGCAGGTCGGCGGCATGACCGTCGACGAGGCGACAGCGCGGTTGAAGCAGCGCTATGCCGCGACCCTCAAGGCGCCGGATTTGTCGATCACGGTGCGCCGCTATGCGCCCGAGGTGATCTATGTCGATGGCTGGGTGGCGAAACCGGGCCTCATCCGCAGCGACATCCCGATGACCTTGGAACGCGCCCTGGCGCAGGCTGGTGGCGTCAAGAATGGCGCCAAATCCGATCACATCCTGATCATGCGCAAGGACGCAAACGGCAGCGTCACGACCTACGAGGCGGGGGCGCCGACCCTATATGGATTGGGTGGCACCCCGGGGGGCGGCAATGACCCGCTGCTCAAATCCTTCGATGTCGTCTATGTGCCGCAGGGGGCAATCGCCGCTGTCGCCGACTTCGCCAAGCAGTACTACTCCAACATCCCATTCTCGGCGTCTCTCAGCCTTACGGCCCGCCCCGCCGCCACCATCCCGGCACCGCAGGTGGTCCAGCCGACGCCCGCGGTTACGCCGGTTCTGCCACGGTGACATGGCACCGGCCGGCTCATGGTGAGCCGGCCGACGCCCACAGAAGTGGATGATGGGAACCGCGCGGCCGATCAGCCCGCCGCCATCAACTTTTCCTTCTGCTGGCGGAATTGTTCACCGAGCTTTTCCAGCGTAGCGCTGTCAAAGTCGCTGCGGGCCTGCGAAAAGCCGGTGCTTTCCTCTTCCGCGACATGGTGCTCAACGAGTTCCTGCAGCACGGTCGCTTCCGCGGTCCAGCGCTCGCTGGCCTTGTCGCGCTCCCGCATCAGCAGCTCGACCTGCTTCTCGACGATCGCGTGCTCGTTGGTTCCTTCGAGGGCGAATTTGCGCGACGCCTCTTGCTCCGATTTCTCCATCCTCTTGTAGAGAACGTTCTGCTCCGCGTGCGCATGCGGCAGCAAACTGTTGGCGATTTCCTTGATCAGGTCACCGCGTTCGCGGGCATCGCTGCTATCGATCATCTTCTGCAGCAACGCCGCGACTTCCTGATGGTCCTTGTGCAGGTCGCTCAGGATCCCGGTGTTAATCCCCAGCATCTCTTTCAGCATGGTGGCTCTCCGCTGTGTTGATATAGGACATCAACGCGGCGAACCCCCTGGCGTTACCAGCGCCGCCTAACACCGCCCAATGCGGCTAATTGTCGGCGCGAAGGGCCAGGCCGATGACGCGGCGCCCCAGTTCATGCACCGGCAGATCGCTGCGCTCGGTCGGCCCCACACCGGGCCAGATCGCGTAGTCGACATGCGGTTCGGTAAACCCGAAATGATCGAACACCGGCCCAAGCGACGGCAGATGATCGCCGTAAAAGCCCAACGTCACCGGTGAGCGGTGCCGCGCCGTTCCCTCCAGCAGGATTCCCAGCATATCGTCAGAGCGCCGCATGCCCTCCAGGTAGCGCAATAAGACCGCGCCACCGGGGATGTCGGACGCGTCCCGCAATCCGGCCAGCGCCGGGTCGAGCTTTGGTCCCGCGGTCGTCCACGGTCCGTGATTGCCCATCGTGATCGCGAAGAGGAATACGCGCGGTCCATCGGAACCCGCGAGCACCCGAAGGATCTGCCCGGCCAGTTCGGGATCGCTCATATAGGGCGGCGAGCGTGACCCGCCGAGCGTCTCGCGGCAGAGAAACTGGTCAAAGCCCATCGCCGGCATGCACAGGTCGCGGCGGAAAAACCGGCGATCGAACGGATGCAGGCAGATCGTGCGATAGCCAGCGCGCCGCAATCGCCAGACTTGTGTTTCCAGGCGCGTCCGCGCCAGCGCGTAATACGGGTTGAAGCGGTCATAGCCGAGGGCCTTCTCCGGCAACCCGCTCAGCGCGGCGAACTCGGCCCGCATCGTATTGGCGCCCCAGCCCGGGACCTGCAGCCGCCCATGAGCGGCGGCGCCGGCGCAGCACGCGTCAAACGCCGGCAACAGGTCCGAGCGGATTTGCGGTGACAGGCGGCGAGCGTCAAAGAACGATTCGCATTGCACCAGAACGATCGGTCCGCCCCCCGCGGCGTCGCCGCTGAAGATGATAGCCGGCGCCGCCAGCTTCTGCCGCCGGGCATCGCGCTCGCTGCGCGCGATGGCCGCATGCACGATCAGCATCGCGAACGGGCCGAGCCGGCTGGCATCGGCAAAGGCCTCGCCGGTCGGCCGCACGCGGCGCAGCAGGTTAGCCATGGCGCCAAGCAGCGGTTCGTAAGCAGCACGCCACAGCAGCAATACGGCCAGAACCACGCCAATCGCTCCCGCGAACGGGTGCGGCGGCCACAACGGCGTCTCGAGCAGCAGCAAGGCGAACGCCGCCAGCGCCGCCGCGATTGCACCGCCGATCACCAGCCCCGGCCCGGCGAAGGGCAGGTAGAGGTGCGGATGGGTGAAGACCTGCGGCAGTTCGACGGCCTCGGAAAACACCACGGGCTCGCGCAGGGTCTTGCGCATCGTGTCATCGGCCAGCGCGAACCCGGCACCGAGCGCCAGTGCGATCACACCGGTAAAAAGTGGCCGCGCGGTGGTCAGCGCGCCCCAGCCGGCGCCCAGGATGAACGGAGCGGTATCAAGCAGCAGCGCCGGCCGCAGCCGGATCGGCGACTGCGCGACCCGCCGCGGGATCAGCCAGCCTATTCCGACCAAGCCGATACCGGCGGCCAGGTGCAACCACCATATCGCCCCCATGCTCAGGTCGAGCGGATGCGGAAGCGAAAATCGCGCAGGATCATGTCGCCGAGCCAGGCCGGCGCCACATCGCAAAACCGCATGCCGAACACCAATGGCAGCGGGAAGCTGATCCGCGGTCGGCCGCGATCGATACCGCGTTTGACGATACCGGCCGCGCGCTCGCCACTGGCGAGAAACGGCGTTGGCCCTTCCCAGCGATCGGTCATCGGCGACGAGAAGAAACCGGGACAGACCACGGTGACCCCTACCCCCTGCGGCGCCAGCCGCGGCCGCAAGGCCTCGGCGTAGGCTCGCAACCCGGCCTTACTGGCACAGTAACCGGGGCTATAGGGAAGGCCGCGATAGGCCGCGATAGACGCAATCGCGACGATGCGGCCGCGGCCTCGCCCGCTCATTAACGGCACCATCGGCGCGATCGTATGCACGGCCCCGAGCAGGTTGGTCTCGATCTGGTGCAGCGTCGTTTCCGCGGGCTCACCGGCGGTGTCCGGATCGGGGCCGGACGATATACCCGCATTGGCGATCAGCAATTCAGTGGGATGCTCGCGATCGAATGCGATGAGCCAGGCAGCCAGTGCCTCGCCGTCGCAGACATCGAGCGCCGTGCTGAAGACGGTCGCTCCTGCCGCCCTGCACCGCGCTGCGGTAGCCGCGAGTCGCTCCGGGTTGCGGCCGATCAATCCCAGCACGGTCTGCGACCCGGCATAAGATGCCGCAAGCGTGGCGCCAAGCCCGCTTGACGCACCGGTGATCACGACAACCCGGTAGGGAGCTCGCATCAGGAGCGCGGCCGCTCTCGTAGCCCACGCGCCGGGCCTGAGCCGGGAATGGGGAGCATCGCGCGAACTTCGCCGAGCCGCCGCGCCAGCATGCCCTGCAATCGCCGCGCCATCACCAGCAGACCGGGGCGCCACAGCTCCGGATTATCGAGCCGTTCGATGATGATCTCGGGTCCGCAGGGGAAGCGGGTCAGGGGATCGAGATAGCGCGGGTAGAGGATCAAGACGCCTGCCACCAATTCCTCAAGGCTCAATCGGCGGCCGCGATCGAGCGGCTGTGTATCGGTCGTCAGTCCCCAGCCGGCATAGAACGGCCGGCCGTGCACGGTGACACGCCGGCCGCGCAGCAGGGCCTCGAACCCGGCAAGTGACGTCATCGTATGCAGTTCGTCGATGCGGTCGAGCAACGCGGCCGTCGATACCGGCGGCGCGATCATGTCGGCATGGCGCAATGCCTCGGCTTCGGGCACCGCTCCAACGCGGTGTCCGGCGAGCACATCGGGGTGCGGCTTGTACAAAATATAGGCATCGGGATTGGCCGCCCGCGTCGTCGCGAGGAGACCGAGATTGGTCCGCACCGTGCCGCCACCAAGGCGGATCGACAGATCGTCCTCGACCTGGCCGGGAACCAGGATGCTCAGCCGACCCGCCGGCAATTCGACCGCCGGCCCCGCCGCGGCCAGGTTATATTTTGTGACACCGCGCGCCACCAGGTGGGTAGCAAGCCGCGCGGCGCGCGCGATCAATGCCGGCGAGAAGGAGGATTCGCGCAGCAGTATTTCGAGGTCGCTTGCCTGCCTGGGATCGAAATACATGCCGCGTCCGTCAAGCACCAGCGACGCCGGCGGCAGAAAATCCGAGCCGAGACCGACCGAGCGGATGAACCCATCCTCGACCCGCACCAGCTTGACGCCCTCACGCGCCGCCGCCTCGACCAGACCGTCAGGCAGCCGCGAGGCCCATCCGGCAATCGCCCCGGGGCGCCGTTTTGCGGCGGCGATGGCTTCGTCGGTGCCGCGGCAGAAGCGCGGCGTGCCCGCCTCCGAGCGCAGGAACTCGGCTATACGGCGCCGTTTCCAGAATGACATGCCGACGCAGACCGCAATCTCCTTGTTGGCCTCCTCGGCACGGCGCCACTCGGCGGCGATGGTCAGGGCGTTCTCGAACGCAATCCGCTGATCGCGAAATGGATCGCGGTACTCGGTCCCCAGCAGACAGATAGCGGCGAAGACCTCGTCCAGAGATCGGCGGCGCCGCCGATCTGGCACGCAGGCCGCGTCGCGGGTCAGGCCCCAGCCCGTGTAATGCGACGCCGCGAAAGCATGCACCGGGATGCCGGCAAGCAAGGCGAGAAACCCGATTTCGCCACCCGTCGTATAGATGGCGTCGGCGCGCTCGATCAGGCGCCAGGGATCGATAGACGCGCCGACCAAGCGCGCTCCGGGTGGAACTATCGTGTCGCCCACCGCCCCGGCAATCACCAGCCGGTCTGCCGATGCCGTGGCCAGCGCGGCGTTCAGCAGCGGGGCGATATCTGTCGTGCCGATCGCGCTACCAGCGAGTGGCGGATCATGCGGCAGCACGACGGCATAGCGGCCGACCGGCAGGGCGGATGGATCATCGTGCCACCAGGCGCCACCCACGCGCGCTTGGACCAGGGCGTTACGCGCCGTGACCGACCGGGCCAGCAGCTCGCCACTCTCCCAGCCGCGCGAATCAAGCAGCGACTGCGGGGTGTTTTCGCCATCACGGCGGAGGCGGCTCAGGCGCGGGTAGTCGCCCCGTGCATGCTGCGGAACCCGCAGCAAGCCGTCATCCATCGGCTGCGTCTTGTGCGTTTTGCCCTTCAGCGTCAGATCGCGTATCCAACCAGCGGTCGCCCGGCCCGCGGCCAAACTTGGCCCGGCCAAACCTCGAGCCGCTGCCGCGGCCGGTACAGGGCCAATCTCCGCGATCCCATACAACCTGTCCACGCAAATCAATGAAGGATGGAGGCGGCAGCGGCGCGTAGGGTGGGCGGTGGAAACAGGGCCGGGAACAGGGTCACAGCGTCGCGGCGGAAGGGAACGCGCCGCTTTCCCGTTTCGTATAGTATTCAGTTTCGCTATACTTCCCCTGTAAATTCGCGGCCAAAAGCCTATCTGGGGGCAAGCGCTCGGCCTGTGCGCGAACTTTTATCCCATAAATCAGCTCGGAATTCCTGATGGTAGATGTGGTTCGCTCTGCCCAAGCCGCGCGGGATGCCGCGGTAGGTGGCATCCGGGGGCGCGCCCCGTCGCGGCTCGGAAGCCTGTTTCGCGGCTTGAATATCTGGTTCTGGGCGATTGTCGGGCTGCCGACCCTGTTGGCCGGCGTCTACTTCTTCGGCATCGCATCGGACCTCTATTTGTCCGAGGTCAAATTCATCGTGCGGGGTCCGAGCAAAAGCCCGGTCAATGCGATCAGCGCGATGTTGACGAGCGGCGGCAGCTCGGTATCGGAAGACACTTACGCGGTGCAGGAATTTCTGATGTCGCGCGATGCGGTGCGGCGGCTCGAACAGGAAGACCATCTACGCGAACTTCTCAGCCGGCCGGAAGGCGACCTGATCAGCCGTTTCCCTGGCTATCTGTTCTGGCGCAAGGACTTTGAAGCGCTGTACAACTCCTATGCGCGCTTTGTCACTGTCGAGATCGACAGCACCACCGGGGTGAGCACGCTCGATGTGAAGGCGTATCGACCGGAAGACGCCAAGCGCGTCGCGCAAGCCCTGCTTAGCTTCAGCGAGCAATTGGTCAACGAGCTGAACGAGCGCGCCCGGCATGACGCCCTCGCGGTATTCCAGCACGAGGTCGATACGACTCAGCAGCAGATTGCGCAGATCCAGACACAGCTGACGGCATACCGCATCAAGCAGAAGATGCTGGATCCCAAGTCGGCGGCGGCCGGGCCGGTCGAACTGCTGGCACAGATGAACGCGCAGCTCGCCAACTCGCAGGGCCAGCTCACCGAAATCATCAAGAATTCGCCGAACAGCCCCCAGATCCCGCTGATCCGTACCCGGATCGCGTCCTTGGAGAAGCTGATCACTGATGAGCGCACCAAGGTTACTGGCGACAGCAATTCGGTGGTGACGGCTTTGACCGAGTACGAGCGGCTCGATGTCGAGAAGATGCTTGCCGAAAAGACTCTGGCCTCGGCACTTACCTCGCTTGAGGCCGCAGGGCTCGAAGCGCAGCGGCAGCAGCTCTATCTCGAGACGATCGCGCAACCCAACCTGGCCGATTATCCGCTGTTTCCAAAGCGGGTGGTCTCGTTCGCCACTGTCGTGGGCACCTGTCTGTTGGCTTATGGAATCGCCTGGTTGCTGATCGCGAGCGTCCGCGAACACGCCGCGGCCTGACCCTGCTGCCGCCTGAATCTGCCGCCGTTTTACAATGATCGACGTCCGGAACGTCTCGAAGGACTATCACTCCGAGACGGGGCATGGATATCACCGCGCGGTTAGCGATCTCTCGTTTGCAGTGCAGCCGGGAGAAAAGCTGGCGGTGCTCGGGCGGAACGGGGCCGGCAAGTCGACGCTGATCCGGCTGCTAGCGGGCATCGAAATGCCGACCCTTGGCACGATCGACCGCACCATGTCGCTATCCTGGCCGGTGGGTCTGAGCGGCGGCGTCGGCGGCAGCATGACGGGCCACGACAACATCCGCTTTATCAGCCGGCTCTATAACAAGCCCTTCAAGCTGATGCGCGAATATGTCGAGGACTTTGCCGAGCTGGGCAAATTCCTCGCCGAGCCGGTGCGCACTTATTCAGCCGGCATGCGGGCGCGGCTGAATTTCGCGCTGTCTCTGGCGATCGATTTCGATTGCTACCTGATCGATGAGGTCATCGCGGTGGGCGACCAGAGATTCCAACGACGGTCTCATTACGAGCTGTTCGAGCGACGCGCCGATCGCAGTCTGATTCTTGCGTCGCACGTCCCGACGGTCGTTAAGGACTACTGCTCGCGCGCCCTCATCATGCATCATGGACGCGGCAAGATATTCGAAGACCTCGATCTCGCCTTCGATATTTACGACGATCTCTAGGCGCGGCGCTATGGCGGCTAAGCGCGAGCCATCGTAGCCCCGGTGATCGTCAACGTGCCGTCGAATACAGCGCGCAACGAGTTGATGCGGATCGCCACGGGGTCATGCGTCTCCTCCGGCAGAACGAACGCCAGATCGATCGCCGCGTCACCAAACCCGTTTGGCCTGAGATTGCCTGACGCGAGAGGGTGATCGGTGGCGATCTCGACGGAATATTCGCGATCGGCTGCCGAGTGCGAGAAGATCAGGCTCAGTGACAGATTCCATGCACCAGGCGGCAGGTGGATGAACGGGCCTTGCAACAGGCAGTGCGGCCGCCCGGTGATGTCGACAGGCCCGGAGAGCCGCTCGGCCGGATTTTCGCCGTGGAAAAACAGATCATGCGTCCAGGTTATCGGCACGTTGCCGTCGCCATGGGGCTCGAAATAACGGCTCAGCGCCCCGACGATGGTCTCCTGGTCCTGGCGATCCAGTGTGCTCCACCAGGCGGTGGCTTCCTCGGACGAGACGCCCGCGCTTTCACGAAACCCCGCGGTGTGCAATCGCGTGCAAAGGCCGGCATCGAGCGATAGTCGGAGATGCTCGGCGATCAGCGCCGCGGCACTTTCCTGCCCCGGCAGATCCTCAGTGCTGTTCAACAGCAGAGCGCCCGGCATCTCGAAGGCATCGCCGAATGCCGAGCAGCCACTGGCGACACGCTGCACCGCCTCCGGAATTGAAATGCCTTGCCGCAGGACCAGCTGGAGGAGAGCGGCACGTGGCTCGTCGAGCGCGACCACAACGTGACGACCTGCGGCAACCAGGGCATTGCGCAGCGCCCCTGTCGGTTGCGGCGCCGATACGACAAACCGGGTTGATTGCCGTCGCAGGGCACCCAGCGCGACTTCCGCCAGCGTGTCGGCGCGCACGATCGGAACTGGGTTGTCTTGGCCGCCGGCCATCTCGGCGATCAGCGCTTCGCACCAAGCGGAGAAGCGCCCGGGCGCGCCCAGCACAAAAAACAGCATGGCTGGCTACATTTCCAAAGCTGTTCGAAAATCCTCGCCGCGCGGCACCTCGGCGCCGTCGTAGTGCAGGGAGAGCGGTGTCAGCGTCACCTGGCCAAACGCCATGTGTCCCTTGGTCTGGTCATTCGTCACATGCACGCGCAGTTCGATCCCCATGCTGGTGAAGCGTGGCACGGAAAAACTGAGCTCGGCGGTATGAAGCCCGCCCACGGCGGGCTGCATGCTGACCGCCGCGAGTTGGCGCTCGTCGGCGTACGTATCGACGATGAAGACCGAGCCGGCAGCCTCGTCGGAAAAGCCAAGAACAACCTTGGCGCGCCACGATCCCGGGATCAGGTGAATATAGGGTCCGAACACAAGAATCCGGCTGCCGCCCGTCAATTCGACGGGTTCCGTCAGGCTGCGATCGCCGACCATCAGGAACAGATCGCGCGTCCAGACGATGTCGCTCAGGCGCCCGCCCTGAAAGAGGCCCCCATAGCCGCCGAGCGCGCCGATCATCATTTTCGCGATGCCCGGCGCCAGCAAGGGCGCCTCAACGGGCGTGCGCGGCGCGGCTTCTCGCAACTCCGGCGACTGCGTCACGGCCGTGCGCGCGGCGGCTGTCAGGTGTATTCCGAGATGCGCGACGATGGCATCGATCGTCTGCCGTACCTGCGCGGGCTCGGCGGCACCTCTGGCCTGCAACAGCATGGCCCCGGGGAGCTGCGCGAACTGGGTGAAAAGCGCACAGCTATTGGCGATTGCCCGGACCGCCCGTTTCGGGTTCTCGCCGGTCTCCGCGATTATCGCCGCTACGGCGTGCGTGGGATCGTCGATTGCGACCAGAAACCGGGCCTCCGGCGCCTGCAAGGCGCGCAATAAACCCGCATCCGGCTGCCGTGCCGCAAACACGACATGCTCCGCATCGCTTTCCACGAGCACCTGCCCCAGCTGATCGAGCGTCGTACCCAGGCTGCCTGCTGGCGCATAGGCGGTGAGTCCCGCCGTCGTCGGCCAGGCGCGCGCGACCACCCCTCCGCCGGCCGCCTCCGCCAGCTTTGCCAGAAGAACGCTGCACCAATCCGCGAAAGGCCCGGGGAGCGTAATGAGGAAGAAGATCAAGGCACGCCGATTTCCATGCTCGGCACG
This sequence comes from Alphaproteobacteria bacterium, assembly GCA_019240125.1. Lineage (GTDB taxonomy): Bacteria > Pseudomonadota > Alphaproteobacteria > ATCC43930 > CGMCC-115725 > DATARH01. The sequence continues at coordinate 9,828 of JAFAYW010000250.1, forward strand.
ACATCTAGCGACGCCGATACGCGTTGTCGACCACCTCGGGGCAAGGCGCGACGGTGTGGCTCGGTTCCGAGAAAGTCATTGCGCCGCGACACGGCTTCGCACAAATCAGATTCCGCGGCGGCGATCCAATCGCGACACGCATCATTTTCGCGACGAGGAGTGAGTTCTTGAGCTGGTCTGATTCGGCCCGGACTGTCATCGACCGGCTGCAGCGATCGCCCCTCGGCGCGCGTGGCGCGCGGCCTGGTGGCTTGATGCCCGAGGATGTCGCGACCGCGCTGTATCGCGGCATCCTGGGGCGGGAGCCGGATATCTCGGGGCTGGCCGACAAAGCCCGCGTGTTGCGGCAGGAAAACACGCTTGAGCTGGTTATTCGCAGCTTCGTCGAATCCTCCGAATTCAAAAGCCGCTTTCTCGAATCGCTGTTCCCGCCGGTACCGCTGCCGAACTTGATCGCGCAGATGCCGGAGCGTTACCGTGTGGAGCTGGTGCGCGGCGGTCCGATGAATGTGTATGTCGCCGAATCCAACGCCGACATGTCGCTGATGATGTCGCTGATCGAAAAGCACCGCTTCTATGACCGTGCCGGGGTGTGGACCCCAAGCATCGATCTCGACAAGCGGATCACCGCGAAGACCGTGGAGGCCCTCGGCGCGCGCAGCTGTTTCGAGCTGGGCTGCTTCAACGGGTCGGTACTCAGCGTGTTGGCCGAGGCCGGGATCGCCGTGGCAGGTTCGGAGGTCAGCCACCTCGCCTTTATCTTCGCGTACACGAATATCCGCGACAAAATTCTCTATGGCGATGTCCGCGAGCTCGGCATCGATCGCGTCTTCGACGCGGTCCTGTGCATGGATGTCCTCGAACACGTCAATCCTGTACGGCTCGACGACTACATCCAGAAGCTGCTGTCCGTGCTGGCGCCAGATGGCGTGATGTACGTGAATTCGCCGATGTGGGGCGACGATCGCATCTTTGGCGTGGTCGAGGAGCCTTATCTCGCCGAGTGGCTTGAGGTCGGCGATGCCGCCAATTGGCGGCACTGGCCATGTGACGGCGAGGGCTGGCCGGTGCACGGCCATCTCGTCTGGGCCAGCCCCCTATGGTGGGAGCGTAAATTCGCCGAGCATGGTCTGGTGCGCGATACGCGGGTCGAGACTGTGATCCATCACGTTCTCGGACCGACCTTCGAGACGTCACCAGGGCGGCGTTCGCTCTTCGTATTGCGGCGTGAGGCCGCCCCCATGGCCTCCGAGACGCAGGCCGCCAGTGTCGCGGCTGCCTTGTCGTCGCTGCCGGGCTTACCGGTGTCCCGGGCCTCTCAGTCGTAAGGGTGGCCGAATAGACCCAGCATGACCCACGGCTGCGTCTCGGAATTGGTTTCGCCGGCGTGGATCGAGGTGCGGATCTCGACAGCGTCATCGCGTTCGACGATCGAGCGTTCGATCTGACGCAGCATGACCAGTTCGAACAACCCGACGCGGTCCCGGTATTTCTCGGCGATGGCACGCAGTTCCGGGACGGGCGAGTTGCGCAGCGCGCTGAAGAAACGCAGCGCCAGGCCGATGTTGAAATTCCAGTACGAATTCTCAGTGTGCCGATAGGTATCCTGGACCACGATGCTGGTCGAGACGGTATCGATCTTCTGCGGCGGGCTCCCGACGCCGGTGGTTTCCAGACAATAGCTCGCCATGCCGCGCTCGATTGCCTCGGTAAAGCGCGGGTTGTCGATCAGGCTGCGGGCCTGCACCAGTGCCAGTAGCGACGAGCTGTGGCCGTCGACAAAGGCCGCCCGCTCGCTCTGCATGCCATAGGGAAAGGCCGAGGCGGGGTCGCCGCCGATGTCGGTGAAGCGGACCTCGAAATCGAGCAGTACATCGCTGAGTTCGCGCAGCTTTTCGAGATAAGCGGGCGCCCCGGTGGCGCGGCACATCGTGGCGAGGCCCAGTATGACAAAGGCCAGTTGCCGGGACATGATCGTGTTCTTCTGCTGCCGGTGCCCGTTGACAAAGCACTCGTCGTAAACCGCGAGGTAGCGGTCGAACAGGGTGCGGGCACGCTCGGCGCTGGCCCTCACCGGAGCCGGCAGGTCCTGGTTCGCCGCGGCTGCAAAGCATTTGGCGAAGGCATTGATTTCTGCGCCGTAATCATAAGACACGCTGTAATCGAACACCGCAGGCTGCGCCCCGGCTTTGAGCGCGTGTCGCATTAGGTCAGCGTAGTCATCGACCCGGTCGTAGAAGCCGCCAGATGTCAGGAGCTTGTCCTCACCGACCTTCAGGGTGGCGCCGCGGCAGGAACCGTCAAAGCGATAGCGGGCCCGTACGAGGTGCAGTTTGCCGGGTTGCTCGACGCGGATATCGAATTCGGCGAGACGCGCCGGTTCGCGCGGCATCGTGTGCACGGCCAAGGCAAAGCCGGCGATTTCGGCCTGCGCGATCTCGTAATACGAGGCTCCGGCCGCCGGCAGGATGATGCGCGTCTTATCCGCGGCGGCGAAACGCGTGATGCCGCCGGTTAGCTTGGCGGCCAGCGTGTCGTAACGCACCCCGTTGTAGCCGTGGCTCAGCTGATCGTGGCCGATCGACAGCACCACATCGGACACGGCGGCATGGGCATCGACTTCCAGCGCTGCCTCGACGCCGATCAGCATCGAGCGCGCATCGATCGTGTAGACATAGGAAATCCGACCGAGCCGGATTTTCCGCCATGCCGCGGAAAAGAACAGGTCCCCCGCCAGGCGCAGCGTAAGGCGGTCCTCCTTGTGCTCGGCGGCTATATCGGTCAGTGCGCTCTTTGGGTTGATCCGCACCCGGCGACGCTTATAGGTGAATTCCACGTTGTTGCCGGTCAGCAGCAGGTTGTCGGCCGTGCGCCCATCGTGGAACCGCACCCCGGCGGTGACCAGCGCGTGCGGCAGGTCGCTGCGGATATGCATCAGCGAGTGCTCGAAGCGGCCTACCGGCCCGGTGCCTTCGACGCGATCCAGCCGGGGTCCCGCGACCCGCCGGAAGATGAAGGGGCCGTGGCACATCGCCTCGACAAAGCGCAGCATTTCAAGCGGCTGATCCGGGTAAAGCTGCCAGATATCCGGGCGCGAGACGAATTCGAGGACCTTGGCGTTGTCGTCGGCCCACAGCCAGTCATCGCCGCCAAAGGTATGTTCGGTTTCGGCGACGGCGAAAAACCGCGCTCCGCCATCCAGCTCAACCGGACGGTAGAGATGGCGCATGATGAAATGCGCCGCCGAAAGCACGTCGCTGGGTATCGCCGGCACTATCGATCAGGTCCTGTTCGCGGGTTTGTCGTCGCTCAATCCGACGGGTGGCCCAGCAGACCCAGCATTACCCAGGGCTGTGTTTCGGAATTGGTCTCAGCGGAGGCACCGCTGCAGCGAATTTCGACGGCATCCCCGTGTTCGGTGACCGCGTGTTCCAGCTGACGGCGCAGAATCGCCTCGATCAGCATGATGCGGTCGCCGTGGCGAGCAGCGATCTCACGGATTGTGGGGTCGGTCGTGTCGTGCAGCGCGCCAAACAGACGGAGAGTCAGGCCAGCCTTGAAGTTCCAGAAGGCATTCTCGCTGTGTCGGCCGCCATTCGGAGCGATCACGACGGTTCCGACCCCATCAACGCGGCGCCCTTCGCTGACCGAGCTGTCGAGGCAATAGGCGCGCAAGCCGCCATCGATGGCCGCGAAGACGCGGCTGTCCTGCACGAGCGGCGCGGCGCGCACCAGTGCGAGAAGCGAGGCGCTGTGGCAATCGACATGGGCGATCGGCAACGCATCCATCCGCATGCGAAACCCCGCCGCCTGCTCGCCGCTGACGTCGTTGTATGGCACTTCGAGATCAAGAAGAGCACCGCACAGGCGGCCGAGGTAATCGCGGTATTCGCTGGCGCCGGTGGCCCGCTGCATCGTCACCATTGCCAGAACGACAAAGGCGAGTTCGCGCGAGAAGATCGTGTTCTTCCCCTGATTGTGCCCTGCCACCGCGATGTCGAGGTAGTGGCCGGCATAGCGGTCAACCAGCGCGCGCAGCTCCGATCGTCGCTCGACGAGATGCGGATGATGGGGGATTGCGGCTGCGGTGGCGAAGCACTTCGCGAAGGCGTTGATCACCACGCCGTAATCATACGAGGTGCTGAAATCGTAGGCCGCCTGCTGCTGCGCCTTGGCCGCGATCGCCTCGCGCATAAAGCCGGCATAGTCGGTCACACGGTCATACAACCCGCCACCGGTCAGCAGTTTATGTTCAGCGGCGACCATCGTGTCGCCGCGATGCGAGCCAGGAAACGAGTAGCGGGCGACGGCCTGCTGCAACTGGCCGGGAATGGTGCCGATCGCCTCGATTGTGCTCAGCGCTTTCGGGTCGCGCGGCACCGAATGCAGTGCCAGCGCGTCGCCGGAAAAATGCCCCTGACGGACCACGTAGTACGAGGCGCCGGCTACGTCGATCGCCTGCCGGCTGGGTTTGCCCGCGGCGTAGAGCGGCGCGTCGCCCTTGCGGGTATCGGTGTCGATGACCGAATAGCGCCAGCGGGTCAGCTGGTCGTGACCGACTGTCAGCACGACATCGCAGATCTCGATCGCCGCATCGGCCTCGAACGTCACCTCGACCTCGATCAGCAGAGAGCGGGCATCGAACCGGTAGACATAAGTTACGCGGCCAGCGCGCAATTCCTGGCGTTTGGGCGTGAACCGCACCTCGCTCGTGTGGCGGAGTGTCAGGGTGTTACCCTGCTGATCCGCGTCGGTCTGGCTGATTGCCGCCTCGACCGGGACCGTGAAACGGTCGCGCTGGTAGGTGAACTCCACCCGGTTTCCGGCAAGCAGCAGATTGTCGAAGTTGCGCTCGTCGTGGAATCGCAGCCCCGCGACGATGGCGCCGCGCCCGAGGTCGCTGTCGATCGACATCAGCGAATGACGATAGCTGCTGCGGCCCGCTTCTTCCTTGACCAGCCGCAATTGCGGGGTGCTGAGGCGGCGGAAGATAAAGGGGCCGCTGCACATGGAGGTGACAAAGTGCAGGATCTGCGCGGTTTCGTCGGGAAAGCGCGACCACAGCTCCGGCCGCGACAGATATTCGAGGACCTTGGCGTTGTCGTCGGTCCAGAACCAGTCGTCGCCATCGAGCGCCCGCTCGGTCTCCGAGACGGCGGAAAACCTGACGCCCGCGGCAAGATCGACACCGCGATACATGCGCCGCACGATGAACTCGGCGGCGCGCAGGGATTCGGTCGGCAGAGACGGCATGCTCAAGCGCAGCTGTTGGAGATGCGACGTGACTATACATTCCGGCACGCCACGGCAACCAAAGAGGGAGCCAGCGGGCCGAAATTGGAGGATGTCTCGCCGGTCGCGACTTGGGGCAACGGTCCACCGGCGTTGCAACTCCGGCCCGAGACGGCTAATCGGTTTACTGGTATTTCTAGTGCATTCGCCCGATTGGCGTGCGTCAGCGCAGACGACGGGCCGGGCGCCGCGATCGGGATTGCAGGATAGCCGGATGAAGGTTTTGGTGACCGGGGGTGCCGGATTTATCGGCTCGGCGGTGTGCCGGTTGTTTGTCGGCGAGTTGGGCGCGCATGTCCTCAACGTCGACAAGTTAACTTACGCCGCCAATCTCGCCTCGCTGAAGGCGATCGAGGCGGCGGCGTCGTACCGCTTTCAGCAAGCGGATATCGCCGACCGGGCCAAAATGGGCGATTTGATGCGCTCGTTTGAGCCCGACGCGATCCTGCATCTTGCCGCCGAATCGCATGTCGACCGCTCGATCGACGGGCCCGGCGAGTTCATCAAGACCAATATTGAGGGCACCTACGTGCTGCTGGAGGCTGCCCGCGATTATTGGGTTTCATTGCCCGCGGCGCGGGCCGAGCGGTTCCGCTTTCACCATGTATCGACCGACGAGGTATTCGGCTCGCTGGGCCCTTCGGGCAGGTTCAGCGAGACCAGCCGCTACGAACCCAATTCACCCTATGCCGCGTCTAAGGCAGCCTCGGACCATCTGGTGCGCGCCTGGCACGAGACCTTCGGTCTGCCGACGGTTCTCACCAATTGCTCCAACAATTACGGTCCGTTCCACTTCCCGGAAAAGCTGATCCCGCTCGTCATCCTCAAGGCGATGCATGGCGAGGCGATCCCGGTCTATGGCAAGGGCGACAATGTGCGCGACTGGCTCTATGTCGATGACCATGCGCGTGCCCTGCACGCGGTGTTGACGCGCGGTCGTCCTGGCGAGACCTACAATATCGGGGGCGATGGTGAGCGCACCAATATCGAGATCGTCACCGGCATCTGCGCCTTGCTCGACGAGCTGCTGCCGCAGTCGCGCCACCGGCCACACGCCGACTTGATCAGCTTCGTGACCGACCGGCCCGGCCACGACAAACGCTACGCGATGGATGCCGCAAAGGTCACCGCGGAACTCGGCTGGCAGCCGCGCGAAACCGTCGAGAGCGGCCTGCGCAAGACCGTCGAATGGTATCTCGGCAATCGCTGGTGGTGGGAGCCGATCTGGTCACAGCGCTATCGCGGCGACCGGCTCGGCGTCGGCAAGTCGGTTGCCGCGGCAGCGGGCTGAGGACAGGCACAGAGATGAAGGGGATCATTCTCGCCGGTGGCTCGGGGACGCGGCTCTACCCGGTGACGCTCGTGGTCAGCAAGCAATTATTGCCGGTCTACGACAAGCCGATGATCTACTACCCGCTGACCACGCTGATGCTGGCCGGCATCCGCGATATTCTGATCATCACCACCCCAGCCGAGCAGGCGCGGTTTGAGGAACTGCTTGGCGATGGCAGCCGTTGGGGCATCTCCCTGTCTTACGCAGCGCAGCCGAAACCCGAGGGGTTGGCGCAGGCCTTTATCATCGGCCGCGAGTTTATCGGCGACGGCGCGGTCGCCCTGGTGCTGGGCGACAACATCTTCTATGGCCATGGGCTGCCGGAACTGCTGCAGGACGCGGCGATACCCCGGCCGGGCGCAACCGTCTTCGCCTATCAGGTGCGCAACCCCGACGCCTATGGCGTCGTCGAGTTCGATGCCGAGGGACAGGCAATCTCGATCGAGGAAAAGCCCCAGCGGCCACGCTCTCAATTCGCGGTGACCGGGCTGTATTTCTACGACAACGCCGTCATCGATATCGCGCGCGACCTGAAACCGTCACCGCGCGGCGAGTTGGAGATCACCGACCTCAACAACGTCTATCTGCAGCAGAGCCTGTTACGGGTGGCGCGGCTGGGTCGCGGTTATGCCTGGTTTGACACTGGCACGCATGACGCGCTGCTTGGCGCCGGCGAATATGTCCGCACGGTCGAGATGCGGCAGGGGCTGAAGATCGCCTGCGTCGAGGAAGTCGCCTATCATATGGGCTACATTGATCGCGAACACCTGCTTGCCGAGGCGCGGCGTTTCGGCAAGAACGAGTACGGTCGCTATCTCGCCAATTTGCCCGAGCCGGGCGGCCTCAACAGCTGATAACAGCGCCGCAGGCGCGCCACGACCCTTGGAGGACGCCACACCATGCCCGACACCCATGCCAGCGGCTTTGCCTACCCCAACCTGTTCGGCAAGAAGGTGCCGGCGCCGGCGCCGCGCTGGGGCGGCAACGCGAAATACAATTTCATCGGCGGCCATAACGATCGCGAGCTGATCCCGATCGAGGGGCTGATCGAGGCGACCGCCTCGGTGTTGCGCCGGGAAGGTCGGGAACTGGCGCTCTACAGCCTGGCGCAGGGGCCGCAGGGCTATATCGGGTTGCGCAAATTCGTCGCCGACAAGCTCGGCCGCTGGCGCGGCATCAAGGGCAGCCCCGACGATGTGCTGATCACCTCGGGCTCGGGGCAGGCGATCGACCTGATCAATCAGGTGCTGCTCGAACCCGGCGACACGGTGATCCTCGAGGAATTCACCTATCAGGGTTATCTCAACAAGTTGAAGCGGCTCGGCGTCAACATGGTTTCGGCGCCGCTCGATGATGACGGCATCAGGATCGACGCCCTCGGCAGCATCCTCGCCGATCTCAAGGCGAAAGGCGTCACCCCGAAATACATCTGCACTACGGCGACGATCCAGAATCCGACCGGCAGCATCATGCCGCTCGACCGGCGCAAGCAATTGCTGGCATTGGCGGCCGAATACGGCGTGCCGATCTTCGAGGACGAGTGCTACTCCGACCTCACCTGGGGCGCCATCGACGCGCCGCCCGCGCTGTATGCGCTGGACCCGAAGCGGGTCGTGCATATCGGCTCGTTCTCCAAGACCTTGGCGCCTGCCCTGCGGCTCGGTTACGTGATGGCCGATTGGGAGTTCATGAGCCGCATGGTGGCGATCAAGACCTCCGGCGATAGCGGCACCGGCGCGCTCGAACAGATGGTCGTCGCCGAATATTTCTCAAAGCATTTCGAGGACCACGTCAACGCGCTGAGCAAACAGCTGCAGGGCAAGCTCGACACGATGGTCGAGGCGGTCGAGCGCGAATTCGGCACCCACGTCGAGATGTGGAAGCCGAAAGGCGGCATCTTTCTGTGGATGAAATTGCCCGACGAGATCGATGTGCGAAAGCTGGTGCAGCCGACATTGAAGGCTGGTGTCGCGTTCAACCCAGGCCCGGAATGGGCGGTGGACGGCGACGCCGCGAAATCGCGCCTCCGCCTGTGCTTTGGCCTGACCACCAGGCAGGAGATCGAGGAGGGCGTCGCCCTGTTCGCCAAGGTCTGCTACGAGGAAACCGGCATACCGCCACAGAGCGGCAACGTGCGCCGCTGATCAGCCCGCCTGGCGGAACAGCAGCGTCGTGTTGAAGGCCTTATCGGCCGGCACCACGATGCGCTCGCCGTCGCTGTAGCCAAATCCTTGCAGCCGCGCCGCGGTCTCGGCTGCTGAGTCGACGGTCAGCTCAAGCGCGGCGAGATACTCGCGGCGGCCGCTCGCGGCGGCCACCGCATCGCCCAGTTCGGCGCGCAGCGCCTCCGGTGGCATCATCTCGACACGCGCCTTACCGCAGGTCAGGCTCGCCTTCCCCCCTTCGACCACAACCGTGCCGGTGCCGAACAGCGTGTCGAATAGCACACCAGTGGCCGCCGGGTCGTCGGTGGCGACGATCACCCGGGCAATCGTGCGGGCGCCATTCGGATGCGCCTGCCAGTCCGGGCGCCACACCAGCTCGGGGGTCTGGTGCTCGCAGAAATAGACCCGACCCATCGCGATCTGCGCCGGATCGAGCCGCGTTGTGCGGAATTTCGCGTCGTGGCGTTCGCCATCGAGCTCAACCGGGCGGGAAAACGACTGCACCGGGCGGATCGGCAACCCGGCCTCGCTGGCATGGGCGTAGACCACATCGGCGTCGGCGGTCTGGAACACGAGACCGTTCAGGCCGACCGGGAACGGCGCCAGTTCCGGCCGCGCAGAGCCGCCATCATTGAAACCCAGCAGTTCGAGATAATCGCTCGCGAACATCATCAGGTGGTTCATCGAGCCGAGCGTGTGATGGCCACGCGGCGTCAGGGTAAATCCCAGCCTGCTGAAGACATCGGCCGCCTCATCCATGCGCTCGCGCGCATCGATAACGACATGGTCGATGACCGGGCTGGGCAAGGCCACGGCGACGCTCCCCTACTTTGCCGCGGCGGTTTCTGGCGGCAGTGTCTTCATGAACTCGACCAGCGCCGGTTTCCAGATCGCCGCGTAGTAATGCGAGAAATGGCCGTGCGTGTCCTTGCCGTACGGGGTCAGCACATATTTGCCGTCCTTGATCTTGGCCATGCCACGTTCGACCGTGCCGAGATCGGGCGGATCGGCAAAATCCTCGGCATTGTTGACGAGCAGAACGTGCGCCTTGATCTTGGGCAGGTCGGCCTCGGGGCTGTAATCCTCGATCGATTCCAGTTCGTAAAGCGTGTTGTTGGCATCGCGCTTGGCGGCCTCCGCGACGCGCTTGTCGAACAGCGCCTTCGAGGCCGCTTCATCGGGTGCCGTCTCCTGGATGCGCACCGGACTCTCGGTCAGGTCCTGGCCAGCCGCGGCATAAATCCAGTGGGTCGGGTTCTTCTCGTAATCGCCATTGTGCCAATCCGGGTCGTGGCGGATCGACTCGGCCATGCCGCGTCGCAGCAGGTAATTGCGGCCACTGATCTCGACCGGCTGACACGATAGGCCGACCGTGCCGTCCATCAGGTCGGGATACATCTCGGCCCACAGAAATTGCTGCATGCAGCCGAGCGAGCTGCCGATCACCAGCCGCAGATGCGCCACCTTCAGCCCGTCGGTCAGCATGCGATGCGCCAGGTCGATCATGTCGTGATAGCGGTAATGCGGGAATTTGCCCTTAAGCCCATCCGACGGCTTGCTCGACCCGCCGCGACCGAGCGCGTCAGGGATGACGATGAAATATTGCCCGGCATCGAGCGGCTGGCCTGATTTGAACAGGTCGTCCGCCAGCGCCGGGCGCAGCCAGTTGGCGCCGGTGCCGGTATTGCCCTGCAATAGCAGCACGCCGTTGATGATCTCGCCGGCCGCATTGCGCTTGGCCGTGCCGAGCGTGCGGTAGTGCAGCATGACCTCGGGCATCGTCTCGCCGCTGGCAAATTTGTAATTGGCAACCGCGAAATCGCCTTCCTGGTAATTCGGCCAGGCCGTGTTCTCCCCCGCCGCAAAGGCAGAGGCGACAAACCCGAACAAGCCCAAAAGCGCCAATGCAAACCGTGCCGCTGCAAAACGAGCCAGCATCTTCATTCCTCTTGGGTCGCCAAATGGATCGGCGAGGCATTTCGGTGCGCGGGACGCGCGCCACTCATGGTTTAACCGAGCGGCTCGCCGAGCACCAGTCGAGCGGCATAG
>JAFAYW010000306.1 GCA_019240125.1 Alphaproteobacteria bacterium
AAGACCTCGATGGAATTGGGCGGCAACGCCCCGTTTATCGTTTTCGACGATGCCGATATCGAGATGGCGGTAAAGGGCGCGATCGCCTCGAAATACCGCAATGCCGGCCAGACCTGCGTCTGCGCCAACCGCATTCTGGTGCAGGACGGTGTCTACGACGCCTTCTCCAAACGTCTCGCCGAGGCGGCGGGGGCAATGAAGGTTGCCGACGGTTTTGAGCAGGGCGCGGTAATCGGCCCGCTGATCGACATGAAGGCGGTCGAAAAGGTCGAGGCGCATATCGCCGACGCGCTGCAGAAAGGCGCCAAGGTAGTCGCCGGCGGCCACCGCCACGCGCTCGGCGGCACGTTCTTCGAGCCGACCGTGCTCGCCAACGTGACCTCCGATATGGTCATCACGCGGGAGGAAACCTTCGGGCCGGTCGCGCCGCTTTATCGCTTCAAGACCGACGAAGAGGCGATCAAGATGGCCAACGACACCGAATTCGGCCTCGCCGCCTATTTCTACAGCCGCGATATCGGCCGCATCTGGCGCGTCGCCGAGGCGCTCGAATACGGCATCGTCGGCATCAACGAAGGCATTATCTCGACCGAGATCGCGCCGTTCGGCGGCATGAAGGAAAGCGGCATCGGCCGCGAAGGCTCGAAGTACGGGATCGAAGACTATCTCGAAATCAAATACCTGTGCATGGGCGGCATCTGACCGGTAGGCGGCAGGAGATGGGCGGAGGAATCTCTCTGCCCACTAATGAATAGGCCGAAAATGCTGACTAGATTTAGATGAGGACACCAGTGGCTCAGCGAATGGGAAAGCCGAGGTTGTTGAGGGCTTGCCGCATGCGGTCGCGGCCGCGCAGAGCCTCGATGTCCTTGACGCGTTCGGTCGCGAGCTTGGTCCAGGGCGTCTCGCGCATCGCCTGTTCGCGCTGAAATTCGACGAGGCGCGGGTCATAGGCGGCGATCACCTCGGGCATGCTGTCGGCGTGGTATTGCTCGCGGTGCAAGACAGCATTTTGGGGCAGCCGCACCTTGATGTCGGCTGGCCGCGTCGGGTCGGCATAGCCGACGCACATGCCGAACAGCCCCATCACCCCCGATGGCAGCCCGAGTTCGGCGGCGACATCTTCCGGCCGGTTGCGCATCGCCCCGATATAGACAAAGCCGAGACCCAGCGATTCGGCGGCGATCGCCGCGTTCTGCGCCGCCAGCGCGGCATCGACGACGCCGACCATGAAGGGTTCGAGGTAGTCGAGCCCGCCCAATGTCATCTGCCGCTCTGCCCCGGCCAGGTGCAGGCGCGAATGGTCGACGCACCACACCAGAAAGAGCGGGCATTGCGAGATGAATTTCTGCTCGGCGCCGAGGATGGCGAGCCGGTCCTTGCGCGCCTGGTCCTCGATCGCGACAACGCTCCAGGTCTGCAGGTTGGAGGAGGTCGAGGCGGCTGACGCCGCCGCGACCAGCCGCTCCAGCGTTCCCGCCGGCAGTTTCGTCGGCAGGAACGCCCGCACCGAACGATGCGACAGGATCGTCGCGATGACCTCGTTCCACGGACCATCGGCAGCCATGTCGTCGCGGTAGCGCAGCCGGATCAACTCGGTCTGGCGCTCGGCCTCGCCACCCGCCACTTTCGGAGGGTCGGGCTGATCGACGAGGTTCATGGCGCAACTCCCATCACCTGACGGCTCCCGCTAACTGGCTGGCGGCGGCAACACTCATCGGGCCGCCGCGAGCCCGCTTAGAGCCTTATCGATGGATTGCCATCCAGTGTCGAGCCCGTCGCGACGCAACTCAGCACATGGCCGGGGGCTGGGCACGCGATGCGGACAGGGTCGCGTTGCTCGGTTTCGATCGTCGTGATGGCGCCGGGAGCCTGCCTGGATCCTGCCGCGCCTTCCCAATACGCAAGACCTTCGCATATTGGGAAAGGCTACTCGTGCAATTTACAACCTCGTTGCACCGCCACGCCGAGCGAGCGGCAGCAAAATCCCGGCTGAACTCCAGCTAAACCAACGTTCTCCTTCAGTCCGGCGCACCGCGCGGATGGTGGCACGCGATTTGGAATAGACGGCCTCAACGGGTCTCTAGAACGGAGTGGTCGTGCCATGCGGTATCATGTCAGGGAAGCGGAGCACGGATTTCAGGTCATCGATACGAGAACGGGGCGGCCGATCGCGCAGGCGGCGTTGAACTATGAGGTTCCGGAACGGTTTCACGCCGAGCAATACGCTGCATCGCTCAATCGAGCCATTGCAAGGTGGCTGACGATCCGAGAAACGGAACAGCCGAGAACAAAGGGTGAGGGGGCGAAGATGCGCCGGGCAGCCTGATTGCACCGGTTGCCAGAGACCCCGACGGGAAAGTGCACCCAAACAGGTTGATGCTAGTAAGCGGGGGTCGAGGGTGTTGACGAATCATGCCAAAACGGCGGTCCAGGAGTGTCTCGGGAGCGCCGGGGCGACGGTCAAATGCGCGACCTGCTCGCGCTATCGCATTGATACCGATGACCCTCACGCGGTTGGTCTAGCCTATGCAATGGCTGAGAATTGCCGGCAGGCTGGCGAAGCCGCTTTTCATGACATGAGCCGCGAGGAACTGACAACCCAGGTGAGACAAGCGATCGAGGCGAACGCACTGGCGTGCTCCGGCTGCACATTGATTCAGCCGGAAAATCTGGATAGTCGGCTCGAGGCCGAGACGCTGTCGCATATCCCGGTCCGTCCCCGCCAGGGTCTTCTGCGAGCCTTGGCAACCTGGCTCCTAGCGGATTGTCAGGATCAAGAACTCCCTTAGCCACACCTTTCTGTGCGTCATCCAGCGGCAGATATAGCGCTATGCGCGGAGCGGGCGACGCCGGATGCCGCATTCGATCAGAAGCGGTAGCCGATGCCCGTGCCGATCACGACAGGGCTGAGCGCGTCCGTGCCCGTCACCGGGCAGAGCACGGTGTGCACCTTCGCGTGGTGTTCAGGAAGATCTGCTTCACGTTTAGCGAACCGGTGGCCGCACACATTGTAGTCAAAGGCGGCTTGAATGGCCGCCCCAACGTTATTGTCTCACGCGACATGGTCACCGCCGGATTCGCCGGGGCACCCCCGGCGTCGAAGAAGGTCGCGTTCAAGCCGGCGCCAACACCTCCGGTGCTGCCTGATTGGTAGTGTCTACTTAACCGCCGATAGGATAAATCGAACTGGAGGAGTTCTGCTGACCCCGATGGCGCGCAGGCGTAACATCACGGCTCCCGCCTCCTCGCCGACCAGCGGCTCGGCGGGATCGAACAGAGTCTGCCCGAGGCGGCGAAGCCGAATGTCATGGTGCTGAGTAGCGCGGTCGCCAGAAGAGCGGGTTTCACTTCATGCCTCGATAGATGACTGGGTCGCGGCGGCGCATTGATGCGCATTGCGCGACCGGATGGCTATCACGAGCACGCATAGGTTGAGTGGCCTTGATCCAGGTCAAAGCTGCGACATCGTTGACAGACACCGGCCAGGTTAAGCGCGCGCACCGGCGTGCGGTAGTCCAGACTGCTTCAGGGCTTTCATGCGTCTTCTTTTCACTATTCCGCATTACTTTGCGTCGTCTGCCTCGGGAAACTACGGCTCGGAACGGAATACCGCGGAGAGCCGGTCGCTTGTCATCCGGCGCTGTCTGGCAAGCCTGGTGCAGACATTCTCCGCCGCGCAGGGATTGATGAACGGCCGCGACCGCGAGCTGCATCCCGCCAATCCGCGCTATGCCGCCGATATCACAATCGCCGTCTGCACGACCGGCGACCGCCACCTCGTCCCGGAACTTGACGGCAGCGGCTTTACCCATATCGCGACCAATGTCGAACCCCGGCATCTTGGCTTCGAATGCCACAAGGTCTTGCGCGATGGTCTCGGCGCCTATGATTTCTTTGGCTACCTTGAAGACGATCTGCAGATCGCCGACGGGCTCTTCTTCGCCAAGCTTGGTTGGTTCAACACCGCGATGGGCGAACAGGCGGTGCTGCAGCCCAACCGCTTCGAGCTGATCGACGATCCCGTCCCCTACAAACTCTATATCGACGGCAATCTGCACGCCGGTGCCATCAGCGATGTAGATCAGAACCTCAACGCATATCGCCGCGTCGACATGCCCGCGCTCGGGCAGGGGGTGATCTTTCAGCGGGTGGGCAACCCGCATTCCGGCTGCTTTTTCCTTAATGCTGCCCAGATGGCGCGCTGGGCCGGGCAGGCCGATTTCGGGATGCCGAGCGCGGCGTTTGGCGGGCCGCTCGAAAGTGCCGCGACGCTGGGGCTGATGCGGCATTTCCGGGTATACAAGCCGGCGCGGGAGAACGCGGCCTTTCTCGAGATCGAGCACCTCGACCCGCGCTATCTCGGGCGGCATTTCTGGCCCGAGCCGGGCAACCCGCCGCGGCTGCGGTGGGAGTAGGGCCGCGATACGGGCGCTTGCGGTTGACCCCGTGATGTGACAACCACAATCCTAGACAAATCCGATCCGCGGAGGGCCCGATATATGGCGCGCTATGATTTTGACATGATCACGATCGGCGCCGGTTCGGGCGGGGTTGCCAGCTCGCGCCGCGCCGGCAGCTATGGTGCGCGGGTCGCGATCATCGAGGAACTGCGGATCGGCGGCACCTGCGTCCTGCGCGGCTGTGTGCCGAAAAAACTGCTGGTCTACGGCGCGCAATTTGCCGACGCTTTCGAGGACGCCGCCGGTTTCGGCTGGACGGTAGAGCCGCCCAAGTTCGACTGGCCGTTCCTGATCGCCGCCAAGAACAAGGAACTCGACCGGCTCGAACAGATCTATGTCAACATGCTGCGCAACAGCAAAGTCGAGATGATCGACGGCCGCGGCATTGTTGTCGATCCGCACACGGTCGAAGTCGCTGGCCGCCGATACACCGCCGAGAATATTCTGGTCGCCACGGGCGGCCACCCGACGGTGCCCGACATCCCCGGCATCGAACACGTGATCTCGTCCAACGAGGCTCTCGACCTGCCGACGCTGCCCCGCCGCGTGATCATCGTCGGCGGCGGCTATATCGCGGTCGAGTTCGCCGGCATCTTCCGCGGCTTCGGCAGCGAGGTTGTCGAGATCATCCGGGCCGATGAATTGCTGCGCGGGTTCGACGACGATGTCCGCGTCGCGCTGGGCGAGGAAATGCGCGGTCGCGGGATCGAGCTCCACACCCGCACCCAGATCGCCCGCATCGACAAGGATGCGCGCGGCGAATTCACCGTGCAGACCGCGGGCGGCCATGAGATTGCCGGCGATGTGGTGATGTATGCGACCGGCCGCGGCCCGAATTCGAAGGGGCTCGGCCTGCCGGAGGTCGGGGTCGCGATGGGGCAGAACGGCGCGATCAAGGTCGATGAATGGCAGCGCACCAGCGTGCCCAGCATCTATGCGGTTGGCGATGTCACTGACCGCATCAACCTGACACCGGTCGCGATCGGCGAGGGGCGCGCCATAGCCGAGACGCTGTTCAACAACAACCCGATGACGTTCGATCATGACAACGTGCCCTCGGCGGTGTTCAGCAATCCGCCGATCGGCGCGGTTGGGCTCACCGAAGCCGAGGCACGCCAGCAACACGGCGAGGTCGACATCTATTGCGCCCGTTTCCGGCCGATGAAGAACACGCTCTCCGGCCGCAACGAGCGAATATTCATGAAACTCGTCGTCGATGCCAAGACCGAGCGGGTTTTGGGGTGTCACATGCTCGGCCCCGATGCCCCGGAAATCATCCAGGGGCTGGCGATCGCGGTCAAATGCGGCGCCTCGAAGCGCATGTTCGACCAGACCGTCGGCATCCACCCGAGCGCGGCCGAGGAGTTCGTCACGATGCGCGAGAAATTCGTCCGGCCGCCGCAGAAGGAGGCGGCCGAGTAGGATGGCCGCGATGGAGGAAATCTACTGCTTTGGCGGCAACCCGCTCGACCGGTGCAGCGAGCGGCGCCGCGATACGGCCTGGATCGACTCGCTGCTGGGCGACCCGGCGGCGCGCATCCTGCCGCTCGACAATCTGCGGCCATTGACGGTCGGCGGCGAGACGCCGGTGCTCGACTGGCAGGCGCTCGCGGGATGGCGCGATGCCATCGCGCGAGGAGCCACGCTGATCTTTCTCGGTCTCGATGAAACCCGGCCGTATTTCGCGATCGATGCCAGCAGCAATGACGGTGGCAAGCGCGAGTCCTTTGACGCCCGCAGCCTCGCCCCGCTGCTCCCCGGCAACGAGGCGGCAATCCTCGCCGAGGCGCGCTCTCTGATCGATTGGCATGCGCGGCACGGCTATTGCGCGCAATGCGGCTCGCCGACGCGCGTGACGGCGGCGGGTTGGGTGCGGCGCTGCCCGGAATGCAAGGCGTCGCACTACCCGCGTTCCGATCCCGTGACGATCATGCTGGTGGTTCGGGGCGAAACAGCCTTGCTCGGCCGCAACAAGCGCCGGCCGGGCAATCGCTTTTCGTGCCTCGCCGGCTTCATGGAGCCGGGCGAGACGCTGGAGGAGTCGGTGCGCCGCGAGGTCCACGAGGAATCGGGGATCGTGGTGGGGCGGGTGAAGTATCTCGCCTGCCAGCCCTGGCCGTTTCCCTCGAGCCTGATGATGGGCTTTCTGTGCGAGGGGCTGACCGAGGAGATCACCGTCGATCCGGAGGAAATCGCCGAGGCCCGCTGGTTCGGGCGCGATGAAATCCGCGGCTTTGTCGAGCGCGCCGCGACCGGTCCCGACGACCCGACGCAGCTGTCGATCCCCGGACCCGTGGCGATCGCGCACCATCTGTGCCGCCGCTGGTCCAACCGCATCGACGACATCTGATCCGCCGTCATTGTCGTGCGAGGAGCCGCAGGCGACGCGGCAATCTCGATCCACTAGATTCTCCTGCGGGTCGGGATTGCCGCGTCGCTCCGCTCCTCGCAATGACCGTTTCTTTAGAGGCCGCTGCAATGCCGATTACGATCAAGAAACTGCACCCGCTGTTCTGCGCCGAGATCGGCGGCGTCGATAGCGGCGGGCCGATCGCCGACGCGACCTTCGCGGAAATCCGCGCCGCGCTCGACGAGTATTCGGTGCTCGTGTTGCGCAACCAGAGCCTCGACGACGAAAAGCAGATCGCGTTCAGCAAGCGGTTCGGGCCCCTGGAGATCGCCGGTAAGTCCAACCCCGGAATGGGGACGCCGTTCGCGCGGCAATCGAATCTCGACATCGGCACCGGCGCGGTGATTCCGCCGGAAGATCGACGCATGGAATATCAGAAGGGCAATTACCTCTGGCACACCGACAGCTCGTTTAAGGCGGTTCCGTCACTCTGCTCGATGCTATCCGCGCGGGTCGTGCCACCAAGCGGCGGCAACACGGAATTCGCCACGATGCGCGCCGCCTATGGCGATCTGCCGGCGGAGACCAAGCAGAAGCTGGAAGGACTGGTCGCCGAGCACAGCCTCGTCTACTCGCGCAGCACGGTATCAACTGGTGTCTTGACGGGTGAGATGCAGGCGGAATTGCCCGGCGCCTGGCAGGTGATGGTGCGCGAGAACCCGGTCAATCATCGCAAGAACATCTATGCCGGCGTGCATGCGTCGCATGTCATCGGCTGGTCGCGCGAGGCGGGCCGCGCCTTTATTCGCGAGATCAACGAATTCGCGACACAGCCGAAATATTGCTATAGCCACGCGTGGCGCGACGGCGATCTGGTGATCTGGGATAATCGCTGCGTATTGCACCGCGCCACGGCCTACGACACGGTCAACCATAAGCGGCTGATGCAGCGCACCACGGTTGCCGGCGACGCGCCTACGACGAAGCAGCCGGCCCGCTACGAGCTGGCGGCGGAATAAGGCGGTTCTCGTCAAACGCGCAACGCTGCCCATATACTTGCTTCAAGTATCTTTTGCGGGAGGACGATCATGGCTGACGGAACATCGCCCATCGCACCGGTAGCGCCCGACGAAGCGGTGACGCCCGGTGGGATCAATCACCTCGTCATCAATGTGCGCGACATGGAAGAGTCGGCGCGCTTCTGGACTGAGGTGCTCGGCTTCAAGGAAGTCGGCCGGTCGGGGCGCCGGCCGATGCGCTTCTATAGCGGCGACCATAGCGGCCAGATGAACCACCACGATATCGCGCTGGTGGAAAACCCGAACCTGCCAAAGCCGCCCGATAATTGGGAAATGTTCGACTCCCCGGTCGCGATCAACCACATCGCGATCACGATGCCCACTCGCGAGGCGTGGCTGAAACAGCTCGCTTGGCTGCGCAAGAAGGGCGTCAAGTTCCACCGACGGGTCAATCACGGCATGACGCACAGCCTCTACATCAGCGACCCGAACGGCTACGGCGTCGAGGTGCTCTATGAATTGCCGCGCGACATCTGGGGCGACAACATCCAGGCCGGTCTCGATTATGCCGAGAACCTGCCGACCGAAGGCGACGAAGCTTTCCTCGACGACACCAACTACCCCCGCTTCGG
>JAFAYW010000021.1 GCA_019240125.1 Alphaproteobacteria bacterium
TCGGGCGGCCCGGAAGACGCGCTGTTCGAGATCGCCGGCAACTACCCGGCCGAGCGCTTCAACCACATCCATATGTGGCACGAGGACCCGTTCTGCGCGCTGCTCTGGTACAAGAAGCACCTGAACGCGCCGGTGCGTGCCGGCTTCCCCGACACCAACCTGACTGAAGACACCTGCCGCGTGCCGCGTGGCGCCGACCGCACCTGGCCGGCATTGAACCGCGAGGGCATGTTCCGCAGCCCGCGTGCCGGTGTCGAATTCGACGATGTCGTGCTGACCTGGTACGCCAATCAAACCAGCCAGCCCCTCGCCCCCAGCCGCGGCCAGATGCAGGACCATATCGGCCTCAGTGTGCATGATCTCGACGAGTGGGCCGGCAAGTTGCGCAACGAGGGGGTGCGCATCACCGAAGGCCCGCACAAATTCGGCGACACCCGCGCCATCATGATTGAAGGCCCGAGCCGCGAAGCCATCGCTCTGGTCGAAGCTCGCTAAGCGCTTTAGAAGAACTTGTCGTCCCTGCTAAGGCAGGGACCCACTCCTCAACAACTCCTCAGCCCGCCGGTGGGTCCCTGCCTTCGCAGGGACGACAAAAGTGAAAGGGCGAGGATCACCGCCGAATCATTCCAGTTCACCACAAGGGTCATCACCGCATGCTGTTTACCTGCACACCACCCGGCACCCCGTATCCCGGCCGTTTCCCCGGCGCCTCGCATGCGCGGGGCAAGTGGTTCACCGTCGATATTCACTGCCACGTCCACTTCACGCCCGCCGACGACATGGTCAAGCCGTTCTGGAACCCGGAACGCGATGCCACGATGAAATGGGCCAACGACCGCACCCGCCGGATCCAGCGCGAGCAGATGGAGCGCACCCATAGCCAGCTGACCTCGGAAGAGAAGCGGCTCGCCGACATGGATGTGATGGGTATCGATGTGCAGGCGATCTGCCCGGCGCCGGTGCAGATGTTCTATTGGACCGAGCCCGATCTCGGCCTCGCCACGGCGCGCGTGGTCAACGACAACATCGCCGAGATCGTCGGCCGACACCCCGACCGCTTTGTCGGCATGGGCACCATCCCGTTCCAGGCGCCGGAATTGGCGATCCAGGAATTGGAGCGCATCACCAAGCAGCACGGGTTCCGCGGCATCGAAATCTCATCGAATGTCGACGGCACCGATTTCTCGGACCCGAAATTCCGTCCGATCTTCCAGAAGATCGAGGAACTCGGTGTGCTGATGTTCATGCACCCGTCAGGCTTTACCGAAGGGCGGCGTTTCGGCAACCACTATTTCAGCAATGTGATCGGCATCCCGCTGGAGTCGACGATCGCTGTGCATCACCTGATCTTCGGCGGCGTGCTCGACGCTTACCCGAAGCTGAAATTGGTCATCGCGCATGGCGGCGGCTATCTGCCGGCCTATTCCGGCCGCATCGATCACGCCGCCTCGGCCCGGCCCGACACCTGCGAATGCATCAAGGAAGACCCGACGGTCTACCTGAAGCGGCTGCATTTCGACACGATGGTGTTCACGCACCACCAGCTCGAGTACCTGGTGCAGCAATACGGGCCCGATCACGTGCTGATGGGCACCGATTACCCCTACGACATGGGCATGATCGACCCGATCGGCTTTGTCGAAACCTCACCCGGCCTCAACGACACGCAGCGTCGTCAGATCTTTGGCGGCAACGCGGCGCGGCTTCTCGACATCAAAATCCCGGCGCATCTGCATCGTTAAACGGGATTGCACGAGGTAAACCGGGGCGAACGGCCGTCGCTCGCCCCGGAGCCTTTACTCGGCGGCCTGCGACATCGGCTTGAGATCGGTCGAGTATTTCAGGTGCACCGGCGAGTTCAGCTCGAACGGATCCTTGAGGCCCAGTTCCTTTCCGATTTCGCGCATCGCCGGCATGACCTCCTGGCCGAGCAGGCGGATGCAGGTGCGGGCGTCTTCGTCGGACACTGAGCCGTCATTGCCCCACAATGCATAGATGCTGGGGCGGGTCTCCTCGAGCACCCGGCGCAACTTCGGGATGACCGTCTTCGGTGTACCGTAGAAGATGCGGCCATCGGCGACCTGCTGCTCAAAGGTCGGTCGACCGCGCGGATTGACGGCTCGGCCGGTGGCAAACTCGACAAAGTTGCGACGGTGCTCCGGCGAAAAATAGCCCGACGGGCTCGACCATACCGGGTGTGCCAGACCGGTGAACTCGCCTTGCATCCACAGGAATTGGCGTGCGTTGCGCTCAGCCTTCTCCTCGCTGTCGGACACATGCACCTGCTGCAGGTAGCCGTGGTTTTCCGGGCCGGCCGTGTACCCGACCTCGGCTGCGACCGAATCGTACAGCTCCCAGATCTTCTTGGTCGCCTCGATCGACGTGTTAAGCGCGATATAGGGATAGCGCTGCTTGGCGGCCCAGATGATCGTCTCGCGCGACAGCACGCCGGGGATCCAGACGCGCGGATACGGCTTCTGCAATGGCACCGCCCATGGGTTGACGACGCGGTGCTGGTAATGCGTGCCCTCCCAGCGGAACGGCCCCTGGCGCGACCACGCGGCGGTGACAAGATCGTGCGCCTCCTCGAAGCGCTCGCGGTTGAACGCGGGGTTGACGCCGGTGGCGAGCTGTTCCTGGCCGCCACCGCGAACGAAGCCGGAGACGAGGCGGCCCTTGGAGATCATGTCGATCATCGCCAGCTCTTCGGCGAGCCGCACCGGATTTTCGGCGAGCGGCAGCGGGTTGCCGAGTAGGACGATCTTGGCCTTCTTGGTCACCGCCGCGAGGATCGAGGCAAACACGTTGCACTTGGCCTGCATGCAGAACGGCGCGTTATGGTGCTCGTTCAGCATAAAGCCTTCGACGCCCATCTCCTCGGCGTAGATGTAGTGTTCGAGGTAGCGGTTATAGAGCTCGCTGCCCGCCACCGGGTCGAAGTACCTGTTGGAGAACAACAACGCGGTATGACCCGTCTCCAGCCCGATATCGGCGGGGTAAGCCGACATTGGCTGCTCGGTGAAATACATCACATGCATGGCGTACCTCCGTGCTCCCGAGCGGGAGAGGTTGAATCAGTTCTGGTCGAGAAACGGTGTCACCAGCCGGGCCAGTGCCTCAGGCTGTTCCATGTCGACGCAATGTCCGGCATTTGGCACGGTTTCGATCCGCCCCTCGCGGAACGAGCGGGCATAAAGCTCACCGGCGCTGCGCGGCACGATCCTGTCGTCGCTGCCCCAGACGATCATCGCCGGGGCGCGGACGCCGCCGAGAAGATGCGGCAGGGTCTGGCTGTACATGTACGGTTTCCAGGCGATGCGAAAGCACATCTCGCGGCACAGATCCCAGGCGACGAGCTGGTCAGTGGAGACATCGCCGAACACCCGCGTGAACGCACCGTCGTTCAAGAAGCCGGCCTTGGCATAATCGATATAGCTGACGATGGCCTGATCGAAGATGTCGCCTTCCGGCGGTTTAACCCCCATAGCGCCGACCAGGACGAGCCGATGGAAATCGCGCGGCGCCAGGGCTGCCATCTCCGCCGCGACCCAACCGCCAAAGCCGAGGCCGACGAGGCTGGGGCGCTCAACCTCCAACTCGGTCAGCATCCATTGGTAAAGCGCGGCTAGATCGCGTGGATGCCGCATCCACTGCGGACGCTCCGGTACGCCAAAACCAGGATGGCTTGGGACGATCACATCGAATTTGTCGGCCAGAGCGTCGTAAAACGGCAGGCGATCTGGCGTGCCGATATCATGATGCAACACAACCACCGGGCGGCCCTGTCCGCCGCGCCACAGGCGAAGCCTTACATCGCCAAGCTGTAGGTTCTGCTCGTTCCACCCTGCCATTGCCGGCCATCCTTTTGTGAACGGCGTTCAGAATAGCGCGCGACTTTCCTCGAGGGCAATCGCGCAGAGATCATTGCAGGCAGACGCCGCTGCGGGAAGCGAGTTATCAGAGGCTCGCTGCCATCTGTCCGACACTGGCGAGGACCTCGTCGCGCTGCAAGTCCGTCGTTGCCGATTGCGTGTAGAGAGCCACGACAACGATCGGCTGGCGTTCCGGAGGCCAGATCACGCCGACATCATTGGCCGTGTTGTTGTCGCCGGTGCCGGTCTTGTCGCCGACCCGCCAACCCGCCGGCACCCCGGCGCGCAGGCGCTTGTCGCCTGTCTTGCAGCCGACCAGCCACGCGATCAGTTGCGCGCGTGACGCAGGCAACAAAGCCGCGCCGATAGTCAAGCGCCGGATATCCTCCAGCATCGACAGCGGCGTGGTCGTGTCGCGCGGGTCGCCGGCCACGGCCGTGTTCAACTCAGGTTCGGCGCGGTCGAGGCGGGTGATCGGGTCGCCCAACGAGCGCAGGTACGCGGTGAGCCGCACCGGCCCTCCGAAACTGTCGAGCAGCAGATTGGCCGCCGTGTTGTCGCTCAAGGTCACCGCCGCCTCGCAAAGCTCGCCGATTGTCATCCCGCTTCCATCGGCGTGTTTCCCCGAGATAGGCGAATACGGCACCAGCTGGTCCTGGCGATAGACCACCCGGCGGTCGAGGCTTTCCTGGCGGCGGTCGACGCGCGTTAAAACGAGGGCCGCGGTGAGCAACTTGAACGTGCTGCACATCGCGAACCGCTCGTCGGACCTATAGGACATGCGCCGGCCGGAGCCGAGGTCGAGCGCGGCGACGCCGAGCCGCCCGCCATAGCGAGCTTCGAGTTCGCGCAGGCGCGGGGTATCGCCGTCGCCAACAACAGCATCAGCAGCAGCAACACCGGCGCGGGGTACAAGGCCGACACAAAGCGGCGCCACGAGCAGCGAACGGCGCGATACCGCCCCCCGCCGGCGCCGCGGTTTAGACAAAGCGGAACTCATCGGCGGCATCAATCAGCCAATCACACAACCAACGCGCCGCTGAGCGGCGGACGAAAAGACGATAGACCGGAGCGGAGGCGACTTGGTCGATGATCACCGGCAACCGGACAAACAGCGTCTGCGCACAGCAACCCGCCGCGAAGGCGCGCGGATGCAAGTCCAGCCCGCAGCCCTTTTCCAGCAATTCGCGACTGCGCGGCCCGCTGATCTCGATAACCGCGCGACTTGCCGACAGGTCGATGGCTGTCGCGTGGCGGCCGGCAAGCGCACCGGTCAGCCGACCCAACAGATCAGGCGTGCCGCGTTCCGGCGCGGTCACCAGCCATTCGTCGGGTCCGAGCCAAAGGCTGCGCAATTCGCGCATGCTGGCGACCCGGTTCGGCTCCAATGGCAGCGGCACGCCCGCGAAGTAGGCGGAAACCGGAGGCTTTACCCGCAACCCGATCTGCTGCAGGAAGCGCTGTTCGCTCAGCACGAGAGAGCCATCGGCCAGAGACCACGGCAACAGCTCCTCAAGCGGCGAGCGGCGCAGTTCAGGCATAAGGCCTGTCATGGCGATGGCGCCGCGGGCACGAGATAATCATCGAAACCTACCCCCGCGTTCTAAGCTAGCGCCGCTTCATGCTTTTTGGGAGGGTCCGATGCTGGGTGGTGACAACTGAGAATTTCCCGGGGCACCGGGTCATCAACGCCATGGGGCAGGTACTCGGCGGCGGCGTTGAGCGGCGCTTTATCCGCCGTTGGGGGGGTCGGAGCTAACCAGTCCGGCAAACTGAAGAGCTCGTCGCTCCGGATATCGCAGCGACGAGGCCGTGCCGAGTTGCTGGCGGGATCGCAGCTGTATGATCCCGACAGCCTGTTTTTGCTTTAATCGAGCCGACGGACGCCTTTCAGCTCGACGGTGTCCTCATCCTGGTCACCACCGGTGAACTTGATCGCGCATTTGCCGTCGCTGAACGGCTTGTCCGTCACCTGCGCGGGGTACCAGCCGCCGTCGTTCTGCACGAGAACCTTGTCGCCGCTGCTGCACTTGGTTACCGCCTTGCCGGGGCCATCGATCGACCACGCCAGCGACTTGTCCGTCGCGAAGGTGACATCGTCATCGGCGCCGTCGATGCGGGCGGTGCATTTATCGCCCTCGGCCTGGCGCACGGTGACTGACCACCACGCCTCTTCATGCATTACAAAGAACCGGGCACCCGGGGTACAGCTGCCGCCATTGCCGCTCGCAGCGGATGACGAGGATGGTGGCGCGGTCGCCGCGGAGGCGGTCTGCGTCTTGGTGCCGGAGTAGGTCACGACCAAACCAAGCGCCTTAATCGCCTCGTCCGGCGTCTTGGCGTTCTGCAATACTGCCGCGGAGGTCTTGCCAGGCGGGTTCAGCGTGATCTTCAGCGGGCCTTTCGGCTGCTTGTAATCGTCCATGTAGGAACCGACCGCATCGATTACCGCGACCGTTTCCGTCCCCTGCCCGGCCCGAACGCCATCCAGCATCGCCTTGCCCATCTTGATCAGCGCGTCGGCGTCGGCGCCTTGCATCTTGGCGACTGCCGGCAGCACCTTACTGAGCAATGTGCGGTCTTCGAAGGTCAAGGTCGCCGTGCGCAGCGTCGCATCATTCATCGCCGAATCCGGTTTCGCCAGCTCCTCGGCGGTTACCCCATCGAGAACCAGCGTGAGGTCCATGCGCGCCAGACCCGCGAGGTCGAGTTCGAGGCGGTTCAAGGTCAGCGTCTTACGATCCGGCTCAAAGCGGTAATCGAGCTGGAAATCGGCGGTTAGATTGTCGATATCCGCCATCTGCTTGAGATCGACGCCTTCGGTGGGCTTGCCGCTGATCAGGATGCCTTCTGCCCGGACCTTGATGAAGTTGGGTGGCTGATTCTTGTCAACCGACGCGAAGTCGAAATCCTCGACCGACACGCGCTTGATGTTGATCGGCTCGGACTTACCCCCGCCGGTTTTGTCGGGCGGCGGCGTCAGCACCACGTTCTCAAGAACGAAGCCATTATCGCCAAGCGACTTCGAGCCCTTGTAGGTCAGCATTCCCGGCGGCGCCTGCTTGATCGCCGCCTCGAAGCGACTGAGCCCGTCGGCCGAAGCCGGTAATGACACGGCGCACACCACCACCACCGCGGCCGCGGAGCGGCCGAGTACGCGTCTAATAACCATTCATGTATCTCCCTCACCCTAATCCGAAGGGTGTAGCCACACTCTACCGGGAGGGGCCGCGTCGGGCAATCGGCCGCCTTTACTTTCAGGAGCCTAGACGACGCTCTCCGGCGTCAGGGCGCACACCTCATCGGTATCCGCCAGCTCGATCTGGATTGTCGTATGATGAATACCGAACCGCACCGCGAGATCGCGCGCTACCTGCGTCAGGGCCGCGTCGCCCGGGTGGCCGCCCGGCATCACGAGATGGCAGGTCAGTGCGGTTTCCGTCGTGCTCATGCCCCAGATGTGGAGGTCGTGGGTCGCCGCGACTCCCGGCAGGCGGCGCAGATAGTCACGCACCGCCAAGGCGTCGACGGCCTCCGGCACGGCGTTGAGCGCCAGGCCCATGGCTTCCTTGATGACGTCCCACGCGCCGTAGACGATAACCGCCGAGACGATCAGGCAAACCGCCGGGTCGAGCCATTGCGCGTCGGTCAGCTCGATGACGAGCCCGGCAATGACAACCCCGGCGGTGACCAGCGCATCGCCGGCCATATGCAGAAAGGCGGCGCGGATATTCACGTCGCGCCGCCGTCCCGAGACGAAGAGCAACGCCGTGGCACCGTTAATAACAATACCAGCCCCAGCGACCCAGACGATCAATCCGCCGGCGACCACCGTCGGATGCGCCAGCCGCAGTACCGCCTCCCACGCGATGCCACCTGTCACCAGCAGCAGGATGATCGCATTCGCCAGCGCCGCGAGGATTGAACTCGAGCGCAGGCCATAGGTGAACCGACCGCTGGGCTGGCGGCGGCTGAGCAGCGCCGCGCCCCACGACAAGGCGAGGCCAACCACGTCACCGAGATTGTGGCCGGCATCTGCCAGCAGGGCCAATGAACCGGCGATGACGCCAAAGCCGGCTTCCGTCGCGACATAGGCAAGGTTCAGGGCAATGCCGATGGCGAAGGCGCGTCCGTAGTCGCGCACGTCATGCCCATGATGAGCATGGCCATGCGCGTGCGAATGGTCATGAACGCCATGCCGATGGACGTGCGCCATGGGCCCGCTCGGGTTGCCGCGAGGTCGGCCGATCATACCCGAGATATGGTGCCGCTTGACAGCACCGCACCGGCGCGCATCACTGCTGATCTGCCCATTTCATGCACGGAGCGCCCGATGCTTGACGCCTATATGTACACCGGACTGCGCAGCCCGTTTGGACGCCACGCCGGCGCGCTCGCCAAGATGCGGCCCGACGACATGCTCGCCGCTGTCATCAGCAAGGTTGTCGCCGAGAGCGGCTTTGCCCCGGAAAAGATTGAGGATGTCGTGGTCGGCTGCGCGAATCAGGCCGGCGAGGACAGCCGCTGTATCGCACGCCACGCGGCGCTGGTCGCGGGCTTGCCGATTGAGGTTCCCGGTACCGTGCTGCAGCGCAACTGCGGCAGCGGCCTTAACGCGATGGCCATGGCGGCGCAGGCGATCACCTGTGGCGAGGGCGACGTGTTCGTCGCCGGCGGCGTCGAGAGCATGAGCCGCGCCCCGTTTGTCATGGCCAAGGCGGAGAGCGCCTATAGCCGCGACATGCGTGTGTTCGATTCGACGATCGGCGCACGTTTCCCGAACCCCAAGGTCGAGGGCCGCTACGGCGGCGACACGATGCCCGAGACCGCCGATAATCTGGCCCGCGAATATCAGATCACCCGCGAGCAGGCCGACACCTTCGCCGCCGCATCGCAAAGCAAATACGCCGCGGCCAAGGCCGATGGCTTCTTCAACGGCGAGATCATCGCCGTCGAGGTGCCGGGCGGCCGCGCCGGCCCCGTCTCGGTCGGCGAAGACGAACATCCGCGTCCGGGTAGCGATATGGCGGCGCTCGGCAAGTTGCGGCCGTTATTCAAGGACGGCATCACGACCGCGGGCAACGCCTCAGGCGTCAATGACGGCGCCGTGGCGATGATCGTCGCCAGCCGCAAGGCGGGTGACGCCGCCGGTGCGCAGCCGATCGCGCGCATCCTGTCGAGCGCGGTTGCCGGCGTCGAGCCGCGCATCATGGGCATCGGGCCGGTTCCGGCCGCGCAGAAGGCGCTGGAGCGCGCCGGTCTGACGATCAACGATATCGATGTCATCGAGATCAACGAGGCCTTCGCGGCGCAGGTTCTCTCGTGCTTGCGCGGCCTCGAGGTCTCGTTCGACGACAGCCGGGTCAACCCCAACGGCGGCGCGATCGCAATCGGCCACCCACTCGGCGCCTCCGGACCGCGCATTGCTCTGACGGCCGCACGCCAACTGCAGCGCACCGGGGGCCGCTACGCATTGGTCGCGATGTGCGTCGGCGTCGGCCAGGGCATCGCCACGGTGATCGAGCGGGTCCAATAAGCTTTACCGGGTGACCCGCTGCCGCAAGCCCTGCGCGTTATACGGGGCGTGTACCTTGGCGTCGTTGTCGAAGTAGACGTAGACGTCGCGGCTGTGGCGCGACGGCTTGGTAGCGGGATCGATCAATTTGGCGTCGTCGGGCTGGGTACCGGCGCGCCAAGAACGGATGCGCGCGGCCCAGTGATCGAGCGCGTCGTCGGAATAGCCGCTGGCATATAGCTTCTCCGCGCCATGCAACCGTAAATAGGTAAAGTCGGCGGTAACGTCCTCGGCATAGGGAAAATCGACGGTGTCCGCGAACACCAGCGCCACCTTGTGCCGCCGCAGCTGCGCAACAAAGCCGGCATCGAGGAAACTCTCGTGGCGCACTTCAACGGCATGCCGCAGGCGGTGGTTCTTGTTGATTGTCATAAAGGCGCGGCCGTTCAGCCGCGCGTCGTGATGGTGCGCCAAACTGGCAGCACTCTCAGCGTCGTGCGGCAATGCTGACAGAAACGCGTCGAATTTCTCGGCGTTGAAGCGAAAGCGTGGCGCAAACTGCCACAAAAACGGCCCGAGCTTTTCCTCGAGCGCCAGCACGCCTGATGCAAAGAAATTGGCGAGCGGCGGCCCGATATCGTTCAGCTGCTTCATGTGGGTGATGAACCGGCTGCCTTTGACGGCGAAAACGAATCCCCCGGGTGTTTCGTCATACCAGCGGCGAAAAGAACCGGGACGCTGCAGCGAATAATGCGTACCGTTAATCTCGATCGTGTCGAACCGATCGGCCGCATAGGCCAGTTCGGCCGCCTGCCGCAGGCCCTTCGGGTAGAAATCGCCGCGCCAGCCGGGATAGCGCCAGCCGGAAATACCGATCCTTACCCGGGTCATGATAGACTGACCGCATGCTGACAATTTCGGGCCTGACCTACCGCGTCGGCGGCCGGCATGGCCGTATGCTGTTCAACGAGACCAGTGCGCAAATCCCTGAGGGGAGCAAGATCGGGCTCGTCGGCCGCAACGGCATCGGCAAATCGACGCTGCTTGATCTGATCCGCGGCCGCCTGGCGCCGGATGACGGCGACATTTTCCTCCCGCGTGACTACCGCATCGGCTTTCTGGCGCAGGAAGCGCCGAGCGGCAGCGGCACGCCGATCGCCACGGTGCTCGCCGCCGATCGCGAACGCACCCGCCTGCTCGCCGATCTCGACAACAATCCGGCACCCGAACGCATCGCGGAGATCGAGGCACGGCTCGACACGATCGGTGCACGCTCGGCGCCGGGACGGGCGGCGCGCATTTTGGCCGGGCTCGGTCTCGACGCGGCGATGCAGGAGCGGGCGTTGTCGCACTTGTCGGGCGGCTGGCGCATGCGGGTAGCGCTGGCGGCCGTATTGTTCGCCGAACCCGACCTGCTGTTGCTCGACGAGCCGACCAACCATCTTGACCTCGAAGCCGCGCTGTGGCTCGAACGCTTTCTGCGGCGGTATCGGCACAGCTTTGTGCTCGTCAGCCACGACCGGCAGTTGCTCAACGCCGCCACCACGACGACCCTGCATCTAGCGAACGGTAAGCTGACCTCTTACTCCGGCGGTTTCGACCAGTTCCTGCGAACCCGCCGCGAGGCGATGGCGCGGCAGGCGGTGATGGCCAAGCGGCAGCAGCAGGAGAGAGAGCGGCTGGAGGGCTTTATCAATCGCTTCCGCGCCAAGGCGTCCAAGGCGCGGCAGGCGCAGAGCCGGATGAGGGCGCTCGAGAAGCTGGAACCGGTAGCGATGATGACCGATCAGGCGGCACCGGTTCTGCGCCTGCCACAGCCGGTAGCTCCCAATCCGCCACTGCTCTCGATGGAAAAGGTCAGCACCGGCTATGACCCCGAGAAGCCAATCCTGTCACGTCTCGACCTGCGGCTTGACCCCGATGACCGCATTGCACTGCTTGGCCGCAACGGCAATGGCAAGACCACTTTCGCGCGCCTGCTGGCGGGAAGGCTGCAGGCGTTTTCGGGGCAGATGACCCGCTCGTCGAAAGTGACCTGCGGATTTTTCGCGCAGCACCAGATCGAGGATATGCACCCCGCGCAATCGGCCTACGACCATCTGCAGGCGCTGCTGCCCGACACGCCACCGGAGCAGGTGCGCACCCGGCTCGGCACGTTTGGCTTTGGCCAGGACAAGGCATTGCTGCCGATCGGACAGCTATCCGGCGGCGAACGCGCCCGGCTCAATTTGGCGCTAGTGACCTACAACGCACCATCACTGTTGATCCTCGACGAGCCGACCAACCATCTCGACATGGAGACGCGCGAGGCGCTGGTCACCGCGATCGAGGAGTATGCCGGCGCCGTCGTATTGGTGAGCCATGACTGGCATCTCGTCGAACTGGTCGCTGACCGGCTGTGGCTGGTCGAGAACGGCACGGTCCGCCCCTTCGAGGACGATCTCGAAGCCTATCGCAAGCGTCTGCTGGAGCGCGACGAACCCGAGCCGGAGCGTGGGGTGGCGCCTTCTCCGGGCGACGCGCGCAAGGCCGCGCGCCGCGATGCCGCCGAGCGGCGACGCGAAGCCGAGCCGCTGCGCCGCAAATCGCGTGAGGCCGAGGCGGCGGCGTCTCGCCTTGCTGCCGAACAGCAGGCCCTCGACGAGACATTGGCCGCGCCCAACGCCTTCGGCGGGCGCGGCGACGCGCTGACTAACGCGTTGAAGCGACGGGCCGAATTGGCCCGCCTTATCGAGGAGGCAGAGGCAGCATGGCTGGCGGCCGAAACCGCCTTGGAGGAAATGTTTGTCGAGGCACGCCAGTGATGCAATCGTGGCGATTCGCGTGCAATACCAAGGCCATAACTCGCGCGGCCAATGGCCGCATCGGCTCGTATTTGCCCGTGTTTGACAGCCTTGTGACGACGGTTTATGCAATTTTAACGATACGGTGGTTGTCTTATGGCGCACGACATACAGCTCGTCCGTCTGTCCACATTGCACAAGGCTGCGCTCATGGCTGAATCTCCCGCGATCAGCGACCGCAATCTCGAAGCCGCCACGAACATTTCGCTGAAGCGCGAGCCGGCGTGTTTCGCTTTTCTTTCGGCTCGCTCGGTTGCCCCGCCGATGCCGGTCGACTCGATCAACCTTGATCTTGCCTCGGCTGATTACTTCCGCGGTCGCGCCTCACTATGGACGACGCTGGAGATGCGCTCCTCGGTCAACAATGACCGGCCGACCGCGTTGCTCGGGTTTGACGAGACCTTTCTGCGCCCGTTCGCCCGCGCGTTGGTCGAGGCCGCGACGACCCGCGCTGCCTATCGCATGACGATCGTCAACGAATCCCGCGACGGCGAGCGCTGCCGCGTCGTCGAGTATGTCACCGGCCCCGGCAAGCCGCTGAAAGAGCTGGTGTTACAGCCCTTCGACAATGTCGTCCTGGTCAGTGCCGCAACGCCCAAGGATGGCGACGAGACACTGTTCCAGTTGCCGCGCACAGACAGCTTCCTGCGCGCTTTCGCCAAGATGGCCTACACTGCCGATCAGGCGCTGCACGACCTGCTGGAAGAAATGGAGCGCCTCGCCCGGCAGTCGCGCGAAACCGCCGCGGACTAGCGTTCAGTATAGACCGTGTGCCGGCCGGGCCGGCACGCCCCCACAACAGCGAAGGGTCGAGCCGCGTGGCCGCAACCGCCGTCGCCGATTGGCGTGCCTCCATCTTTGCCGCTTTCAAATCAGCCGACATCCGCCAGATCGGCTATGTGCCCGATGCCGGCCACACCCTTCTGATCCAGCAATGCGGGGCCGACCCGGATATAACCGCTGTGTCGCTGACCACCGAGGAGGAGGGCGTTGCGCTTGCCGCCGGGGCGTGGCTCGGCGGTCAGCGGTGCGCGCTGCTGATGCAGTCGAGCGGCGTCGGCAACTGCATCAACATGCTATCGCTCGCCAAATCCTGCCGCTTCCCGCTGGTGATGCTGGTAACGATGCGCGGCGAGTGGGGCGAGTTCAATCCGTGGCAAGTGCCGATGGGGCATGCCACGCCGGCCGTGCTCGAAGCCATGGATGTTCTGGTCTACCGCGTTGATGCGGCAGCGGATGCCGGTGACACGGTCGCGGCGGCACTCGATATCGCATTCAATGGCGGCCTCGCGACGGCGGTGTTGCTGTCGCAGCGGCTGATCGGCGCGAAGAAATGGGTGAAATGAGCGCAATCCCTGAAAAAGGCGCGACCAACGATCCGCGTCTCGAACGGCGCGCCGCCATGCGTACCCTGCTGGCCAATCGCGGCGACATGCTGGTGGTCACCGGACTCGGCTCGACGACCTACGACGCCGCCGCGGCCGGCGATGACGACCGCAATTTCTATTTGTGGGGAGCGATGGGCGGCGCCGCGATGGTCGGGCTCGGAATTGCGATTGCGCAGCCGAAACGGCGCGTGCTGGTCGTAACCGGCGATGGTGAGGTGCTGATGGGGCTCGGGGCGCTTGCGACTGTCGGCGTACAGCAGCCGCCCAATCTGGCAATCGCTGCGTTCGATAACGGACATTATGGCGAAACCGGTATGCAGGCGAGCCATACACAGATGACCGTGAGCCTGTGCGGCGTCGCCCGTTCCTGCGGCCTTGAGGCCGTCTACGACATTACCGGCGACGACGCATTGCAGGAATTTGCCGGTCGGTTGCGCCATTTCGACCGCACGATGTTCGCGCGCGTCGCGATCCAGGCTGATGAACCGCCCCGCGTGCTGCCGACCCGCGACGGGGTTGTCCTGAAAAACCGCTTTCGCCGCTCGCTCGGGCTGGAATAGCGCGCACACTGCACCCTCCCCCAATTGAGGGAGAGGACTGGGAAGATGATCAGGGATGTGCGGCGCGGATGGCGCGCCAGACGCGCTCGGAAGTGGCCGGCATGTCGATGTGATCGATGCCGAGCGGCGCGAGTGCATCCAAGATCGTGTTCATGACCGTCTGCGGCGCCGCTATGCAGCCGGCCTGACCCGAGCCCTTAACGCCCAGCGGGTTTACCGCGGTCGGCAACTCGCCAAACGCGATCTCGAGCACCGGCAGGTCTCCGGCGCGCGGCAGGGCGTAATCCATCAGCGAGCCGCTTAGGAGCTGACCCGACGCCGCCTCGTAAACGGTGTGTTCGAGCAACGCCTGGCCGATGCCCTGTGCCAGGCCGCCTTGGACCTGGCCGCGCGTCAGCATCGGGTTGATCAGACGGCCATAATCATCGACCGCGGTGTAGGCCTCAAGTGTCACCAAACCGGTTTCGGGGTCGATCTCTACCTCGGCGGCATGGCAGCCGCTCGGAAAGGTGAAGATATCGGAGGGGTTGAACGCCGCTGAATCGAGGCCCGCTGTCATACCCTCGGGCAGGTTGGCCGGGTCGCGCGCCGCCTCCGCGAGAGCGAGCAGGTCAATGCCGCGGTCGGTGTCAGCCACCGAAAACAGCCCGGCGGCGAAGGCGATGTCGTCAACCTCGGCTTGCAGCAGGTGCGCCGCCAAGGCTCGCCCCTTGGCGATAGCCGCCTCGGCGGCTTGATGCAACGCCATGCCGCCCATATACATCGATCGCGCGCCGCCGTGCCCGTTACCGCGCTCCACCCGGCTGGTGTCCGCCTGCACCAGGCGGAATGCGTCGAGCGGCAGGCCGAGCAAGTCGGAGGCGATCTGCGCAAAACTTGTCTCGTGCCCCTGGCCGTTTGACTGCGTCCCGAGCACCAGATCGACAACTCCATCAGCGCGAAAGCGGATAGCGGCGTGCTCGCCAGGCGCACCGCGCGAGGTTTCGAGAAAGCACGCGACCCCCAGCCCGCGCAGCCGGCCCCGTGCCGACGCTTCCTGGCGTCGCCGGATAAATTCCGGGGTACGGACCTTTGCGGACAATTCCTCGAGGTTGGCGGCAAAGCGGCCGCAATCCATCGTGATGCCGAGACCGGAGCGGTATGGGAAGTCGCGGATCAGATTGCGGCGGCGCAACTCCACCGGGTCGAGATTGAGCT
This sequence comes from Alphaproteobacteria bacterium, assembly GCA_019240125.1. Classification (GTDB taxonomy): domain Bacteria; phylum Pseudomonadota; class Alphaproteobacteria; order ATCC43930; family CGMCC-115725; genus DATARH01. Next base: position 15,376 of record JAFAYW010000021.1, read on the forward strand.
GCCGCGCGGCGCGTTCGAGCAGCCGCTCGATCAGGAAATTCGCCTCGGGCTTGCCGGCACCGCGATATGCGTCGATCGGCACCGTATTGGTAAAAACTCCGCTCACGCGCATGAACACCGCGGGGACCGCATACACCCCGCCGGTGGCGCTCGCGGTCGAGTTGGTCGAGCTGCCGGGGCCGCTGGTCGACAAATAAGCGCCCATATTGGCGAGCGTCTCGACCTCAAGACCGAGAACCCTTCCGCTCGCGTCGAGGGCTAGGCGCGCCTTCGTGTGGTTGTCGCGGCCCTGAATGGCGGCGACGAACTCCTCGTCCTGCTGCGCCACCCATTTCACCGGACGGCCGAGCTGCCGCGCCGCCCACAGCACCAGCACATATTCGGGATAGAGGAAATTCTTGACCCCGAACCCGCCGCCGACATCCGGCGCCCTGACGTGCACCTGCTCGGGCGGAACATGAAACACGGAGCCCGCCAGCTGATCGCGTATGCTGTGGACGCCCTGCGCCGTGGCGAGCAGTTCGTAGCGACGGGTGCGCGCATCGTAATTCCCCAGCGCAGCACGCGGCTCGATTGGCGCAACGACGAGTCGATTGTTGACCAGTGCGATCTCGACAATATGCGCCGCGCCGGCAAATGCCCGCCCGGCAGCGGCGCGATCGCCGCGTTCGAACCGATACGCGACATTCCCCGGCGCCTCGGGCCAAAGCAGCGGCGCCCCCGGCAGGATCGCCGCCGGCGGCTGGGTGATGGTCGGTAATGACCGGTAGTCGATTTCGATGGCTGCCGCACCGTCCCGCGCCTGCTCCACCGTCTCGGCAACGACCACGGCTACCGCCTCACCGACGTGCCGCACCCTTTCCACTGCCAGCGCATGCCGCGGTGGCACGATCAAGGGCGCCAGCGTTGCGACCTGAGCGATGCAGGGCAGCGGCCCGACACCGTCGCCAACGAGATTTGCGGCGGTGTACACGCCTCGAACCCCCGGCATATGTCGCGCCGATCCGGCATCGATCGCGGCAATTTCGGCATGGCCATGCGGCGATCGCAGCACCACGGCGTGCAGTTGACCAGGGAGGTTCAGGTCATCGACGTAGCGCCCGCGACCGGTCAGGAACCGCGCATCTTCAAACCGGGGAACGGAGCGGCCGATAAACCCGTCCTGCATCAGCTGCCCTCAACCTCCGGATTAAAAAATGGCGTTCTTAATGACCACGTCACATCGTAAACTGTCGCCGCGCGCGAATAGCCGCACGCCTTAAGCGGGGCACAATGGCCGAACGCCGCTTTATCGTCGAACTCATAAAACCCTCGCATTACGATGATGATGGCTATGTCATTCAATGGCTGCGGTCGTGGATCCCGTCGAATTCGCTGGCCTGTCTGTACGCGATCACACAGGACATCGCCGAACGCCAGGGGCTCGGCGCCGACGTGACATTCGAGACGCACGCCTATGATGAGTGCCACACCATCATCCCGGTAGGGCGGATCATCCGCCGGATCAAGGCGGCCGATGCCGGGCTTGTGTGCCTCGTCGGAGTGCAATCGAACCAGTTTCCCCGAGCCGTCGATATCGCGGCGCAGTTCCGCGCCGCCGGCATCCAGGTGGCCATCGGCGGATTTCATGTTTCGGGCTGCATCGCGATGCTGCCGGAGTTGCCGCCCGATATCGCGGCGGCGCGCGACCGGGGCATCATCCTGTTTGCCGGCGAGGCCGAGGGCCGACTCGATGAGGTCTTCGCCGACGTGCTCCAGGGCACACCCAGGCCGATCTACAACTACATGAACGACCTGCCGGGCTTGCAGCAGCAGGTCACGCCCTTTCTGCCAATCGAGATCGTGCGCCGCTACAGCGAAACACTGGGCGCCTTCGACGCCGGACGAGGCTGCCCGTTTCAATGCAGCTTCTGCACGATCATCAATGTGCAGGGGCGCAAATCGCGCTGGCGCGACGCCGACGACGTCGAGGCGCTGGTCCGCGCCAACATCACCCAGGGCGTCCGTCGCTTCTTTATCACCGACGACAATTTCGCGCGCAACCGCAATTGGGAGGCCATCTTCGACCGGCTGATCCGGATGCGGGAGGAGGAGGGGCTGACCCTCAACTTCATCATCCAGGTCGATACACTTTGCCACCGCATCCCGCGCTTTGTCGAAAAGGCGGCCCGGGCCGGATGCGCCCGCGTATTTATCGGGCTGGAGAACATCAACCCCGACAATCTTCTGGCCGTGAAGAAAAAGCAGAACAGGGTGCACGAATACCGCGAACTGTTCCTGGCGTGGCGGCGCCACAAGGTGATCACCTATGCCGGGTATATCCTCGGCTTCCCGAACGACACGCCGGAACGCGTAGCCCGCGACATCGCTACCGTGCAGCGCGAGTTGCCGGTTGATCTGCTCGAATTCTTCATGCTGACGCCATTGCCGGGCTCGGTAGACCATAAGCAGCTCCATCAGGACGGTGCCTGGATGGATCCGGACATGAACAAATACGATCTGGAGCATGTCACGGCCCACCACCCGGTGATGAGCGACACCGACTGGCAGGCGCTCTACCGCAACGCTTTCGACCTCTACTACTCTCCCGAGCATATCGAGCGGCTGATGCAGCGCGCCAAGGCGTCTGGCATCAAGCCGGTGCGGCTGGTCAATCACGTGCTGCAATTCTACTTCACGGTCCGCCAGGAAAAGGTGCATCCGTTGCAGGGCGGATTTTTCCGTCGCAAGATCCGCACCCAGCGGCGTTCTGGCCTGCCGCGCGAAAACCCGCTGGTTTTTTATCCGAGACGGATGCGGGAAATCCTCGACACGCATGTCCGGCTGGTTTTGTTTTACCTGTTCTTGCACCGAATCCGCCGGCGGGTTGAGCGCGACCCGATCGTAATCGATGATCCGGCGCTGCGCGCGCCGGAGGCAGATGACGAGCCGGTCGCGGCGTAAGGACTGCTCGGTGGGAGCGCGCACCGCCCCATACCACCGGGCCGGAATTCACCACTCCGGGGGCTCGTGACAAATTTTGCGGCTTTCGGTTCATGGGCTGGCACAGCGCTGTTAGTGTGGTCGGGGGTTCACCGACAGAGCCCCGCAGCGGCATTCAGAACCGGGAGGACATCATCATGCGTACATCGATCGCAATCGCAGCTCTGATCGCGGGCATCGCCACGATACCCGCCGCACACGCGGCAACCGAAACCTTCAAGGGCACGCTAAGTGCGGCTGCCGAGGTTCCGCCGACGCAGTCGTCGGGCACCGGCTCGGCTTCGGTTACGCTCGACACAAGCACGAAGCAGGTTACGTGGCGTGTCGAATACTCCGGTCTCACCGGCCCGGCGATGGCGGCACATATCCATTGCGGGGCCGCCGCCGGCGCCAATGCCGGCGTCGCGGTGCCGCTTGGGCCTGCCAGCGGCGTTGCCAGCCCGATCACCGGCTCCGCCACCATGACCGACGCGCAGATCGCCGACCTCACGTCCGGCAAGTGCTATGTCAATGTCCATACGGACAAGAACAAGGGCGGCGAAGTTCGCGCCCAGCTGATGAAGTAACGCATCACCGCAGCGGCGGCGCCGGGCACGCACCGGCGTCGCCACTCGGCGGGCTGATGCGCACCAGCAACTGCCCTGTCAGACCGCACGCTCCAAGGCTCGGGTCGCCAGCAAGGCAGCCTTCGTAAGCCTCCACCGTCGTATCGCGAAAGATCGCACGGATCACGACATCGTCGCGTCGCCAGACACGTTCGGCGGCAGCCTGGTAGCCGCTGTCGGGGACTGGTGCAACGCCGCACAGGACGTCTGGAACCCCCAATTCGCCAGCGAGACCTTCGAGGACGGCACGGAAAGCCGGTGGGTTGACACCATGGCGTTGCCGCTCAAGCTGTATGCGCTTCAGACCGCCTGTTGCCTTGTCCATCTGGAAGAACACGACAAGCGGCACGCCCCCCACGCGCACGTCGCGCAGCACGACATTGGTATAGCTGTCCCCAAAGTCGATCGGTGTTGCGAGGCCCAGCGCGTTGGGGAAATGCGGGGCAAGCGTGCTGCTGGGCGCTCCCCACGTAACCCGCTTCCACAAGGCACTGAGCCCGTCTGCGCGGGCGTGTACACCCGCAAATGTCAGCAGCACGGCCAATTGGACGCAGCGCCGAAGCCTCGCCGGAACCATGCGTTATCTCGCCTTGTTCGGGAGCGACATCGAACGTCTCTGGGGTTGATGCATGTTGCTCGTTACTGCGACGACGGTCATAGGTGCGGTGGATCGGGAGCGCATCGATCAGATGGCGCGCGACATCGTGCTCGATACCTATCGACTGACCGAGACAATCGACACCGACAAGGAAGCCGCCTTCGACGCGGCGCTCTCCGCCTACCAGAGAAATTTTCCTTCGGTCGCAAAGGCCGTGGCACGCCGGGCGGTGCTCTTCATCATAGAAAGTGAACTAGACGCGACCGCTCGCAATTAGGCGAGGCATCAGGCGAACCGTGCCGGATCAAACGGCGCGATATCGATAGAAGCGGGCCGACGCGCGACAAGGTCGGCAACGACCTTGCCGGTCATCGGTGCCGCCGTCATTCCGACATGGCCATGGCCGAAGGCGTAGATCACGTCCGGAGTGGCGCGCGACCGGCCGAGTGCCGGCAACGAATCAGGCATCGACGGCCGGTGTCCCATCCACAAGGACAGCCGCTCTTCCTCATAGTCGGCGGCCAGGCCCGGCAGCATCTGGCGCCCCTGCGCCAGCAGCATGCGGGCACGGCGCCAGTCGGGCGCGGCTGTCAGCCCGGCGAGCTCGACCGTACCGGCGAAGCGCAATCCCGTATCCATCGGGGTGGCGACAAATTTGCCGTCGGCATCGGCGGTTGGAATCCGCGGGATGGCTTCAGGATCGCGGATCATCAGGTGATAACCGCGCTCGGTTTCGAGCGGCAGCCGGTCGCCCAATTCGGCCGCGAGCGGCCGCGAATGGGCACCCGCGCACAGCACCGCCGCATCCGCCGCGATCTCACCGGTATCGGTGCGGATCGCGGCGAGACGTTCGCCGTCGAGACGAAACCCGGTCGCGCAAGCGCGGGTGATGGCCCCGCCCTGCCGCACGAAATGCTCGGCCAGCCGCAAGACAAGTGCATGCGGATTGCTGGTGTGCCCGTTCTCCCTGACCAGCAATCCACGTACATACTCGCGCGACAGGACCGGTTCGAGCTGCCGCAATTCGTCGGTGTCGAATTCATCGACCTCGACGCCGTTCTCGCGGCGCAATGCCCAGGCGAGCCCGTCTTTCGCCAACGAAGCGGCAGAGCGATAGACATAGAGGTGTCCCCGCTGATGGATCAGCGCCTCGGCACCCGCATCGCGCGCCAACTCCCGCACCAGCGGGACGGTGGGGGCCAGGAGGGGACGCAGGGCTTTCGCCTGCCGATGCACCTTGTCGGCCGTGCCGGCGCGCGCGAATCGCGCCAGATAGGGCAGGATCGACGGCAGGTAGCTCCAGCGCAATGAAAGAGGGCCAAGCGGGTCTTGCAGCCAGCGCGGCACATTGCGAATGGTTCCCGGCATCGACGTCGGTGTGACCGACGAGCCGTTAAAGCAGCCGGCATTACCGAACGAGGCGCCCTCGCCCACATGACCCGGCTCGACTACGCATACGCTGTTACCGTCGCGCTGCAGCCATATGGCGGTGCACATTCCCACCATGCCGCCGCCGATCACGGCGACGCGCCGATTGCCGTTAACCGCCATGCCCGACTTCCTTCGTGCTGGTGAGGGTTAGAAAGTATTCTCACGGTTCGGCAACAAGCATGCCGCTGGTGAGCTGTTATCGCGACTTTTTCCGCGCGACGACGTTATGCGCTCGGCTAGAGTGAGACGGCGCGGCTTGGCGCGTTGGGGAGATTGCGATGCAGCTCGGCAGGCTGGGTGTTTGGGCGGCGATGGATCTTTTGACCGCGGCCGAAGGTGCCGCCTTCGCGCAGCGCGTCGAGGGCTGGGGCTATGCGGCGCTATGGCTGCCCGAAAGTCGCGGCCGCAATGTGCTGGTGCACTCGTCATGGCTTTTGGCCAACACAAAGACACTGATCGTGGCGCCCGGTATCGCCAATATCTATGCGCGCGACGCGATGGCGATGGCGAATGGTCAGCGCGCTTTGGCCGAGCAATCCGGCGGGCGCTTTCTGCTCGGCCTCGGCGTCTCTCATGTGCCATCGGTCGAGGGTGTTCGGGGCCATACTTACGGGCGTCCGATCGCCACGATGCGTGCCTATCTCGACGCGATGAAAGCGGCCCCCTATGGCGCGCCCGAACCGTCCGAAAAGCCGCTGACCATCCTCGCGGCGCTCGGTCCAAAGATGCTCGAATTGTCCGGTACCCATGCCGATGGCGCGCATCCCTACAATGTGACGCCCGAGCACACCGCGCAGGCCCGCCGCATTCTCGGCCCCGGCAAGCTGCTCTGCCCCGAAGTCTGGGTGCTGTTGGAGACGGATGCCGCCAAGGCTCGCGGGCTCGGACGGCAGGCGCTGGCGAATTACATGCGGCTCGACAACTACCTCAACAACTGGCGCCGGCTGGGCTTCAGCGACGATGACCTCGCCAGTGGCGGCTCCGATCGCTTTATCGACGCCAACATATTATGGGGTGACGAAGCCACGATCCGCCGGCGTATCCAGGAGCATTGGGATGCCGGCGCTGATCATGTTTGCATCCAATCGATCAGCCCGGATGGCTCGCGGCGCCCGGACGAGACGGTGCTGGCATTGTTGGCGCCGGCGAGGGGCGCTCGATGACAATGGGTTGACGCCCGGTGCCCGGCAACCAACATTGGTGCGGCCCGATGCCGAGGCGCAACATGCGGCCGGGCAACGAACAAGAAGGTTTATGAGGGATGTATTCCGAAACGACCCATTCGATCACGGTCACGGTCAAGCCGTTCTATCTGGAACAGCATTCCTCCCCTGACGAGAACCACTACGTCTGGGCCTATCACGTAAAGATAGAAAACGGTGGCAACCAGGTCGTGCAACTGCGGCGGCGCCACTGGCAGATCACCGATAGCCGGGGACGGCAGCAGGAAGTGCGCGGCCCCGGGGTGGTCGGCGAAGAGCCGGTGCTGAAGCCCGGCGAGAGCTTTGAGTACACCAGCAGCTGCCCATTACCGACTCCATCCGGCTTTATGGTCGGCGACTACGAGATGGAGACCCACGAGGGCGAGAACTTTCTGGTCAGGGTTCCCGCCTTTTCCCTCGACATGCCACAGCAGGATATGCGGCTAAACTAGCTGCCGCCTGCGTCCTCACCGGGCGCGGCTGCAGGCGGTCGCGACTCGTGTCACGAAGGCCCATTCTTAAGCGACGGAAGAGATTCCCATGCCCCCAGATGTTCGTCTCGACGAAATCTCGCGCCATCGCCAAGGCACCGGCAAGCCAACCCGCGATGAAGCGCTGGAGGCGGTGCGTACGCTTATTCGATGGGCAGGTGACGATCCCGATCGCGAGGGGCTGCTGGCGACCCCTGACCGGGTAGTGCGATCATTTGCCGAATTCTTCAGCGGCTATGGCGAAGATCCGGAACAGCTGTTGCAACGGACCTTTGAGGAGATGGACGGATACGACGAGATCGTCCTTCTCAAGGACATCCGTTTTGAATCGCATTGCGAACACCATCTGGCGCCGATCATCGGAAAGGTGCACATCGCCTATCTGCCGAATAACAGGGTGGTCGGCATCTCAAAACTGGCGCGGTTGGTGGAGGTGTATGCCAAGCGGCTACAGATTCAGGAGAAAATGACGGCGCAGATCGCCAATTCCCTCAACCAGGTCTTGCAACCCAAGGGTGTCGCGGTGGTGATCGAGGCGGCACATCAATGCATGACAACCCGCGGCGTGCACAAGCCGGGCGTCAGCATGGTGACAAGCCGCATGTTGGGTGTCTTCCGCAGCGATCCGACGACCCGGCGCGAGGTCCTGTCGATGATCGGCACGCCACGTGGCGGGACTGGTGAACACGTCTGATCCCCCACTGAGCGCGGCGGTCGAGATCCTCGACCGCCTGATCTCCTTCGACACAGTTTCGACGCGCTCCAATCTTGGCCTGATCGACTGGGTCGCCGACTATCTCGATGGCTACGGCATCGCCAGTCAGCGCAGCGCCGCTTTCGACGGCAAATCCAACCTGTTCGCCACGGTAGGCCCGGCCGATAAGGGCGGCGTTATTCTCTCGGGTCATACCGATGTCGTGCCGGTGGCTGGCCAGGAGTGGCACAGCGAGCCGTTTCGCCTGACCCCCGCCGGTGACCGGCTGTGCGGCCGCGGCACTGCCGACATGAAGGGCTTTATCGCCCTGGTGCTCGCCCTCGTGCCGCGGGCGGTCGAGCGATCGCTTGCGATGCCGCTGCATCTGGCCTTTACGCATGACGAGGAGACGGGCTGTTTTGGCGCTCCGGCATTGATCCGCACCCTGCCCAATGGCGTATTCCGGCCAATCATGGCGATCATCGGCGAACCCACCTCGATGCAGATTGCCAACGCGCAAAAGGGCTGTGCCTTCTACCGAACCCGGATTATCGGGCGCGAGGGGCATTCGAGCGCGCCTGATCGCGGCGTCAGCGCGATCGCGGCGGCGGCCGAGATGATCGGCGAAATCGGCCGCCTGCACAGCGAAGCACGCGATCGTGGCCGTGCCGAGAGCGGCTTCGACCCGCCGCATACAACGTTGAGCGTTGGTACAATCACCGGCGGCACCGCCGTCAACATCGTGGCACGTGAGTGTGCCTTCGAATGGGATTTGCGCAGTCTGCCGGGCGACGATGCCGCAATGCTGAAAGGCCAGGTGGATCGCTTCGTCGCCAACAACCTGCTGCCCCGGATGCAGGCGGTGTATTCCGGCGCGGCGGTTGAAACCGAAACGATCGTCGATGTGCCATCGTTGGTTCCGGTCGCAGATTCCCCGGTTGAAATCCTGGCGCGGCACCTGACTGGCGCCAACCGTGCGACAACCGTGTCTTTTGCAACCGAAGCCGGCCTTTATCAACGCGCCGGCATCCCGGCGATCGTCTGTGGACCCGGCTCGATCGATGTCGCTCATAAGCCTGACGAGTATATAACCCGCAGCGAACTGGCCGACGGGGCCACATTCCTCAATCGTTTGCTCGACTGGGCCGAAACCGGTGCTGCTTAGGCCCCGCTGACAATCACCCGTATCAGCCGTCATTACGAGCATCAGCGAGGCAATCTCGATTCGACCGAGCCTCTGGTTGAACGAGGTTGCCGCGCCGCCTACGGCTCCTCGTGATGGCCATCTAGCGGCGCAATACCATCAGCTTTTTGATCTCGGCGATGGCTTTCGCCGGATTGAGGTTTTTCGGGCACGTGTTAGTGCAGTTCATGATCGTGTGGCAGCGATAAAGGCGGAACGGATCCTCAAGCGCGTCGAGCCGGTCGCCGGTCTTCTCATCGCGGCTATCGGCGATCCAGCGATAGGCCTGCAACAGGACGGCTGGGCCGAGATAGCGCTCGCCGTTCCACCAATAGGACGGGCACGAGGTCGAGCAGCAGAAGCACAGAATGCACTCCCAAAGCCCATCGAGCTTTTCGCGCTCCTCGACGGATTGCGGACGCTCGCGATCCGGCGGTGGGGCGCTGTCGCTCTGCAGCCAGGGCTGGATCGAGCGGTATTGCGCGTAGATATGCGTCAGGTCGGGCACTAGATCCTTGACCACCGGCATATGTGGCAGCGGGTAAATCTTGACGTCGCCCTTTATCTCGTCGATCGCCTTCAGGCAGGCGAGCGTGTTACCGCCATCGATATTCATCGCACACGAACCGCAGATGCCTTCCCGACAGGAACGGCGGAAGGTAAGCGTCGTGTCGATCTCGTTCTTGATCTTGATCAGCGCGTCGAGAACCATCGGCCCGCAATCGTCGAGATCAATCGAATAAGTGTCGATGACCGGGTTGTTCCCGTCATCCGGGTTATACCGATAGACCTGAAAGCGCCTCATCCGCCCGCTGCCGTTCAGCGGCGGCGCGTGGGTGACCCCCTTGCCGATCTTCGAATTGGCGGGCAGGCGAAATTCCGCCATGTCAGTACGTCCGAGCCTTGGGCGGGAACACCTGGACCTCGTTTGATAGTGTGAATAGATGCACCGGCCGGTAGCCGAGTGTGACCTGACCATCCTCGTCCAGCCACGCCAGGGTGTGCTTCATCCAAAGCTCATCATCGCGCTCGGCGAAGTCTTCGCGAGCGTGCGCCCCGCGGCTTTCGGTCCGATTGCGAGCCGAGTGCAACGTGACGACCGACTGCTCCATCAGGTTCTGCAACTCCAGCGCTTCAACGAGATCGCTGTTCCAGATCATCGAGCGATCCGAGACGGCAATATCGCCAAAGCTCCTGGCCAGCGCTTCGATCTTCTGCACACCTTCCTCGAGTACGTCGGCGGTACGGAACACGGCGCAGTTTTCCTGCATCACTCGCTGCATCGTCGTGCGAAGTTCGCCTGTTTTGCGGCCGCCTGCCGCGTACCGGACGCTGTCGAGTCGGGCAACAGCCTCCTCGCCAGCATGGCTCGAAAGCGGTGGGTGTGCCGAGCCGGGCTGGACTACTTCTACAGTGCGGTGCGCCGCGGCACGGCCGAAGACCACGAGATCGAGGAGCGAGTTGGTGCCGAGCCGGTTGGCGCCATGCACCGAAACGCAGGCCGCCTCGCCCACCGCCATCAGCCCAGGCACCACCGCATCCGGGTCGTTGGCGGTCGGGCGCATGACCTCGCCGTGATAATTCGTCGGGATGCCGCCCATGTTGTAGTGCACGGTCGGCAGGATCGGGATGGGTTCGCGGGTCACGTCAACGCCGGCAAAAATCTTGGCCGTTTCCGAAATGCCGGGCAGCCGCAGGTGAAGAACCTTAGGGTCGAGATGTTCGAGATGCAGCAGTATGTGGTCCTTCTGCGGACCGCAGCCGCGCCCCTCACGAATTTCGATCGTCATCGAGCGGCTGACGACGTCGCGCGACGCCAGGTCCTTGGCGTGCGGCGCGTAGCGCTCCATGAAGCGCTCACCCTCGCTGTTCGTGACATAGCCGCCTTCACCGCGCGCGCCCTCAGTAATCAGGCAGCCCGCCCCGTAGATGCCGGTGGGGTGGAACTGGATGAATTCCATGTCCTGCAAGGGCAGGCCGGCGCGCAACACCATCGCGTTTCCGTCGCCGGTGCAGGTATGCGCCGAGGTGCAGGAGAAGTAGGCGCGCCCATAGCCGCCGGTCGCCAGGATGACCATGTGGGCCCGGAACCGATGGATCGTGCCGTCTTCCAGGTTCCATGCCATGACGCCACGACAGGCGCCTTCCTCGTCCATAATCAGGTCGAGCGAGAAATACTCGATGAAGAATTCGGCGTTGTTGCGCAAGCATTGCTGATACAGCGTGTGAATGATCGCGTGCCCCGTGCGGTCGGCGGCGGCGCAGGCCCGGTTGGCGGGAGCGCCGTCACCGTATTCCGTCATATGGCCGCCAAACGGCCGCTGGTAGATCTGACCCAGCTCGGTGCGCGAGAACGGCACGCCGAAATGCTCAAGCTCGATGACCGCCGGGATCGCCTCGCGGCACATGTACTCGATCGCGTCCTGGTCGCCGAGCCAGTCCGAGCCCTTGACGGTGTCGTACATGTGCCACCGCCAATCGTCCGGGCCCATATTGCCGAGCGCGGCGCCGATCCCGCCTTGCGCCGCGACAGTGTGGCTGCGGGTCGGGAACACTTTGCTTATGCAGGCGGTCTTGAGCCCCGAGGCGGTGGCGCCCAGCGTCGCGCGCAACCCGGCGCCGCCGGCGCCGACGACGACGACGTCGTAGACATGGTCGATGACAGGGTAGGCGGCTTGCATAGCAAAGCTCCGCGAGCGTGACGCCGTCAGGCGCCGAGCGACAGTTTAAGGACGGCGAAGATGCCGAGCGCGGCGAGCACCGTCGCAGCCAGCCGCATGACAATCATCATGCTGATCCGCAATGCCTCGTGGCCGAGGTAGTCCTCGATCACGACCTGCAGCCCAAGCGCCGCATGATAAAATGTTGCCACGATTACCAGGATCATCAAGACCGCCGGCAGCGGATGATGCAGCCATGCGACAAAGACGGTCCGGTCGGCGCCCAGCAACGCTATCACCGCAATGACAAACCACAGTGTCAGCGGCACCAGCGCGATGGAGGTGATGCGCAGGGCCCACCAATGTTCGACACCCTCCTTGGCAGAGCCGAGCCCGATCGCCCGACCAAGCGGCGAGCGCATTCGCGACGTGATGGCCATATCAGTGGCTCCAATGTGTGAAGCCGAAGCCCCAGGCGGCCACCGTCAAAACCGCCGTGCCGACCAGTACGGCCAGATTTCCGGCAGCGACGCTGCGTAGATCGAGCGCGCGCCCGGTGTCCCACCAGAGATGTCGCAACCCGTTGCACAGATGGAAGAACAGCGCCACCGTCCAGCCGAACAGCAGCAGCCGCCCGATGATGGAGGCGAGTAAATGCTGAAACTGTGCATACGCATCCGGCCCATCCGCCGCCGCAACCAGCCATCCCACCAGGAGGAGGGTGCCGACGCTCAGGGCGACGCCGGTGATGCGGTGCAGGATCGACATCGCCATCGATAGCGGCCAGCGATAAACCTGCAGATGCGGCGATAGCGGCCGCGTGTCCGATCTCATGGGGAACGTTCCAGAAAACCTGTGCTCATCCACCGGTTGACTTAGAGGGCGCCTCGGAGCGTGTCAACGAAACCACTCCGCGAAGAATTGCTGCCATGCGGAATCACGGGGCCGCCTCTCTCCCGATGGCTGTCGGTGCGAGGCGCGAGGCCTCGGACGGCGCAACGCACCGCGCCGGGGCCCTGCAATGACCGTAAAGCGAGACGACTGCGCGGCGCGAAGGCCGTCTAGCTGAGAGCGACCTCGAAGCCCCTCTTGGTCGCCGGGCGCGCCATCATCGCGTCGTACCAGCGCTTCACGTTGGGGAATTCCCCAAGATCGATCTGATGCCGCTCGTGCCGCCAGGCCCAGCCGAGGATCGCGAAATCGGCGATCGACACATCGCTGCCACCGGCATAGGCGACCTCGCTCAGCCGCTTGTCAAAGACGCCATAGAGCCGCCGTGTTTCCTTGGAATAGCGCTCAAGACCGTAGCGCCGGTCTTCGTCCTTTTCGACCTGCAGGAAGTGGTGCACCTGGCCGGGCATCGGGCCGAAGCCACCCATCTGCCACATCAGCCATTCGAGCACCGGCACCTGCTCGCGCAGATCGCCTTTCGGCCAGAACTTGCCGGTCTTTTCGCCGAGATAGATCAAAATCGCACCGGATTCAAACACACTGATCGGCTGGCCGCCGGGGCCGTCGGTGTCGATAATCGCTGGGATGCGGTTATTGGTGCTGATCGTAAGGAATTCGGGCTTGAACTGTTCACCCTTCGAGATGTTGACGGGCGTGACGGTGTAAGGCAGGCCCATCTCCTCGAGCGCGACACTGATCTTACGACCATTCGGGGTATTCCACGTCCACAATTCGATGCTCATTCGGGTCTCCAGCGGGGTGGGCGTCAAGCGAGGCAGCATTACTGCGATGTCTACCGCCCGCAAGCTGCATTTGCCTGTTCGCGACAGAGCCAACCTGCCCTAGCATCCCATTTCCGCGCAAACCATCGCAGAGAGGCCAGGGATATGGCTGCCGATCCCAATCGCGTCATTTTGACCGGCGAAAACCCGTTTATCCGCCTCAGCGCGACCGATGGCGGGCCGCAAAGCACCAACGCGAGCTTCTGGCGGATTCTCACCTGCCCGGCGGGGCCGGGGCATGTGCTCTATCTGAAGAGCGAACTCACCGAGAACCGCTGGCACATCTATTCCGACAACATCGCGATGGCGCGCTGGCTGCAGAACACCGTGCAGGGCATGCTCAACGAGGAAACCGCCGACACCGCGATCCCGGTCGTCGACGCGGAGTTCAGCAAATCGGGCGACCCACGATATTTCTGGACCGAAACCCTCGTCACGCATGACGAGGAGATCAGCCTCACCTGGTACGATATCGGCGAGCCGCTGCTGATCCATACTAATCCGGGCGAAGGTGGCCGCAAATTCGGCGTCTGTACCTTGCTCGTGCCAGCGCTCGGCACGCGGCTATTGCTCAACGGCGTCGAGGCGACCGGCAAATCGTGGGCGACGCAGCGCGAGGGGAGGCCGTTCAGTACCTCGGCACTGGCCTTTTCGGAAAGCTGGACCGAGGCGCGTTGACCCGACGGGTCATCGCGAGCGAAGCGAAGACAATCTAGTGGCGGCAGAAGTTCGTGCGACGACCCCGCGAGATTGCCACCCCGCCGCCGGCGCCTCCCAATGACGGCGTGAAATGTTTGACCTGACTTTCCTCGGCACAGCGGCAACGACGCCAACGCTCGAGCGTGGATTGCCGGCACTCCTGGTGGGCGCACCGCGACATCGCTTTCTGATCGATTGCGGCGAGGGCACGCAGCGCCAGCTGCTTCGCGCCGGCACCGGGCTGCGACGGCTCGGCCACATTTTCCTGACCCATGCCCATCTCGATCACGTGCTCGGTCTCGCCGGGCTGATCGCCACGTTGGGGCTGCTTGACCTGCGGGGCGGGCTGACGATCTGCGGCAGCGAGCAGACACTCCGATTTGTCGCGCAGTATCTGGGGGCGATCTGGCCCGCCGGGCGTGCGCCGGTGCCGATCGGATTCGCCGTGCTGACCCCGGGCGTCATTCTGGAAGAACGCGATTTCTCGGTCTGCTGCTTCCCGGTGCAACATCGCGGCACCGAAAGCCTCGGCTATCGCTTTAACGCAGCCCCCAGGCGCCACGTCGACGCACGCCGGATGGCGGCGCTGGGAGTGCTCGAGGGTCCGATCCGCGGTGCCCTCGCGCGTGGTGAAGCGGTCACGCTGCCGGACGGCAGGCGGATCGAGCCGGAGGCCGTATTGCAGCCACCGTCTCCCGGACTCAGCGTCGCGGTGATTGGGGATACCGAAGAAGTCGATACGCTGGTCGCACCGGTTGCGGGCGCCGATCTGCTGGTCATCGAATCGACCTTTATGGACGCCGATGCCAACCTCGCGGCGCAGCGTGGTCACCTGACCGCAGGCGACGCTGGCCGGCTGGCGGCGGGTGCCGGGGTCGGTCGCCTCATCTTGACGCATCTTTCGGGGCGCTACGACCCGAACGCAGTGCGTGCGGAAGCGGCTGAGCTGTTCCCAAATACCTGTGTCGCCGATGACTTCGACAAATTTGCGGTGACCCATCCTGCACGATCGCCCGCGTCGGTCGATTTGCCTCGAGAGGATTTGTTGCAGGGGGATGGGAACCCAGCACCGGGTGTATGAATTGACACCCTGGGACCACCCCCTTATCTGTCAATCTGTCGCCGTGCCTTTGTCCGCAGTCACCGCGCCATTCCGAGGATCCCATGTTCGACGGTATGTTCCGGCGGCTGTTTGGCTCCGCCAATGACCGCTACATCAAGAGCCTCGGCTATTATGTCGAGCAGATCAACGATCTGGAGCCGCAGCTTGTTCAGCTGACGGACGAGCAGCTGCGCGCTCGCACCCAGGAGTTCCGCGACCGGCTCGATAATGGCACCGAGCTTGACGATCTGCTGGTCGAGGCGTTCGCGACGGTGCGAGAGGCCGCCAAACGCACGCTCGGGCAGCGCCATTTCGATGTGCAGATGCTGGGCGGCATTGTCCTGCATCGCGGCATGATCGCCGAGATGAAGACCGGTGAAGGCAAAACGCTGGTCTCCACCCTCCCCGTCTATCTCAATGCCCTGACCGGGCGCGGTGTCCATGTCGTCACGGTGAACGACTATCTGGCCAAACGCGACGCCGAATGGATGGGGCAGGTCTATCGTTTCCTCGGCATGAGCGTCGGCTGCATCGTGCACGAGCTCGACGATTTCCAGCGCCAGGAAGCCTATCGCTGCGACGTGACTTACGGCACCAACAACGAGTTGGGCTTCGACTATCTGCGCGACAACATGAAGTTCCGCCTTGAGGAGATGGTCCAGCGGCCGTTCAATTACGCGATCGTCGACGAGGTCGACTCAATCCTGATCGACGAGGCACGCACCCCGCTGATCATCTCGGGTCCGACCGAGGACAATTCCGAGCTGTACATTCAGGTCAACAAGCTGATTCCCGCGCTGTTGCCCGACGATTACGAGAAGGACGAAAAGCAGCGCACCGTGACCCTGACCGAAGGCGGCACCGAGCGCATGGAGGAGATGCTGCGCGAGGCAGGCCTGATGCAGGGCGGCGGCCTCTATGACATCCATAACGTCTCGCTGGTGCACCACGTCAACCAGGCATTGCGGGCGCACAAGCTCTTCTCTCTCGACACCGACTATATCGCCAAGGACGATAAGATCGTCATTATCGACGAGTTCACCGGCCGCATGATGGAAGGCCGCCGCTATTCCGAGGGGCTGCATCAGGCTCTCGAGGCCAAGGAAGGCGTCACCGTCCAGAACGAAAACCAAACGCTCGCCTCAATCACCTTCCAGAATTATTTCCGTATGTACCCGAAGCTGGCCGGCATGACCGGCACGGCGATGACCGAGGCGGAAGAGTTCGGCGACATCTACAAGCTGGAGGTGATCGAAGTCCCGACCAATGTGCCGGTTGCCCGCGCCGACAGTGATGACGAGGTCTATCGCTCGACGCGCGAAAAATTCGACGCCATTGTCGAGCAGGTGCTGGAATGCCAGAAGCGGCAACAGCCTGTGCTGGTCGGCACGGTCAGCATCGAGAAGTCAGAGGCGCTATCGGAGCAGTTCAAGCAGCGCCGCATACCGCACCACGTGCTGAACGCACGCTATCACGAGCAGGAAGCTTACATTATCGCCCAGGCGGGCCAGCCCGGCGCGGTCACGATCGCCACCAATATGGCCGGTCGCGGCACCGATATTCAGCTCGGCGGCAACCTCGACATGCGCCTGCGCATGGAGTTGGGGGAAATCGACAGCGAAGGCGCGCGCGAGCAGCGCGCCGCGGAAATCCGCCGTGAGATCGAGACAGCGCGCGAGATCGTCCGCACAGCTGGCGGGCTGTTCGTGATCGGTAGCGAGCGGCACGAAAGCCGTCGGATCGATAACCAGCTGCGGGGTCGTTCGGGTCGCCAGGGCGACCCCGGCGCTTCGAAATTCTTCGTCTCATTGGAAGACGATCTGATGCGCATCTTCGGCTCCGAGCGGATGGAGTCGATGCTGTCGCGGCTCGGCCTCAAGGAGGGCGAGGCGATAATCCATCCTTGGGTGAACAAGGCGCTCGCCAAGGCCCAGCAGAAAGTCGAGGCGCGCAACTACGACATTCGCAAGCAGCTTTTGAAATTCGACGACGTGATGAACGACCAGCGGAAGGTCGTGTACGAGCAGCGCCGCGAGATCATGAACTCGGCGGATGTCGCCGACGAAATAACCGATATGCGCAACGATACGGTCGCCGCGATCGTCGGCCGCGCGATCCCGGAAAATTCGCTGTCTGAGCAGTGGGATATCGACGGACTGCACGCCGAGTGCACGCGGCTGCTGGCGCTCGACCTGCCAATCGCCCAATGGGCCAAGGAAGAGGGGCTCGACGGCAGTATTGTCGAGGAGCGCATCGCCGCCGCCGCCGATCAGAAAATGGTCGACAAGACCGCGCAATCCGGTCCGGAACTGATGCGGATGGCGGAGAAGGGGCTGCTGTTGCAGCTACTCGACCAGACCTGGAAGGACCATCTCCTGTCGCTTGACCATCTGCGCCAGGGCATCAACCTGCGCGCCTATGCGCAGCGCGATCCGCTTAACGAATACAAGCGAGAGGCTTTCGAACTGTTCGAGGGCATGCTGGTCAGCCTGCGCGAGGAGATCACCGCGCATCTGTCGCATGTCGAGTTCCGTGTGGAGCCGCCGCCACCAGCACCACCAGTGGTCGGTGAGGCATCGCCGCCAATGGGATTGCCGGACTACGCTTTCACCGGACCGGCAGGCGCGGAGACAGCACTGGCCGACGCAGATCTCCTGGGGTCGTCGGCCGTCAACGAAGCCCCAGCCCGGCGACGCCAGCGGGATAGTGGCCGTGCCGACGACGAGAAGATCGCGGTGGCACGCGCCTCCTGGGCGGGCACGCCGCGTAATGCACCCTGTCCTTGCGGCTCTGGCAAAAAATTCAAGCACTGCCACGGTCGAGTGTGATAGCCGATCGGCCTCTTCCGCTGAGACCGATTACGGCAGCGGGGGTCTATGGTCGAAGCAGAGACAAGGTCGTTCACAACGCAATAATCATCGCGGGGCTGAGCTAGGGCCGCGCGTTTGTCTCTGCAAGACGCGCACACTGCCGCGCTGTTCTGAGCAGAGCCGCCAAAGCTGATTAGCTGAAACCTCTATATAGAGTGCCATCGGCGGAAAACTGCGTTTTTCGCTGTCACAAAAACGTCCCTCAGCATAGTTAGTGCTGGGCGCGAAATGCGCCGGGTGCTGGCGACTAGGGGAGAGTTGCTGTGATAACGAGGCGGAAGGCGCCGCCCTCTGCGCGATTGCTTGACACGATCGAAGGCAGGCGCGTGTACGACGCGCGTCATGCGAGCAATTGGCGACACTGGGGCCCCTATCTAAGTGAGCGTCAATGGGGGACGGTGCGCGAAGATTACAGCGCCACCGGGGACGCCTGGGAATACCTGCCCCACGAACACGCGCGCAGCCGGGCCTACCGCTGGGGCGAGGATGGTATCGGTGGCTTTTCCGACAGTCACCTGCGCTGGTGCCTCGCGGTTGCGCTATGGAACGAGCAGGACACGATCCTCAAGGAACGGCTCTTCGGCCTCAGTAATTCTGAGGGAAACCATGGCGAAGACGTAAAAGAACTCTATTATTACGTCGATGGTGTCCCAAGCCATTCCTATATGCGGATGCTGTATAAATATCCGCAGTTGGAATTTCCCTATGCCTCGTTAATCGAAGAAAATAAAAAGCGCGGCCACAACGATCCGGAATTCGAAATTGTAGAAACCGGCGTTTTTGATGAGCGCAGGTATTTCGATGTTACGATCGAATACGCCAAAGAGGATCCTGACGACATTCTGCTGCGGGTCACCGTCGAAAATCGCGGACCCGACACCGCGCCAATCCATGTGCTGCCCCATCTTTGGGCCCGGAACATCTGGTCGTGGGCACCCGATGCCCAACGGCCGCTGTTGCAGCAGCAGGGCGATGGGTCGGTCATGGCCACCCATCCCGAGATGACGCCGCGCCGTCTTTTCGTCGATGGCGGCGACCTGTTGTTCTGCGAGAACGAGAGCAATGGCCCTCTCCTGTTCGGATCGGATGAGAGAGGCCCGTTCAAGGACGGCATCAACGATTACATCATCCGAGGCGATCGCGGCGCGCTCAGCCGCTCAAGCGAGGGGACGAAATGCGCGGCGCATCTGCGCTTTATGCTGCCTCCAGGCGGTAAGGAGACCGTCCGCCTGCGGTTTCGTCTCGCCGAGATCGAGAGTGACGCGTTCGCCGATTTTGATGACATCTTCGAGCAACGCATCGCCGAGGCGGACGAGTTCTACGGCGTACTGCAGGCTCAGATGGACGACCCCGATCATCGCCTGGTTCAGCGACAGGCGCTGGCCGGCATGCTCTGGTCAAAGCAATTCTACTATTTCGACCTGCCGCGTTGGCTGATAGGCGATCCGACCCAACCGCCACCACCACCTCAGCGTCACAAAGGCCGCAACGCGGAATGGCGTCACCTGCACAATGCCGACGTCATCACGATGCCGGACAAATGGGAGTATCCCTGGTACGCCGCGTGGGACCTCGCCTTCCACTGCGTCAGCTTCGCCCTGATCGACCCGGCTTTCGCCAAGTCGCAACTCATCCTGCTGACGCGCGAATGGTATATGCACCCCAACGGACAATTGCCGGCCTATGAATGGGCCTTCAGTGATGTCAATCCGCCGGTGCATGCCTGGGCGGCTCTGCAGGTCTATGAAATGGACCGGGCGCTGCATGGCAAAGGGGACCGGCCGTTTCTCGAACGCGTGTTCCACAAGCTGGTGCTTAACTTCAACTGGTGGGTCAACCGCAAGGACGCGAGCGGCCGCAACATCTTCCAGGGCGGCTTTCTTGGACTCGATAATATCGGACTGTTCGACCGCTCCTCGCAACTACCGACCGGTGGGTACATCAACCAGTCCGACGGCACCGCCTGGATGGCGATGTATGCGTTGAACCTGATGCGCATCGCGCTGGAATTGTCGCGTCAGAACCATGTCTATGAAGACATCGCGAGCAAGTTCTTCGAGCATTTCCTCTACATCGCCGAGGCGATGAGCCGGATGGGCGGCGATCAAGGCCTATGGGACGAGGAAGACGAGTTCTACTACGATGTGCTCAACCTGCCGGGCGACCAGAGCCTGCCGCTGCGGGTGCGCTCAATGGTCGGGCTGATCCCGCTTTTCGCGGTGCACGTGTTGCAATCCGATGTGTTTGACGAGATGCCGGGATTCACGTCCCGCCTGCGCTGGTTCTTGAACCATCGGCCGGACCTCGCTCGGCTCGTCTCACGCTGGACCGAACAGGGTGAGCGCGAGCGCCACCTTCTATCCTTGTTGCGCGGTCACCGTATGAAACGCCTGCTGCGCCGGGCCCTCGACGAGACCGAATTCCTCTCGGATTACGGTGTTCGCGCGCTGTCGCGGGCGCATGCTGAGCATCCCTATGTGTTCGAGCATGACGGCCACCGCTTCTCGGTGGAATACGTGCCGGGCGAATCGACCAGCGGATTGTTCGGCGGCAACTCGAATTGGCGCGGGCCGATCTGGATGCCGGTAAATTTTCTGCTGATCGAGGCATTGCGCGAATTTCATCACTACTACAGCGATGATTTCCAGGTCGAATGCCCCACTGGCTCAGGCAACTATATGGGGCTCGATCGGATCGCCGACGAACTCGGCCGACGCCTGTGCAACATCTTCCTGCGGGACAGAAACGGCAGGCGCGCTGTTTTTGGCAATTGCCCGCTGCACCAGAGCGATCCGGAATTCCGGGATAACGTGCTGTTCTACGAGTATTTCCACGGTGATAGCGGTCGTGGCGTTGGGGCGTCGCACCAGACCGGCTGGACTGGGTTGATTGCGCTCCTCCTGCAGCCGCACGGCAGCAGCCACGCCTCCATCCGTACCGTTCAGCATCGCGAATGGGCGCATAACGATGGTAACTGACCCATTTACAGCTCGGCTGCCGCGCCGCACGATTCCGCGCGTGTTGAACGGGCAGGTGGCGCTGGTGACCGGCGCCAGTTCGGGGCTCGGCAAGGCGACGGCGATTGGGCTGGCGGCCGCCGGCGCCAAGGTGGTGGTCAACTATATCGGGCCCATCACGGCCGCCGACGAGGTGGTGCGCGAGATCGGGGAAGCGGGCGGCGAGGCGTTGGCGATAGAGGCCAATGTCGCTGCTGAGTCCGAAGTGATGGCGATGTTTACCGCGGCAGTCAAGCATTTCGGAGCGCTGCACATCCTGGTCAATAATGCCGGGATGCAACGTGACGCCGCGCTGGTCGATATGACGCTCGATCAGTGGAATACGGTGATCGGGGTCAACCTCACCGGGCAATTTCTCTGCGCCCGCGAGGCGACCCGAATCTACCTGAGACAAGGGATCAACCCGGAGATCTCCGCCGCCGCCGGCAAGATCATCTGCATCAGTTCAGTCCATGAGGTGATCCCCTGGGCTGGCCACGTGAACTACGCGTCCAGCAAAGGCGGCATCATGATGCTGATGAAGACGATGGCGCAGGAGCTGGCGCACCACCGGATCCGGGTCAATTCGGTGGCGCCCGGTGCAATAAGAACTCCGATCAACAGGGAAGCATGGAGCACGCCCGAGGCCTATGAAAAGCTGTTGAAGCTGATGCCTTATCAGCGCATCGGGGAGCCGGACGACATCGCCCACGCTGTCGTATGGCTCGCCTCCGAAGGGGCGGATTATGTGACCGGTGCCACGCTGTTCGTCGATGGCGGAATGACGTTGTATCCCGGGTTCGAGGATAACGGCTGATCAGTCACCAGCGCTGCAACTTGCCGTACGCACAGGTCCCGCAGATCACAGGCGGCACAGGCCCGCCCCTGATCGTCTCGCCGCATGGCGCGACATACCGCTTGCAGGGTGCGGCGCGGGGTCAGCAGATAGGCGCTCGGTTCTCTGGCCTTACGCAACGGCGTGCCCCTCGCGCTTTCGGTGTCTAACCAATTAGACACCATGATCATGGCGCGCGTCTCGCTGACTACACCTCTATAATTTCTAATACCGCTAAAGTTCGTAGCGTTATCTCGACTTATTCTCCGAGACTTTTACTCACCATCTCGAATGTATTAGGGCTGAGGCCTGTCACGGCGCGGATGCGGGTGAGCGCGTCGCGCATCTTCTGCTGACGCCCTGCATCATGGCGCCGCCATTGGCCAAGCGGCTGTACCAGCCGCGCTGCGGTGGTCGGATTGCTTCGATCAAGCCCCACCACCTCATCGGCAAGAAACTCATAACCCGCGCCACTGGCCTCGTGAAAGTGTACTGGATTAGCCTGCGAGAAGGTGCCGATCAGAGCGCGAACCCGATTCGGATTGCTCCGGGTGAAGGCCGGATGCGAGGTCAAGTCGCGCACCACCGCGATCGTGCCCGGCACCGACGAGCGGGCCTGTAACGCAAACCATTTGTCGATAACCAGCAAATCGTCAGTCCAACGCGCGTAAAAGGCAGCGAGGGCGGCGCTGCGCTCCGGGACATCGAGATCGACCAAGACGGAGAGGGCAGCCAATACGTCGGTCATATTGGCGCCGGCGTCGAACTGCGCCTTGGCGAGACCAGCCCCCTCGCCCGTGTCGCCCGCCGCGAGATAGGCGAGGCAGGCATTGCGGAGGGCGCGGCCGCCAATCGAGCGGCCATCGACGTGGTATGGCCCCAGATCCGCGAAGTTGCGGTAAGTTTCGCGCAGTGGCTCCGCAAGGGAATGGGCCACCTCCCTCCGCGTGAACTCCCTCGCCGCGTGAATCGCCTCGATCGCGACCACCGGCATCTCGTCGGCCAGGGTATTTTCGCTCGGCAACAGCAGGGCTTCGGCAGCGAAGGCCGGGTCGCGATCGGCATCGGCGAGGGTCTGGCGCATCGCGGCGATCAGATCCGGGTCGAGTGGCGGTATGGCCCTGCCGGTGTCGTAAGCGGCAACGCGTTCAAGCAGCACGCGGGTTGCAACGCGTTGCCCGGCATCCCAGCGCGCCACCGGGTCGGTGTCATGAATGGCGAGGAATTTGAGGCGGTCGAGCGGTACCCCGGCCAGCTTGACCGGGGCGGAGAATTTGCGCAGCAGCGAGGGGACGGGCGGCGCCGCTACATCGACAAAGCGATAGGTCTGTCGTTCGCCCGCGGGGAGCAACACCCTTGTGCCGGTCTGACCGGCAGCCGCCTCACCCTCCAGCTGCGCCGGCATCTCATCGCCGTTGGGGCCGAGCAGACCAATCGCCAGCGGAATGGGCATCGGCTGCTTGTCGGGCTGTCCGGGTGTCGGCGGCACAAGCTGCGACACGGTCAGATCATAACGGCGCGCCGCCGCATCATAAACGTCCTCTACCGTGATCTCGGGGGTGCCGGCCTGGCGATACCACAGCTCGAACTGGCTGAGGTCGACGCCGACATCGCGCCCCGCCTCGCGACCGGCCTCCCGCATGGCGGCGAGGAAATCGCCGATTGTTGCGGCGTGATTGTCGTTGCGGCCGATATAGAGATCCATGCCGCGGCGAAACCGTTCCGGCCCGAGCAATGTGTGCATCATCCGGATCACCTCGGCGCCCTTGTTGTAGACCGTCGCGGTGTAGAAATTATCGATGCGCAGATAGCTCTGCGGCTGCACCGGGTGCGCCAGGGGGCCGGCATCCTCGGGAAACTGGGCGGCTCGTAACGTCCGGATATTGCCGATGCGGCTCACCGCCTCGCTGCCCTGGTCGGCCGAGAACAGCTGGTCGCGGAAAACCGTCAGCCCTTCCTTCAGCGACAGCTGGAACCAGTCGCGGCAGGTGACCCGGTTGCCGGTCCAGTTGTGGAAATACTCGTGCGCGATGACGGTCTCGATACCCTGATAATCGGTATCGGTCGCGGTATCGGGCTTGGCCAGCACATAGCGCGTATTGAAGACATTGAGCCCCTTATTCTCCATCGCCCCCATGTTGAAATCGCTGACCGCAACGATATTGAACACATCGAGATCGTATTCGAGGCCGAACACCTCCTCGTCCCACGCCATCGACTTCTTCAGCGATTCCATCGCGTGGGCGCATTTATCCTCATCGCCACGCCGCACCCAGATCGCGAGCTTCACGATACGGCCCGAGCGCGTCGTGAAACTGTCGTGCACTCCGACGAGGTCGCCGGCGACCAGCGCGAACAGGTAGGACGGTTTGGGATGCGGATCGACCCAGCGTGCCCAGTGGCGCCCGTCAACCAGGTCGCCGGCACCCGACGGGTTGCCATTCGACAGCAGTATCGGGAAACGCGTCTTGTCGGCGCGCATTGTTACCGTGTACCGCGTCATGACATCCGGGCGATCGAGGAAATAGGTGATGCGGCGAAACCCCTCGGGCTCGCATTGCGTGCAGAAATTGCCGCCGGAGATATAGAGGCCGGAGAGCGCGGTGTTGCGCGCCGGCGCGATGCGCGTGACGATGTCGAGGGTAAACCGCTCCGGGACATCCGGTATGACGAGAGCGCCGGTTGACTGGGCGGTCTTCGCCTCGACGTGGTATTCCGCCGCACCCAGCACCCGGCCATCGAGCGCCAGCGACAACAGCTCAACCTCATCGCCATCCAGCCGCAGCGGCGCCGCTCCGTCCCCCGCCGCCGGATTGCGCCCGAGCGCCATCCGAGCGGCGACCCGCGTCTCTTCCGGCGCCAGATCAAAGGTCAGCTCGACCGTATGCACCAGAAATTCCGGCACCCGATAATCGGCAAGCCGCGTCGCCATTGGTGGGGTGTCGAGGGACGTGTCAGGCATGGTGTTGCTTTCGTTCCGGAGATCAGCCGCGGGCCAACCGCTGAGCTACCTCGCTAACATGCTGCGAGGCCGCATGGTTAGCGTCGCACCGTCGATGCTGCTTGGAGCAAAATACCACTGTATGATAGGCATCGGCTAACCTCAGGCCTTCCGATGATCACCCGTCGAACCAGCCCGCCGACACCCGATGCAGTTGGCTTCGCGAACCATACACGTATTGAGGGCGTCGCGGGGTTTGTCCTCGCGATTCTAACGTGTCTTGTGTCATTGGCGGGCACGCTGGATTGCGCCGCGGCCTCGGCGCTGGGGGCGAACAAATTCGATCTGGCACTGGATTACACCGCCCCCAATCCGCCGCCCGGAGCCGACCCCGCGGGATACGCGCGGGTACGAAGGGCAATGGGGCAGAAAGCGATTTTGGATGCTCGTGACACCGGGCTGAGCTTTTTCCGCGCCGCGATTACCGGCTACTCGCCAAGCGGGTTCGACGCGAAACACCACGATCTGAGCCTTTGGCTCGACGACCCGGCCGCCTACTGGGCCGATCTCGACGCGATGTTTGCCGATATGGATGCGGCGGGGTTGCGCCTGGTGCCGAGCTTTGTCTGGAACATCGCGCAATTCCCCGCCATCGCCGGCGATGACATCGCGACCTTTGTGCACGACCCGAATTCCAAAAGCCGACAGCTGCTGACCCGCTACCTCCGCGACTTCATCGGCCGCTACAAGGATCGCAAGACCATCCTGTTTTACGAGATGGGCAACGAGATGAACCTGCTCGCTGATCTCGACGCCCGCAAGGAATGCAAGGCCGATCCGTGCATCGCCGGCAATTTCACAACAGCCGAGATGACCCGGTTCGCGCGAGACGTTGTCGGCGTCATCAAATCGCTCGACCCGGGCCGGGCGGTCTCCTCCGGCTATTCGCTGCCCAGGCCGGGGGCCAGCCACCTGCAGGCGCGCCCGCAATTCGCGCCCGGAGGCCCCGACTGGACGCCCGACACGGTGCAGGAATTCGACCATGACCTGCTGGCGGTCAACGAGCCGTTCGACATGGTCAGCAT
>JAFAYW010000126.1 GCA_019240125.1 Alphaproteobacteria bacterium
AAACCGCTTCAACACTCACGCCGAGCGAAATGCCTTCATCGCAAACTTCGTCCGCAACTACAATCGCACACGATTGCGATGCCTCGGACACAACGCACCCGCCGAGCTCCTCGCTAACCTCCCGGGACACAACACGAAAGCAGGGACCCACCGGGCAGCGGACTCACTGCATGGCGAGTGACTCGGGCATTTGGACACATCGGCACCCCCCGAGTGAGGCGGCACGGTGGGTCCCTGCTTTCGCAGGGACGAAATGTTTGGGTGGTGGAGGTGCGCATGCCTAAGCGCACTGACATTAAGAGCATCCTGATCATCGGCGCTGGGCCGATCGTGATCGGGCAGGCTTGCGAGTTCGATTATTCCGGGGCGCAGGCGTGCAAGGCGCTGCGGGCCGAGGGCTATCGCATCATCCTGGTCAATTCCAACCCGGCGACGATCATGACCGACCCGGAATTGGCCGACGCCACCTATATCGAGCCGATCACCCCGGAGATCGTCGAGCGCATCGTCGCGCGGGAAAGGCCCGACGCGCTGCTTCCGACGATGGGCGGCCAGACCGCGCTCAATACGGCGATGGCGCTGTCGAAAAACGGTGCTCTGGCCCGGCACGGCGTCCAATTGATTGGCGCCAACGAAGAAGCGATCGCCAAGGCCGAAGACCGCCAGCTGTTCCGGCTCGCGATGGACAAGATCGGTCTGGAATCGCCGAAAAGCCGGCTGATCACGACGCTGGAGGGCGCCTTCGAGGTGCTGCCCGAGATCGGCCTGCCGGCGATCATCCGCCCGTCATTCACCCTGGGTGGCACCGGCGGTGGCATCGCCTACAACAAGGAGGAATTCGAGGACATCGTGCGCGGTGGCCTGCGCGCCTCGCCGACGCATGAAGTGCTCATCGAAGAATCGGTGTTGGGCTGGAAGGAGTACGAGCTGGAGGTCGTGCGCGACCGTGCCGATAACTGCATCATCATCTGCTCGATCGAGAACATCGATCCGATGGGCGTGCACACCGGCGATTCGGTGACCGTCGCCCCGGCCCTGACGCTGACCGACAAGGAATATCAGATCATGCGCAACGCCGCGATCGCGGTTTTGCGCGAGATCGGCGTCGATACCGGCGGGTCGAATGTGCAATTCGCGGTCAACCCGGCGGATGGGCGGCTCGTCATCATCGAGATGAACCCGCGCGTGTCGCGCTCGTCGGCGCTGGCGTCCAAGGCGACCGGCTTCCCGATCGCCAAGGTCGCCGCCAAATTGGCGGTCGGGTACACGCTCGACGAACTCAACAACGAAATCACCGGAGTCACACCGGCCTCGTTCGAGCCGACGATCGACTACGTCGTCACCAAGATGCCGCGTTTCACCTTCGAGAAATTCCCCGGCGCCGAGCCGCTGCTCTCGACCTCGATGAAATCCGTCGGTGAGGCGATGGCAATTGGCCGCAGCTTTGCCGAGTCGGTGCAGAAAGCGTTGCGCTCGATGGAAACCGGGCTCGACGGCTTCAACGAGGTGGCGATCGAGGGTGCCGACAATGACAGCCCCGATGAGGTCAAGGCCGCGGTTAAAGCGGCGCTCGCCAAGCCGACCCCCGACCGATTGCTGTTGATCGCGCAGGCCTACCGCCATGGTCTGTCCACGGCGGAAATCCATGCCGCCTGTCGGTACGAGCCGTGGTTTCTCGAACGCGTAGAGGAGATCGTCGCGGCCGAGGAGGCCGTCAAGCGTAATGGGTTGCCGCCGGACCTGCCTGGATTGCTGCATCTGAAGCAGATGGGCTTTTCCGACTCGCGGCTGGCACGCCTCGCCGGCAAACCGGTAGCGGAGATCGCCGGGCTGCGGCATCGCCTGGGGCTGCACCCGGTGTACAAGCGCATCGACACCTGCGCCGCCGAATTCGCGTCGCTGACACCGTATATGTATTCCTGCTACGAGGGCGATGGCGTCAGTCGGGGCGAGTGCGAGGCGGACCCGAGCGATCGCGACAAGGTGGTGATCCTCGGTGGCGGTCCCAACCGCATCGGCCAGGGCATCGAATTCGATTATTGCTGCGTCCATGCTGCCTATAGCCTCAAGGAGGCTGGGGTCGAGACCATCATGGTCAACTGCAACCCCGAAACCGTCTCGACCGATTACGACACCTCCGACCGGCTTTATTTCGAGCCGCTGACCGCCGAGGATGTAATCGAGATCGTCCGGGTCGAGCAGTCGAACGGCACGGTTCGCGGGCTGATCGTGCAGTTTGGCGGCCAGACCCCGCTCAACCTGGCGAAGGCGCTGGAGCGGGCCGATATCCCGATCCTCGGAACCTCGCCCGACGCCATCGACCTTGCCGAAGACCGCAAGCGCTTCCAGCAGCTGCTGCGGAGCCTTGGGCTGCGCCAGCCGGAAAACGGCACCGCCTATTCGCCGCACGAGGCGGAGGCGATCGCCGAACGCATCGGCTATCCGGTAGTAATCCGGCCGTCGTATGTGCTTGGCGGGCGGGCGATGGAAATCGTCCACGACAGCGCAGGGCTCCACCGATATATCCGCCGCGCCGTCAACGTGTCCGGCACCAGTCCGGTACTGCTCGACCGCTACCTGCAGAACGCCATCGAAGTCGATGTGGATGCCGTCGCCGATGGCGACGAGGTATATGTCGCCGGTATCATGGAGCACATTGAAGAGGCCGGCATCCATTCCGGCGACAGCGCCTGCTCGCTGCCGCCCTACAGCCTCGACCAGGAAACCATCGCCGAAATCGAACGTCAGACCATCGCGCTGGCCAGGGCCTTGCGCGTAATCGGCTTGATGAACGTGCAATTCGCCATCAAGGACCGCGATGTCTATGTCCTCGAGGTCAATCCGCGGGCCTCGCGCACCGTGCCGTTTGTCGCCAAGGCGACTGGCGTGCCGATCGCCAAGGTCGCGGCGCGGGTCATGGCCGGCGAGAAACTGGCGACGCTGATGCCCGGTAGCCGGCGGCGCGCCGGCACGACCGGGCATGTCGCGGTCAAGGAGGCGGTGTTTCCGTTCGCGCGCTTCCCAGGTGTGGACCTGATCCTTGGACCGGAGATGAAATCGACCGGCGAGGTTATGGGGCTCGATACCGATTTCGGGCGCGCTTTCGCCAAGTCACAGCTCGGCGCCGGGATCGATCTGCCGCTAAAGGGCTGTGTGTTCGTCTCGGTGCGCGACCAAGACAAAGCCTCCTTGGTCGAGCCATGCCGGCGACTCGTGGAATGGGGCTTCGAGCTGGTCGCGACGCGCGGCACCGCCAAAAAGCTCGAAGAGGCGGGGCTCCCGGTGTCGCTGGTAAACAAGGTCCAGGAGGGCCGGCCCGACATCGTCGACATGATGCGCAGCGAGCGGGTCCAATTGGTGTTCAATACCACCGAAGGCGCGCAGGCGATTTCCGACAGCTTCAGCCTGCGCCGCACCGCCCTGACACACGGGATTCCGTATTATACGACTGTCGCGGGAGCCCGGGCCGCGGTGCAGGCGATCGGTGCCCTGCGCGTGGGTTGCCTTGAAGTCGCGCCCCTGCAATCCTACCTTTGATCGCCTGTCTGGCTAGCAAGGCGCGAATTCCAGCCGATGAACAAAGTTCCGATGACAACGGAAGGCTACAGTCGTCTCCAGGAGGAGATGAAGCGCCTCAAATCGGTCGACCGTCCCGCCGTGATCAGAGCGATTGCGGAGGCTCGAACCCACGGCGATCTGTCGGAAAACGCCGAATACCATGCTGCGCGCGAACGACAGAGCTTTATCGAAGGCCGTCTTGGCGAGCTTGAAGACAAGATCGCGCGAGCCGAGGTCATCGATACCTCAAAGCTGTCTGGCTCGGTTATCAAGTTCGGCGCCACGGTGACGTTGGCCGACGAAGAAACCGACGAAGAACAAACCTTCACGATAGTCGGCGAGGACGAGGCCGACATCAAAGGCGGCCGCCTGTCGGTCACCTCGCCGCTGGCCCGGGCGTTGATCGGCAAAGGCAAGGGCGACAGCGTCGAGGTCTCGACCCCGCGCGGCGCCAAATCGTACGAGGTCGTCACCGTCGCCTTTGGCTGAGGGGCGCGTCACCTCTCCGTCCCGTCCGGGATGATAGTCCCGGCGCCTTTGCACCGAGGTTTATCCTATGCTGATGGCTCTGACCGGTCCCTCCCGTGCGCCGATGTCCGGCGGCAAGGCCAAGCAGCTCGTCATCCTGCTGCACGGGCTTGGCGCCGACGGCAATGATTTGATCGGGTTGCAGCAATATTGGGGCCCCGTCCTGCCGGACGCGGAGTTCATCTCGCCCGATGCGCCGTTTCCCTGCGATATGGCGCCTTATGGTTACCAGTGGTTCAGCGTTCAGGATCGCACGCCGGAGCGTCTGTTGGCCGGGGTGCGCGCCGCCGCCCCGAGCCTCGACGCGTTTATCGACGAGGAACTGAACAAGCGCGATCTCACCGAGAGTGACGCGGCGCTGGTCGGCTTCTCGCAGGGTACGATGATGTCGCTGTTTGTCGGGTTGCGGCGTGAAAAACCGCTCGCCGGCATCCTCGGCTATTCCGGCCGGCTGATTGCGCCGGAGCTTCTCACCGGCGAATTGCGGTCGCGGCCGCCGGTGCTGCTGGTCCACGGTACCGCCGATTCGGTGGTGCCATTTGACTCGTTGGCGCACGCCGAGAACGGGCTGAGGGCGGCCGGCGTGCCGGTCGAGACGCTGGCTTGCCCGGGCATCGATCACTCGATCGATCAGGACGGCCTGCAACGCGGCGCCGAGTTCCTGCATCAGGTGTTGGCGACTTAACGTCAACCCTCTCGCACGATATGATGCTGGAGCCGGCGCTTTAACGGGCCGCGTTTTGGAGAGTGGCGAGGCCGCCGAGCAGCGGCCGCAGCACGCTCATCATCTTTGGCCCATCCCATTCGGTGGGGCCCTCTATCTCGCCGACCACATTGCCCTTGGCGTCGATCACGATGCTGGTGGGGAGCCCACGGGTCTTGAAGGCGTGGCCGACCTCGCTCTTGGGATCGAGAAACACCTTGACCGTCTGGATGTGGTTTTCGCCGAGGAATGGCTCGACGATCTTCGCTCCGCCGCGATCCTCCGAGATTGCCGCGACGGTCAACTTGCCCTCGAGCTTTGATTGCAGGCGTTCAAGCGACGGCATCTCACGCAGACAGGGCTGGCACCAGGTGGCCCAGAGATTGACCACCACGGGCTTGCCCTTGAAGTCGGTGAAGTGCAGCGGGGCGCCGTTCATATTGGTGAACGTGACGTCCGGCGCTGGCTGTGCGGGGTTGGCCGGGATAAACTCGCCAAGCTTCATCTGATCGTCGGCCGCCGCTCGCGTCGCGGCTGCGAGCAGCATGACGATTGCCAAGCCGCCGATCAAACCAGTTCCAAAGGAAGCCGTGCCAAACGACACGAACAAATTGTGGGGTGGCCGTTTCGCTGCCGGGCCGGCCGCCATCATGCGTCGCATCAATGCCTCGATCGATTTCGATAAGCGCCTCTACGCCGAGGATATCGCCGGGTCAAAGGCGCATTGCGCGATGCTGGTCGCGCAGGGGATCGTCTCGCCCGAAGATGGGACGGCGATCGCGCAAGGTCTAGACCGCATAAAGGATGAGATCGACAGCGGTGCCTTTGTCTTCAGCGAGGCCAACGAAGACATTCACCTGAATATCGAGGCACGTTTGGCTGAATTGATCGGCCCAGCCGCGGGCCGATTGCATACGGCGCGTTCGCGCAATGACCAGGTCGCGCTCGACTTCCGCCTATGGGTGCGTGACGCAATCGACCGTTGCGGCGATGGCTTGCGGGAGTTGCACGCAGCGCTGATCGACCAGGCCGAGGCGAATGCCGACACGGTGATGCCCGGCTTTACCCATCTGCAGATCGCCCAACCCGTTACTTTCGGGCACCACCTGCTGGCTTATGTCGAGATGCTGGGGCGGGACCGTGGCCGCTTCGCCGATTGCCGGCGGCGGCTCAACGAAAGCCCGCTTGGCAGCGCCGCATTGGCTGGCACCGCGTTTCCGATCGACCGGCATATGACTGCCGCCGCGCTCGGCTTTGACCGGCCCACCGCCAACTCGCTCGATGCTGTATCCGATCGCGATTTCGCGATCGAATTCCTGGCGGCGGCCTCGCTCACCGGCGTGCATTTGTCGCGGCTGGCCGAGGAGATCGTGGTCTGGGCCAGTGACCCCTTTAGCTTTATCCGGCTCAGCGATGCGTTCACCACCGGCAGTTCGATCATGCCGCAAAAGCGAAATCCCGATGCCGCCGAACTGGTGCGCGCCAAGACCGGGCGGCTCAACGGTTCGCTACTTGCTCTGCTGACAGTGATGAAGGGGCTGCCGCTCGCCTACCAGAAGGATATGCAGGAAGACAAACTGCCGGTCTTCGAGGCGGCCGACGCGTTGCAATTGTGCCTTGCCGCGGCGACCGGCATGGTGCGCGACATGCAACCCAATCGCGACCGCATGCGGGAGGTGGCGGCGCGCGGCTTCAGCACCGCCACCGACCTTGCCGACTGGCTGGTGCGTGAGCTCAATGTGCCATTCCGCCGCGCGCATCATATCACCGGCGAAATCGTCAGACGCGCCGAGACAAAGGGCTGCATGCTCGCCGACCTGCCGCTGGCCGATTTGCAGGCGGTCGAGCCGGCGATCACCGAGGGTATTTTCGCGGTGCTGGATGCCGATAGCTCGGCCGCCAGCCGCACGAGCTTTGGCGGCACCGCGCCGTCGCGGGTGCGGGAGGCGGTTGCCGCGGCCCGTCAGAGGTTTCTCGCATGAGCAGCAAACTGGTTCGCGTCCTGTGCCTTATGTGCGTCGTCCTGGCGCTTGCCGGCTGCGGCAAGAAGGGGGCGCCGACCGCGCCTGCCGGTGAACCTGACACTTACCCGAGGACTTATCCGAGTGAATGAGTTCTTCCCCTATCGCCACGGCCAGCTGCACGCCGAGGCAACGTCGCTTTTAGACGTAGCCGCGGCGGTGGGGACGCCGTTCTACCTCTATTCCGCGGCCGCACTGACCGCGCGCTATCACAGCTTTGTCGAAGCCTTCCAGCCGATACAACCGATGGTGTGCTATGCCGTCAAAGCCAATTCGAACCTGGCCGTATTGCGGCTGTTCGCGGGCCTCGGCGCCGGCGCCGATGTGGTGTCTGAAGGCGAATTGCACCGGGCGCTGGCCGCCGGTATTCCGCCCGATCGCGTCATCTTTTCCGGGGTAGGCAAGGGCCGCGCGGAGCTGATGACGGCCCTCGAGGCCGGCATCCACCAGATCAATGTCGAATCGGTTCCGGAATTGCGCCGGTTGAGCGAAATCGCGGCGGCTCAAGGCGCGGCCGCAAAGGTTGCGATCCGCGTCAACCCCGATGTCGATGCGCTGACGCACGCGAAGATCGCCACGGGCAAGAAGGAAAACAAGTTCGGTATCGACCTCGATGAGGCGCTGGCTGCTTATCGTCTGGCCGATGCCCTGCCAGGTATCGAGCCGGTGGGGGTGGCGATGCATATTGGCTCGCAGGCAGGCAGCCTGCAGCCCTTCGCCGAGGCGTTCGAGCGATTGGCCGGGTTTATCCGAGAGGTGCGGCAGGCCGGGTTGAAGGTGCGGCGGGTCGATCTCGGTGGCGGCCTCAGCATTCGCTATAGGGACGAGACGCCGACCGATCCGGCGGAATATGGCGCGCTGGTCAATCGGATATTTGGTGGGCTCGACCTGTCGATGGCCTGTGAGCCGGGTCGCGTGCTGGTCGGGCCCGCCGGATTGCTGGTGGCGCGCGTCGAGTACATCAAACACGGCGCCAGTCGTCGCATCGTAATCGTCGATGCGGCGATGAACGATCTGATCCGTCCGGCGCTTTACGAGGCCTGGCACGAGATCGTCCCGGTGCGGCAGCCGGGCTCCGATGTCGTTGTCAGCGCCGCGGATGTTGTCGGGCCGGTTTGCGAGACCGGCGATACGTTCGCGACCGGGCGTGAGCTGCCGCCGCTCGAAGAGGGCGAACTGGTCGCATTCGGTAATGCGGGCGCCTATGGCGCGGTGATGAGCTCGACCTACAATACCCGGCCGCTGGTACCGGAGGTGCTGGTGTCGGGCGACCGTTATGCGGTGATCCGAGCGCGCCCGACTTATGCCGAAATGCTGGCGCTCGATACAGTTCCCGAGTGGTTGCCGCCGCCCCGTGATCGATAGCGCCGGTCGGGTGCACAAGCGAGGTTTTGTATGACGGACCTGCCCGCGCCGCCCTCCCGCCTCGCAATGCGGCTGCATCTGGCGCGGGCCGCTCTGTTCTGGGAGCGCGTGTGGCCCGCCATGTGGCCGGCACTTTGCGTCATCGGGGCATTTATCATTGTCGCGTTGTTCGACCTGTTTGCGACGTTGCCTGGTTGGCTGCATGCCGTATTGCTGGTGGGGTTCGCTGTTGCGCTGATCGCGGCCGGGTATTGGGGCATCCATGGTGTGCGGAGTGCCGCGCCGACCGACAGGCTGGCGGCGCGGCGGCGCATCGAGCAGGCGAGCGGCCTCAGCCATCGACCGCTGGCTGCGCTCGCCGATCAGCCGAGTGCGCCGCTCGACGTCGCCGCGGCGGCGCTATGGCAGGCGCATCAGCGCCGCATGGCCGAGGCGGCGAAGCGGCTGCGGATCGGCTGGCCGATCGCCGGGTTGGCACGGCGCGACCCCTGGGGGGTGCGATCGGTCCTCGCCATTCTGCTGATTCTGGCGGGGATCGACGCCGGGAAGGATTGGGCGGATCGCCTGGCGCGCGCGTTCGCGCCGGGAATTTACGGGGGCTCGGCGGCGCTCGCTGCGAGCTTCGACCTGTGGCTAACGCCGCCGGACTACACTGGCTTGCCGCCGCAATTTCTGAAGGCCGGCGTCAAGGACCCAGTGCAGGTTCCGACCGGCAGCGCCTTGTTGGCGCAGGTACACGGTGTCGGGGCCATTCCGCGTCTCAAGGTCGATGGCGACGGCAAGGATTTCGAGGCCGTCGACAAGCAGAATTTCCGCCTGCAAACGACGCTGAAGACCGGCAGGGAGCTGAGCCTCAGCCAAGGCAGTACGGTGCTCGGCCAATGGCCGATCAGCGTTATCCCCGATAATCCGCCTACCATCGCTTTCGCCAAAACGCCGCAATCGACGACGCGCGCCGCGCTGCGGATCGACTATCACGCCGGTGACGATTACGGGGTGGAGAGCGTCAAGGCGATTGTGACGCGCCCGGGCAACGGGGCAAACGATAAGATCGAGCTCGACTTGCCGCTGCCGGGCATGCACCTGAAAGATGCTGCGGCGACCAGCTACCACGATCTCGCGGCGCATCCCTGGGCGGGGCTGCCGGTCGATATCAAACTCGTGGCCTCCGACGCGCTCGGCCAGACCGGCGAGAGCGAGCCCATGCATCTCACCCTGCCGGAGCGGCAGTTCCGCAATCCAGTGGCGAAGGCAATCATCGATCAGCGCAAGGAGCTGGCGAAGGATGCGAACTCCGCGCCCGCGGTGTCGGAGATCCTCGGCGATCTCAACAGTCGTCCGGCGATCTACGGTGACGATGCGGTCGTCTTTCTCGCGCTGCGGATGACGCAGCAGCAGTTGAGGCAGGTGCCCGACAAAGCGACGCTGGGTTCCATCGAGCAACTGCTATGGGATACGGCGTTGCGCATCGAGGACGGACATATGTCGGTCGCCGAGCGCGACCTGCGCCGCTTGCAGCAGCAACTGCAGGATGCGCTGGCGAAGGGGGCGCCCGACGCCGAGATCGAAAAGCTGATGCAGGAGATGCGGCAGGCGATGGACCGCTATCTTCAGGATCTGGCGCAACAACAGCGGCAGCACCCCGACGAGCAGAACCAGCAGTCGGTCGACCCGTCAAAGGTCATCACCGGCCGCGACCTGCAGCGCATGCTGGACCGCGCCCGCGATCTGGCGCGCAGCGGAGCGCGCGATCAGGCGCGCGAGATGCTGTCGCAGCTCCAGAACATGATGGAAAACATGCGCATGGCGAGCCCCGGCCAGATGCAGCAACAGCAGCAAGGGGCGAGCCAGGCGCAGCAGATGATGCGTGGTCTGCAGCAGATGATGCAGCAGCAGCAACGGCTCCTCGATCGCAGCTTCCGGGCGCAAAATCAGATGGGGCGTCCGAACGGTAATGGCCGGCCCGGCCCGCAACCCCAGGGCCAGCAGCCACAGGGCCAGCAGCCGGGGCAACAGCCCGGTCAACAGTCGCCGGGCCAGGAGCCGGGCGATCAGGCTGGGCAGGAAGCGGGCGGCGATCAGGCCGATTCGGGCGAGATGGGCGACGCCGCCGGGCAGCAGGAGGGGCTGCGGCGTTCACTGGGCGAGATGATGCGACGGCTGGGCGACGGCATGGGCGATATTCCCGAGCCGTTTGGCCGTGCCGAGCGCGCGATGCGCGACGCCGCTGGTGCCTTGCAGCATGGCCACCCCAGCCAAGCAATCCCGTCGCAGACCGAGGCCCTGGATCAGCTCCAGCAGGCGGCGCGCGACTTTGCCCAGCAGATGCAGAAGCAGCTCGGCAATAGCTCGGGCGAACCCAACAATGATGAAAGCGGAGGAAATAATCAGAGCTCGGGAGAGCGCTCAGACCGCGATCCTTTTGGTCGTCCCCTTTCAAATGATGGGACGGTTGATCAAGGTGACGTTAGAATACCGGAAGCCGGTCTTCTACAGAAATCCCGCCAAATTCTGGATGAGCTGCGCCGTCGCGCAGGCGATCGTTCTCGACCAGAAATTGAATTAGACTACATCGACAGATTACTTAAACGTTTTTAGCAGAATTATTTGGCGGAGGGCGGCATTTAAGGCGTTTTCAAAGCGTCATGATCCGGTTATAGACGGTTACTTTCTGTCACGTCCTGTCACACCTGCTTCCTTGCACGGAGAGACGTGACCGCCTGCGACCGTTTTAATTACTCGATCAGGGCCGATGGATCGTCGTCTTTTTCTCTCAATCATCGCCGGTACGGCTGTTATTCCTCAACTGGTTAAGGCCGTGCCGTTAGCGCCGCCGCAGCCTTATCGTCTTAATCTCGCCAATCAGCATACCGGCGAAACCTTCAGCGGTATTTACCGCGACGATAAAGGGCCGATCCCGGCAGCCATGGATGATCTATCGGCCTTCCTGCGCGACTATCATTGCGACGAGAAGATCGCGATCGATGTCGGGGTTGTCGACTTCCTGTCGCATGTCATGCAGCGGGTGGGGCAGCGCAGCGCCACGATCTTCTCGGCCTATCGCACGCCCGAGACCAACGAAAAGCTCACCCATGGCGGGTTTGGCGCCGCCGAGAACAGCCAGCATCTTTACGGCCGCGCCCTCGATGTGCATTTCGGCGAGAAACTGGAAGACGCGATGCATGCGGCGCGCGGCATGCAGCGGGGCGGCGTCGGCTGGTACCCGCATTCCGGCTTTATGCACATCGACACCGGCCCGGTACGCAACTGGGACCTCAACCACAAGGGGCTCGGTACCTTGCTGATCGCGGGTCATCACGTGCAATTCAACAAGCAGGGCGATGTGCTGGCCGATAAAAAGCGCCTCGTCGGCGGCCGCTTCCCGCATCTCGTCAGCGATAACTCGGTGCGCGGCCGTCTGACGCGGTTGCGCCAAGTCGCACGCGCCGAATTCGTCGGGCGCCATCATTAGTTCAGCCGGCGGAAAACCTGCTTACGGCTTAAAGATGCCGGAACTCAGCCCGCCTGGCGGCGCGTACCCGAACAGGGTCATTTGGGTGCCGTCAGGCAGGGTAAGGACGGTGCTGTTTTGGCCCTGGACCTGAACCACCCGTGAACTGGCGATTATCCCCTGTGTCGTGGCGGCCTGTTCGTTTTGATAGAAGATGCTATCGGTGGCTCCGTTGAAGTTCGTCACCGTGACCTGCGCGAACGAGCCATTGGTGCCACTGCGGACTGAAGTGCCCTGACCTGCGACGGTGCTGCCCGAGTAGTTGACGCTATTTACCGGGTCATTCGTGCCGAACGCAACCGAGCCGCCTGCGATTGTCGGGTGATCCCACAGATCAGTAATTGTGCCGAATAAAATGCTTGCACCAACGCTGCCGACTCCGACGCGATCCCCATCGCCCGCCAGGACATAACTACCAAAGAGACTTGCTGAGCCAGGAGAGTTGCCGGAAATGATTGTATCGTCGATCCCAGAGTACGTTGTGATATTGCCCAAGCTGTCTTGAGTGAAGGCCGCATTAATAATGTTGACGACGCCCACTTTTGTGTTGCCGCTGCCAATTATCGCCGAGACTGTCGTTGCAAGTGTATTCATCATGTTGATTAAATCGTGGCCTGCGCCGGCCGAACCCGCGCCGAGCCCGTAGCTGAGCCGTTCGTAGCTGTTCACTGTGATCGTATCGCCGGCTTGGCCGGCGACCGTTGGCGCTGTGCCAATTACGGTGGCTAGCCCCCCACCCTGGCCGGTCAGCGTGACCGCATCAGCCCCGGCAGACGCGTCGACGTATTCGCTCCCAAGGCTAAGTGAAATCTGATCATTGTTGCCCGCCGTTATGCGATCTGAGGCGTCACTCAACGCGATAATATCGCCGGCACCGGCAGCGATGCTCACGTTCGCGCCCGAATTGGCTGACGTGATGGTGTCACCGGGTCCTGGGGCACCGCCACCGCCACCGATAAGAACATCTGGAACACCTACGGCGATAACGATTCGCATACCCCCGCTAGAGTCGACAATGGTGTTGGACGATACGGTCGGTTCCCCAACAGCAAAGGCGCCGCGGCCACTCATAATTGAGTCGCCAAGTGCCCCGATAATCGTTGTGTTGCCCTGCCCGGATGCAATTGTGTCGTCAGCGGCGCCGGTGATCGTGCTGTTCCCATTGCCTGTCAGACTGATAAAGTCGTTGACGGCTCCGGTGACCTGAAGGGAGCCATTTCCCACACTGCTGATCGTATCCGACCCGGCGCCCGCAGTTGCACCACCTTGCCCGATAATGCCGCTGGCGCCACTGCCGGCGATAATATCCATGCCGCCGGCAGCATCGACCACGCTCCACGATCCGCCACTGCCGCCGGCGATCGTGTCGCCGCTGGCGCCTATGACCAGATTGTTGCCGCTGCCGACATATACCCGCTCACCACCGCTGGCGCCGATGATTGTGTTGTTGCCGCTGCTCGAACTTAGGTCGATCTGATCGCCGGTCGCGCCGGCGATCAACGCAGTGGCGGCGCTATTGTTGGCTATGATGTACGCCCCTACCGCGCTGGAAATTGTATAGGTCCCCAACGGGTTTAGGAGGAGCGAATCCTGGGCGCCGAGGACAATATTGCCCGAAGCGCCGGGTGGTGATGCTGTCGGAAAGATCGACGCACCAGCACCGGCATAGATTACAAAGCCGACGCTGCTGCCTTGTATGACCGTCTCGGTCCCGCTCAGAGCGTTGAGCGTCTGTCCAGCGCCCGCACCTCCCACGATCGTGTCGCCGTTGGAGCCGATGATTGTGTTGTTTGATCCGATGTCAGTAATGGCTTCGGGGCCATCCAAATCCTCCATCGAGACGGAGCCGCTGAGTAGCTGTTCGATCGGGGTGATCGTCATGTCCACGACTTCGGTGTTGACGCCCGTTGTCGTGGCATTCGGGATGAACGCGCTCGCTTGAAACCCCGGGCCGATCGTTCCGACAGACGAAGTGAAGATTTCGATGTTGTAGGCGCCCGGGATGCTCGTCGCACCAATACCGTTCGCGGTGAGCACGAGATTTATGCTGGAGGGGCTGACGCCGGGCGCCAGGAATTGCACATAGGTTTCGGTCAAGACAGCCATCTAACTCTCCCCAACCGACACAGCCACCTTCGTCTTTAACGCACCGCTGATTGCAATTTGCGGTGCCTTGGCCCAGATAACGCAGAAAAATCGGGCGCGCTTACTCGGTCGCGAAGGTGACCGCCACGCCTGTTGCTGCGGCGCTGGGGTGATCGAACCCGGTCGTGAAATGCGCCTTGGCCCCTGGGGCCAATTCGCCGACCGGCGGGCTGATTTCCTTTGAATCGACCTCGTCTTTGTTGGCGTCGCGCAGCGCAACGCGGATGCGCGGTACCTGCCTGGCGGACGATGCACTGTTGGTGATGTCGCCATCAATGACCAGCGAATCGCCGCTGCGACTTGGGGTGACCGTGACCGACAGGCCGGCGGTGGCCGGTTCGCTCAATTGCAGTCGCGCGATCAGCGGTCGCACCGCCGGCGCGAATTGGGCGATGCGATCGCGCGCTAGCGCCAGGACGACGACCACAACGATCAGCAGCAGAATTAGAACAATCTCCGCGATATAGCGCCGTCGACGTCGCACCGCGCCGGGCACCTCGGTTGCGACGGCGGGCCGGGTCAAGCCCGCAGGGGGCGGCGGAGCCATATCGGGGTCGACCCGTGGCGCGGCGGTCATTGATGCCGCCGCCTCCGTGTTGAGGTGGGGCGGTGACGGGCGCTCTGTCTCGACGGCGGGAGGCGGCGGAATCAGCGGCCGGGGCGGAGCGACCGTGGCGGTGTCGCGCGCCGCGGCCGTTTCCGCGATGGCGGCGTGGATCGCCGCGGCTTCCGGTGAATAGTGCCAGAGGTTGCCGCAATGCGCGCATCGCACGCGGCGGCCGGTGGTGCCCCCGAGGTTGCCATCGGGCACCGTGTAGCGGGTATCGCAGGCGGGGCAGGTTACGATCATGGCTCGACGTTGTGGTACCCGATAAACAGGAACTGATGATCCCGTATTCATGCCCGCTTGTCGATCCGAGGCAAAACCCCTGCGCCAATCGGAACTTGACTTGCCGAGTCTGCCTCGGCACGGTCGAGTCACTTATACGGCTATTAGACAAATAACAGGGGAGGATGCCAGCGATGCTCGGCTGGAACGACGAATTGGCGTTCCTGCCAGGCCGTGGCTGAGACCGAGTTGGCAATGTCCCGCGGCGCGGCCGCTGGACCTCTCCCGCTTCTTGAAATCATCGATGTCGCGTTGCGCTTTGGCGGGATCGTTGCGCTCGATGGCGTCTCGTTCACCATCGAGCCGGGCCAGATTCTCGGGCTGATCGGTCCGAATGGCGCCGGCAAGACCACTCTCTTCAACTGCGTCAGCCGGCTCTATACGCCAAACTCAGGTGATATCCGGTTCGAGGGGCTATCGACCCTCCACCGCTCGCCGCATCGCATCGCCGAGATCGGTATCGCGCGCACCTTTCAGAATCTAGCGTTGTTCGGCCCGCTGAGTGTACTCGACAACGTGCGGATCGGAGGCCATGCGCACAGCCACGGCGACTTCCTCAGCGATGCGTTGCGCCTGCCATGGGTGCGCCGGCAGGAACGCGAACTGACGGACACCGCCTGGTCGCTGCTCCGCATGCTGGATCTCGAGGATGTCGCGACGCGGCCGGCTTCAGGCCTGCCGCTGGGCACCCGCAAACGAGTGGAACTGGCGCGGGCGCTTGCGGCCCGGCCTAAATTGCTGATGCTCGATGAGCCGGCGGGCGGTCTCAGCCATGGCGACGTCGCTGAACTGGGGGCGTTGATCCGTCGCATTCGCGACGAGCGCCGAGTCACAGTCCTCTTGGTCGAGCATCACATGAACCTCGTCATGTCGGTGTCGGACAAGGTCGTCGCGCTCGATTTCGGCCGCAAGATTGCCGAGGGCTCGCCGGCCCAGGTGCAGCGCGACCCGGAGGTCATCCGCGCGTATCTCGGGACTGGACCGAAGGCCGCCGGGAACCATGCACCATGATGCTCGAGGTGCGCGGCCTCGATGCGTATTACGGCGAGACCTGGGTTCTCCGCGGGGTCAGTTTCGACCTCGATCAGGGCCATATCCGCACCTTGCTGGGCGCCAACGGCGCGGGCAAGACGACGATCCTGCGGGCGTTGTGCGGCATGGTGCGTACCGCCGGCGAGATCGTCTTTGATGGCAAGAAGGTCGCGGGGTGGGCGACCGAGGACATCGCGCGGCTTGGCGTCGCGCATGTGCCGGAAGGGCGTGGCACCTTTGTCCGCATGACCGTCGAAGAAAATCTGCAGCTCGGGGCGATGACGCGGCGTGACCGCGCCGGCATCGCCCAGGATATCGAGCGCACCTACGAGCAATTTCCCCGACTGCGCGAGCGCCGCACGCAGCAGGCCGGCACCTTGTCGGGCGGCGAGCAGCAGATGCTGGCGGTCGGGCGCGCCCTGATGCTGCGGCCGCGTTTGCTGCTGCTTGACGAGCCGTCTTTCGGGTTGGCGCCGCTGATCGTCGAGGAATTGTTCGCGATCCTGCGCCGCATCAACGCCGAGACCGGTGTCGCGATGCTGATCGTCGAGCAGAACGCCGCCCTGGCGCTCGAATTGGCCGAGCACGCCTATCTGCTCGAAACCGGGCGCATCGTGATGCATGGGCCCGCCGCCGAGATCGCCGCGGACGAAGGCGTCCGCCGCTCCTATCTCGGCTACTGAAGAGACGCCGGATGGAACTTCTGTTGCAGCAGGTGATGGCAGGGCTCGCGGCGGGGTCGATATACGCCTGCATGGCGCTTTCGGTCGTCATGATCTACCAGGCCATCGACCATCTGAATTTCGCGCAGGGCGAGATGGCGATGTTCTCGACCTTTATCGCCTGGCAATGCATGCAGTGGGGCTTGCCGTACTGGCTTGCCTTTATCGTCGCGGTGGTCGTGTCGTTTATTGGCGGCGTGCTGATCGAGCGCGTGTTGTTCCGGCCGATCCACAACGCGCCGGTGCTAAGCAACCTGGTCGCGTTCATTGCGCTATACGGCATCCTCAACAGCGGTGCCGGCTATTTGTGGGACTTCACGATCAAGCAATTCCCAACGCCGTTCGGCACCAAGCCGATCTTCGCCAATGGGCTGATGGACGCACATGAGGCTGGCATGATCGGCGTGACGCTGGTGCTGCTCGCCCTGCTTTATGTGTTTTTCCGCGGCACCCGGCTGGGGCTCGCGATGCGCGCGGCGGCGGCCAATCCCGAGTCGGCACGGTTGGTCGGCATCCGAGTCGGGTGGATGACGGCCCTCGGCTGGGGCATGGCGGCGGCGATCGGCGCCGTCGCCGGTATGCTGATCGCGCCGGTGGTGTTTCTCGAACCCAACATGATGCTCGGTGTATTGCTTTACGGGTTCGCTGGCGCCGTGTTGGGTGGGCTGACCAGCCCTGGCGGAGCAGTCGCTGGCGGGTTCGCGGTCGGCGTGATCGAGAATCTGGCCGGCACCTTCATCCCCTATGTCGGCCGCGAATTGAAATTGACTATCGCGCTGATCCTGATCGTCGCGGTGCTGATGGTGCGGCCAAGTGGGCTGTTCGGGCGCAATGT
Source organism: Alphaproteobacteria bacterium (assembly GCA_019240125.1). Classification (GTDB taxonomy): domain Bacteria; phylum Pseudomonadota; class Alphaproteobacteria; order ATCC43930; family CGMCC-115725; genus DATARH01. The sequence goes on from JAFAYW010000126.1 coordinate 17,310, forward strand.
GGTGAGCCGGGTATGACGGTCCAGTCCGAGGAAAGCGTCACAGTCCCGACGGCGCCGGCCGTCACTGACATCACGGTAACACGCCCCGGCGGATTGCGGGTCACCGCGCGCCATCTGCTGATTGGCGCGGCGGTCCTGGTCGGGTTGATCCTGCCCTGGATGGTGCAGAGCTTTGTGATGTTTCAGCTGACCCAGGTCATGATCTATGGCCTAGCGATCCTCGGCCTCAACCTGTTGACCGGGTTCAACGGCCAGTTCTCGCTTGGCCACAGCGCGTTCTACGGTATCGGCGCCTATACCACGGCGATCCTGATGAGCCGCTATGACATGAATTACGCTCTGACTCTGCCGGCGGCTGGCGGCGTGTGTTTTATCGTCGGCTTCCTCTTCGGATTGCCGGCGCTGCGTCTACAGGGGCTGTATCTGGCGCTCGCCACCTTTGCTTTGGCGATTGCGATGCCGCAGATCCTCAAATTCCACCCGCTGGAGGGCCTGACCGGCGGGGTTCAGGGCCTGGTCGTGATCCAGCCGGACCCGCCGGCCTTGCTGTCGTTCCTCAGCTCGGATCAATGGCTCTATTATTTCACGCTCTCTGTGATCCTCGTCATGTTCGCCGCCGCCGCCAATCTGGTGCGCAGCCGCACCGGGCGGGCGATCATGGCGATACGCGACCATCCCATCGCCGCAGCCGCTACGGGTATCAATACAGCCGTGTACAAGACGCTGACTTTCGGCGTCAGTGCGCTTTATACCGGCGTTGCCGGCGCGCTTGGCGCGCTCGCGGTGGCGTTTGTCGCGCCTGACAGCTTCAGTTTCCTGCTATCGGTGTCGTTTCTCGTCGGTTTGGTGATCGGCGGAGTCGGATCGATCCCGGGCTGCCTGTTTGGCGGTCTGTTTGTGCTGTATGTCCCAAACATCGCCGAGAGCATCTCGACAGGGCTGGCCGGCGCGATTTATGGCGCCATCCTGCTGCTGGTTATTTTCGTGATGCCGTCCGGCGCTGCCGGTTTCTGCCGCTATGCCGTGGCCTACATCCGGCGCTCGCGCACCCCGCGAAACGCGAACCAACACTAATCAAACGAGGAGGAGACGCATGATCAAACTCAGCCGCCGCAGCATTCTGGCGGCCGCGCCCGCGGCGCTGGCGCTGCGCGTCTATCCGGCCTGCGCCAAGGATTACGGCCCCGGCGTCACCGATACCGAGATCAAAATCGGCAACACGGTGCCCTATAGTGGCCCCGCTTCCCCTTACGGCACGATCGGCAAGGCCCAGGCGGCCTATTACAAGATGATCAACGACAAAGGCGGCATCAACGGCCGCAAGATCAACTTCATCTCCTATGACGACGCCTATTCGCCCCCGAAAGCGGTCGAGCAGGTGCGCAAACTGGTCGAGCAAGATCAGGTGCTGTTTGTCGAGAGCCCGCTTGGCACGCCGACCAACAGCGCGATCTGGGCCTACATGAACCAGAAGAAGGTGCCGCAGCTCTTTGTCGCGACGGGCGCCACCAAGTGGAACGATCCAAAAGGCCATCCCTGGACGATGGGCTGGCAACCCAATTACCAGAGCGAAGGGCGGATCTACGCGACCTACATTCTGAAGGAAAAGCCGGAAGCAAAGATCGGCGTGCTGTTTCAGAACGACGATTTCGGCAAGGACTACTTGAAAGGCCTCAAGGACGGGCTGGGCGAGAAAAACGCCAAGATGGTCGCCGTAGAGGGCCCCTATGAGACCACCGACCCAACCGTGGATTCGCAGATTGTCAGCATGAAGTCGGCCGGCTGTGACGTGTTCGTCAATTGCGGCACGCCAAAATTTGCCGCCCAGGGTATCCGCAAAGCCGCCGAGATCGGCTGGAAGCCGTTGCATGTGCTCAGCAGTGTCGGCAATTCGGTCGGCGCCGCGCTAAAGCCGGCGGGCCTGGACAATTCGAAGGACATCGTCTCGGACTTCTACCTCAAGGACCCGACCGATACGGCCTGGAAGGATGACCAGGGCTATAAGGACTGGGTTGCCTTCATGGACAAGTACTATCCGGAGGGCGACAAGACCGACGGCGGCAACGTCACCGGCTATTCGCAGGCGCAGACGGCGGTGCAGGTTCTGACGCAATGCGGCGACAATCTCACCCGCGAGAACGTCATGAAGCAGGCAGCGAACCTCAAGGACTTTGTTTTGCCAATGTGCCTGCCGGGGATCAAGCTCAACACCTCGCCGACCGATTTCGCCCCGATGAAGCAGGTTCAGATGGGCCGATTCGACGGTACCCGCTGGCAACTGTTCGGATCATTGATCGCCGGGGCCGTCGAACATACCTGACTACATGCCTTAATTCGCGGCGGCTGGACGCGGCCTCGGCCCCTATGCCAAGGTCACCCGGCCATTAGCGGCTATTGTACGAACCGCTACGGAGGAGGCGGTTGGTCAGGCTCGATAAGATCGTCAAGCGCTACGGCACCGGGGCGCCGATCCTCTCGAACGTGTCCATGGCGCTGGAGACTGGCGGGTTCTACTTCCTGACCGGCGCCAGCGGCGTTGGGAAGACGACGCTGCTCAATATCATCTGCCTCGCCGAGCAACCGTCGAGCGGCAGAGTCATGCTGCTCGGTCGCGATGCCGCCGGGCTCAGTCGCGCCGCGCGCGGCGTGTACCGGCGACGCGTGGGGATCGTGTTTCAGGATTTTCGGCTGATCGGCGATCTCAGCGCCGGGGAAAACGTGGCGTTGCCGCTGCGGATCAAAGGCGCGCCCGAAAAGCAGATTCGCGAGAACGTGCCGGAATTGTTGAGCTGGGTCGGCCTGGCCGCGCGCAGCGATGCGCCAGTGCGCACCTTGTCGGGCGGCGAGCAGCAGCGCATCGCGATCGCCCGCGCCGTGGTAGGCCGGCCTGACCTGCTGATCGCCGACGAGCCTACCGGCAATGTTGACGACGATGTCGCGATGCTGCTCGTGCGCGTGTTCGAGCGCATCAATCGGCTTGGCACCACCGTGCTGATCGCGACACATGACATCGCATTCGCACGGCAATTCGAGCATCAGCGTTTCCATCTGGAGGGCGGCGGGCTGACGCTGGTCCCTGGCGCCCTGGTCGAATGATCACGCTGAGCTTACCCATCGTGCGAGGCAAACTGCCGCTCGGGCGCGATGCCTCAGCCTTGTACATCCCCTGGATCGTCGCGCTGATTGTCTATGTCGCCGCGATGTGCGCCATTGGCATCGTCGCGGTTGCCGATGCGGTTGAAGCGCTGGACCGGCAATTGGCGACCAGCATGACCGTGGAGATCCCCCCGGAGGCGTCCAGCGCTCGTGTGCAGACGGTGCTGGGGGTGTTGCGCCAGGCGCATGGGATTACCGCGGTGCACGAGCTCGACGACAAGGAAACAACGCGCTTGCTTGAGCCCTGGCTCGGGCCATCGCCGCCGCTCGATGTTTTGCCGGTGCCGCGATTGATTGATCTGCGCATTTCGCCAGGCGATCCGCCCGATCTCGCGACGCTGCGGCAACAGCTTGCTTCGGTGTTGCCGGAGGCGCATCTGGAAGATCATCGTGCCGGGCTTGGCGAGTTGCGAAGCTCCGCCCATCGTTTGCAGCTGATTGAACTCATCATGCTGCTCCTGGCGTTGGGGCTTGTGGCCACCGTCGTGATCTTTGCGACCCAAAGTACGATGGCTCTCGAACACGATATTGTGGAGCTGGTGCATTTGCTGGGCGCGCCCGATCCCGATGTCGCCGGGCAGATAACCGGTCGAATTATGTTGATCTCGACCGCGGGGGCGGCGGGGGGTGCGCTCGTCGCGTTGTTCACTGACTGGATGCTCGGCGGGACCGCGGGCTTTCTGCAGCTTCCGGGCGGAAGCCCGGTGCTGCGGCCCGCGGATTGGCGCCTGTGGGCGCTCCTGATTGCCGCGATCGTGGTGGCCGGTATTATCGCGACCGTCTGCGCCCAGGTTACCGTTGAGCGCCGACTCAGGCGCCTGCCCTAAGGTGCGCATCCCGCCATCCCGCTTGCTGTGGAGCGTCGCCTGGCTGCTCGTGATGCCGGCGGCGGTTTGGGCCGCCGGGCTCGCATGGTTTATCGGCAGCGTCCTCATCGCGCCATCGGACCGCAACAACAACACCGACGCGATCGTGGTCCTGACCGGTGGCCGCCAGCGGCTCGAAACCGGGGTGGAACTGCTCGCCGCTGGGCGCGCGCATAAGCTGTTCATCTCCGGGGTCAATCAGCGGGTCGATCGCGGGGAATTGCTGCATATGCTGGGGCCCACCGCGGAGCAGGTGGCGTGCTGCATCGTGCTCGGGCACGACGCCGACAGTACGCTTGCCAACGCGCGTGAGACCGCCGGCTGGATCGGCGAGCAGGGCTATCGCAGCCTGCGCTTGGTGACGAGCTGGTATCACATGCCGCGCAGCCTGCTGGAATTCCGCCGCGCGATGCCGCAGACGACCATTATCCCCCACCCGGTCTTCGCGCATCGGCCGGAGCCTGGGCAATGGTCTAGCTGGCGCGAGGTGCTGCTGCTCTCGGTCGAGGAATATAATAAATATCTCGGAGTCTGGTTGCGACCGCTGCTGGGCTCGGTGATGCCCGCGCTATATCCCGACCAGGCCTCGCCGGCCATCCAGCGCGACACGATGGCTGCCGCGCCCTTGCGAGCGGCAGAGGAAGACCGCACTCTCAGGCGATGATCCGGGTGGCGATGCATCGATGAATTGGTCGCGCGCCCTGTTGTTCAATGCGGTATTTTTCGGACTGACCGCTGTCATGGGTGTCGCGGGTTTGCCCTTTCTGCTGACGCCGCGGCGCTGGACGATGGCGTTCGGCCGGTTATGGGCGCGCTGCGTTCTGGCCGCGTTAAAGCCGATCATCGGTCTGGCGGGCGATGTTCATGGGCTGGAGAATATTCCGCCTGGGGGTTGCCTGATCGCGATGAAGCATCAATCGGCGTGGGATACGCTGATTCTGCCCGTCGTGCTCGGTGATCCCGCGGTGGTGCTGAAGCGAGAACTGCTGCTGGTGCCGTTTTACGGCTGGTATGCCAAACGCGCCGGATCGATCGCGATCGACCGCAAGGGCGGGGCAGGGGCGTTGCGGCGGATGGTGGCGGATGCCAGAGCGGTCGCTGACCAAGGCCGCCCCATCGTGATCTTTCCGGAAGGTACCCGCACCGCGCCGGGGCAGAAGTTGACCTATCAGCCAGGGGTGGCCGCGCTGTATCAGGCGCTGCGCCTGCCCCTGGTTCCGGCGGCAGTCAATTCCGGCCTGTTCTGGGGGCGCCGCGCTTTCGTCAAGCGACCGGGCCGCATCACGCTTGAGTTTCTGCCCGCGATCCCGCCCGGCCTGGGACGCCGCGAGGTGATGGCGGAACTGGAACAGCGGATCGAGGCCGCGACAGGAGCGCTGGAGCGGGAGGCCATGGCGACCTATCCCGCGACGGTCAGTGGCTCTGCCGCGATACGGGTATGAGATCGGGCCGCTAAGCACTAACGATCCTAGCGGCGGACCCGCGCGGCGGCGTTGATCACGTCCCGAGCCAGTTGCTCGCGGTCCTCGATACTCTGCATCAAGGTACGCGTAAAAATTACCGGCATCGGCAGTTCGCCCAGCGAGCAGGCATCCTCCTCATCTGCGATATAAAGATCGATAAGGTCGCTGTAGTGGCGCGCCACGGCTGCGGCACCCACCGGCAAGCCCAGCTCGGCCATCATTTTGGCGGTCGGCCCCTTGACCGCCTTGCCGCCGATGATCGGCGACACCGCCACGACGGGGGCGGGGCAGTCGCGCAGTGCGGTGCGAATGCCCGGCACCGCCAGGATCGGATCGATGCTGATAAACGGGTTTGACGGGCAGATCACGACGATGCCGACCCGGGGGTCACCCAGGATCGTCAGAACCTCCGGGCTTGGAAGCGCGGTCTCGGCGCCTGCGAAGCGGAGCGCGGTCACCACCGGGGCGCAGCGCTGGCGCACGAAATAGTCCTGGAATTCAAGCGGGCCGTCGGCGGTCTGCACCTTGGTACGGACCGGATCGTTCGACATCGGCAGGAGACTGGCGGCAATGCCGAAGTTTCGCCGAAAATCATCAATGATAGAGGAGAGAGGCTCACCCGCCCGCAGCCGGCGCGTGCGCTCTACATGCGTCGCGAGATCGCCGTCGCCAAGCCGGAACCAGCTCTCGCCACCAAGCGCCGCGATCGCCGCCATAAACGTCCAGGTTTCGCCGCGCCGGCCCCAGCCGAGTTCCTGGTTGTCCTTGCCGGAGAGCGTGTAGAGCAAGGTATCTAGGTCGGGTGAGATCGACAGACCGAAATGCTCGAAATCGTCGCCGGTATTGGCTATGACGGTAAGACTATCGGACGGCAGGATGCGGTAGAGCCCGAGCGCAAGTTTGGCGCCGCCGATGCCCCCGGACAGCGCCACCACCTTGGTCAATTCACTGCTCATCGGAACAGATCGTGCTCCGCCGGGCGCACAAGCTCGCTCGCCGGCGCATCAGGGGCCGACCACGAGAGACCGCGCACCAGCACAATCGGAGTCGCCTCGTCAGCCTGCCCCTGCACCAGCGAGGCGGCGGCGGCGATCTCGTCGGCAAACCCGGTCTCTGTAACCTCCAGGGTGCGGCCGAACAGGTCGGGATGGCCGCGCCAATCGATCACCGCCGGCAACCCCGCCGCGCCCAGCGCGATGCCAACCGTGCCGCGCCGGAACGGGCGCCCGAAACTGTCGCTGATGATGACGGCGATGCGCCTGCCGCTGCGCTTGGCGAGCGTCGCGCGCAGCGCTTCGGCCGAGCCGTCCGGATCGACCGGCAGCAGCAGCACGCGATCGACCCCGTCGGCCGGCGCGACATTGGAATGGTCGATCCCGGCATTGGCCATCACATAGCCAAGGCGGTGCTCGGCGATCAGCAGATTGGGCCGGTGCCGCACGATGCGCCGCGATTCCGACAGCACCACCTCGACCAGCCGCGCATCCTTCTCGACCTCAGCCGCCAGAGCAATCGCCTGTTCCGAGGGCTCGACGGTCGAGACATTGACGATGCGATCCTCGGCCTTCGAGACGATCTTTTGCGCCACAATGAGCACGTCGCCGTCCTCCGGCTGCAACCCGGTCTCGGCATAGGCCGCGATGGTGATGGCGCCGAGATCGTCGCCCGCCTTGACGAACGGCACCCCGCGTAGCCCGGTAATGGTCAATGGCGACATCGAGCACCTTGCAATCTCGAGCTTGGGCGTCAGGAGCGCTGTCGTCCCTGCAAAAGCAGGGACCCATCGTGCAGCAACTCGCGAGCCCGACCATGGGTCCCTGCTGTCGCAGGGACGAAAATTATTGAATTGGCGTCGACCGGATGCGCCAGTCAACGCACGCTTAATCTCAGCCGAACGCCTTGCGCAGCCGCGGCACCACCTGCTCCGCGTATAGCTTCAGGAAGCGGGTCTGGTCGGGGCCGGGGGCGTGGAACACGAGGTGGGTGAAGCCCAATTCGACATAGGGGCGGATCTTTTCGATCTGCTCGTCAGGATCAGCCGACACGATCCAGCGGCTGGCGGCGCGGTCGAGCGGCAAGGCATCGGCCAGGCGCTCCATTTCGACCGGGTCTTCGACGCCCATCTTTTCGTCGGGCGAAAGCGCCAAAGCGGCCCAGTGGCGAGTCAGCTCCCTGGCCTGCTGGGCGTCGGTGTCAAACGACACCTTCACCTCGATCATCCGCTCGATATCGGTCGCGGCGCGATTAGCCTTACCGGCGCCTTCCGCGACCTTGCCGGTCAGGTCGGTGTAAAGCTGCGGGTTCTTGCCGCTGGTGCAGATAAAGCCCTCCGCGACCTGCCCGGCCATCTGAGCCGCCAGCGGCCCCGACGCGGCGACCCAGATTGGCAGCGGCGCCTTTGGCTTGTCGTAGATCGTCGCTTTATCGGTCTTGTAATACTGGCCTTCAAAGGTGACGCGATCTTGCGTCCAGAGCTGCTTGATCAATCGGATCGCCTCGCGCAGCCGGTCGCGGCGCTCCTTGGCGCCAGGCCACGGCATGCCGCTCGACGGCACCTCGTTGAGCGACTCGCCGGTGCCAACGCCGAGCACGACGCGGCCGGGGAACATCGTTCCCAAGGTGCCGAACGCCTGCGCGACGATCGATGGGTGATAACGGAAGGTCGGCGTCAGCACGCTGGTGCCGATCACCACCCGCTTGGTCCGCGCGCCGAGTGCCCCCAGCCATGCCAGCGAATTCGGTGCGTGCCCATCGGTGTGCTTCCACGGCTGGAAATGGTCGCTGACAAACACCGAGTCAAACCCGACTTCTTCGGCAAGACACGAGAAATCGAGCAGTTCCGACGGGCCGAATTGCTCGGCGGAAGCCTTGTATCCAATCTTCAGCACCGCATGCTCCTACATCAATTCATCACGGTACGGCGGGGTGGGAAGTTTTGCACAATGAGACGGGGAGACAGTGAGGTTTCCCACAGATGGCGAGTTTCCCGCCCGTAGGCCAGATGCCAGATGCCAGATGCCAGATGCCAGATGACTGAATCAAGCTGGCGCGCGAAACAGTAATCATCCTCACTGTCTCATTGTGAATACTACTTCACCACAGAGGCACCGAGAGACAGGGAGGATTTGTCGTTTCGCATCCACAGCCACGCCCCGCTCGTATGACCTGACAGGCGAGCGGCGCAACCGACAGAAATCTCGGTGTCTGTGTGGTGAATCAAACCTTTGCGAGCACCTCCTCACGGAAGCGGCGCATATTGGCGATGACCGCTTCGGCGGTGTCGCCGCCGATGTTGAAATCGACCGCCCCGACCCCGAGTTCCTCAAGCGCCCGCAAATCGCCGATAATCGCCTCGTTGCTGCCCGAGCCAAGGCGGCGGTCGCCATTGTCGGCCTTGTCCGGAAGGGCCGCGCCGAGCTGTGTAAAGCGATAGGACAGCCCGACCTCCTTCGGGTCGCGCCCGGCGTCGCGTGTCAATTTACGCAGCCGTTCGACCGCCGTTTCGAAGCGCGGCAAGGTGTCGAGGCGCATCTTCGGATTGGTCCCGATCGGGTACCAGGCATCGCCAAGTTTCGCGGTGCGGCGCAGGGCCGGGCCGCTTTCGCCGCCAACCCAAATCGGCAACCGCTTCTGCACCGAGCGAGGCTCGAAGAAGATGTTGGAGAACTCGGCGTATTTGCCGCTATAGCGGGGGTTGTCGTTGCGCCACATCTCACGGACCACGGCGATCGTCTCGTCGGTTACGGCGCCGCGCTCCTCAAACGGCTCGGTGCCGATGGCCTCGAATTCCTCGCGGCACCAGCCGACCCCGATCCCCCAGGTGATCCGCCCCTCAGACAGGAAATCGATTGTCGCCAGCGTCTTCGCGGTCAGGACCGGAGGGCGATGCGGTACCACCGTCACTGAGGTGACGATACGCAATTTCGAGGTCTTGGCCGCAACAAAGGTCACCGCCGTCATCTGCTCGTGCCGGTCGCCGCCGGCTCGGCCAGGGAATTCCCCGGTATCGGAATACGGGTACTTTGCCTCGAGCTCGCGCGGGATCACCACGTGATCGGAAACCGTGCAGTAATCATAGCCGATCGCCTCACCATCGCTGACGATGCGGGCGAGGTCGCGCGGTCCACAGAGCGGCCCGCTGACGGGGGCGCCAAAGCCGAATTGCATCTTTCCCTCCCGCGACACATGCTTTCGCAGGCAGCCTAACAGGAAGCCACTGGTTTGGCTCGCCGGAAAGGCGCGATTGGTGCTGCGACCCGGGCATACCGCCGGTGAGTTGGATCGCCCTGCCATTCCGCGATATCATGCGACGGCACGGCATTTGTATGCCATGGCAATGACGGGGGCGATGAGATGCAGTTCGAGGCCTTCAAATCATCGGTAAGCGGCGCGGCGCCGCCGCATGGGATCAGCCTGCCGTTGCAGGCGCTGTGGTGGCAGGCCAAGGGCGATTGGCACCAGGCGCATCGCTGCTGCCAGGATTCACATGACGAGGGCGGTGCGTGGGCACATGCCTATCTGCACCGCGTCGAAGGCGATCAGCGCAACGCGGGCGGCTGGTATCAGCGTGCCGGCAAGACGCCGTCAACGGCGACGCTCGACCAGGAATGGGACGAAATCGCCAAGGCTTTACTTGGCTGACTGTTGCACAAGCGGGAGAAGCAAGGATGTCGCAGCACTACACCGTTCCATGCGCTCCCCATAATTGTCATTGGGGTTTTTTCGATGCCGGGCTGAAGCCGGTCGCCACGATCGCGTCGGGCGATACCGTATCAATCGACTGCGTGTCCGGCGGCCGCGACGTATTGCCGGACGATCCGCAATTCGAGATCCTCGACGACCATCGCGCGATCCACGGCGCGATCACGCCGCGGCTCGGCGCGCATATCCTGACGGGGCCGGTTGCGGTCGAAGGCGCAATGCCCGGCGACGTTCTGCAGATCGATATCCTGTCGATCAACTGCCGGCAGAACTGGGGCTACACCCGCATCCGACCCCTGGCCGGTACGCTCCCCGAGGATTTCCCGATGCACAAGACGTGGCACAGCGGCATCGACAAACAGCGCAATGTCGCCGTCTTGCCGTGGGGGCTGGAGATCGATCTGGCGCCGTTTTTTGGCGTGATGGGCGTGGCGCCGCCGCCGGTTTACGGCGCCTGCACCTCGATCGTGCCGCGCGAGTTCGGCGGCAATATGGATTTGAAGGAGCTGGTCGCCGGCACTACGCTGTTCCTTCCGGTATGGACCGAGGGAGCGCTGTTCTCGTGCGGCGACGGGCATGGGGTTCAGGGCGATGGCGAAGTGTGCATCACCGCGCTGGAAACCGCGCTGTCGGGCACCTTCCGCCTCACCGTGCGCAAGGACTTGAAGTTCACTCTGCCGCGCGCCGAAACGCCGACGCATCACATCACGATGGGCTTTGACGAAGACCTGGATGATGCCGCCAAGACTTGCCTGCGCGCGATGATCGAACTGATCAGCGAGCGCCTCGAGCTGCCACCCGAGGATGCGTACATGTTCGCGAGTCTGGCAGTGGATCTCCGGGTGACCCAGCTGGTCGATGGCAACAAGGGCATCCACGCGATGCTGCCAAAACGGTTCACCCCAACGGCATAGGCCATCGCGGCCGACACTCCCTCGCTCCCATCACGGGGGCAACTGGTCAGCTCGCGCCCAGCAACGCGGTGCGGAACCGGGTGCGGCAGGAACCCGGGTCGAAATTGCGCTTGTAGGGCGGCGGCTCGTCCGGCTTTACCTTGAGCAGCAGGAAAGCGGAGCCGTTGCCCTCGCGCAGAAAGCGCGCGCCGTCGGAGAGTTCGCTCTCGGTCGCGATGGTCCGCGTGCGCTTGATGCCGGAGCCGGTCGCGATCTTGTCCAGATCGACACCGAGGCTGGTGTGGCTCTTCTGATAGCCCGTCTCGCCGTAATGCCCGTTATCGACGCAAAGCACCGAGAGGTTGGCCGGGTTCATGATGGCGATCGTCGCCAGCGAGCCGAGATTCATCAGCAACTCGCCGTCGCCGGTCGCCACAATAACCCGCTTGTCGGGCCGCGCCAGGGCGAGGCCGAGCCCGATCATGCAGGCGCCGCCCATCGCGCCCGCCATCGTGTAGATATGCGCGCCGTCGCCGGTCAGCGCGGCGATATCGCGCGCGGTACCGGCAAGGCCGGTGACGAACAGGAAATCCTGGTGCCGGCCGATCAGGGCGGGCACCGCGTCGCGGCGGTCGAGAATGAAGCCGGCAGCTATTGCCGCCGCCATGTCGACCCCGTGCGGGTAAGATTGTGCCATCGCTGAATTCCTCAAAATGCCTTGGCGCCAAGCAGCTTCTGGGTCAGTAACACGGCGACCGCGTTGATGCCCTGAAAGCTCATCGTGAGCGCCGCGCTGACCGTCGGGATCACCTCGTCCCGGTGCTCGACGCGCATGCAGATGACGCCCATCGCCTTCAACACCGGCTCGACGGCCTGCCCCATCGGGAATTGCCAAGGATTTCCCTCGCCAAAATCGCCGCGCATGCTGAGCAATGTCAGGAACGGGAAATGCCCGCCCTTGATCAGCGACAGCATGTTGATGCAGTTGCCGGCGCCGCTCGATTGCATCAGCAAGACGCCCCGCGCGCCGCCGAGATCGGCGCCCGCCATCAGCGCGACGCCTTCCTCCTCGGTCGTCAACGGAATCGACAACGCTCCGGGGTCCGCGAGCGATCGATCGATCAGGATGCGGTGCCCGGCATCGGGCACATAGGCGAATTGCGTGATGTTGTGGCGGCGCAGCAGGTCATACAGCTCGTCCTGCCAGCGCATTGGCGCATCGGACATCGGGTCCGTCTCCTGAGAAAAATGTTGTGGCAAACTCGCGCCGCGGCGCGTCCAGCGCAACCCCGGATTTCCTGATGCGTTACAGATCAGCAGGCGGGTCCCGCCCGCTCGGCGGCGGCGGTCTACGCTTTGCAGTCCGCACCTTGCAGTAGGCGAGTTTGAAGCGCGATGACCAGTACGACAGCCATTATGCCGACATTCACTCAGCGCGAGATTGTCTCGATTGTGCTGGGGCTGGTCCTGGCGATCTTCCTCTCCGGCCTTGACCAGACGATCATCGCGACCTCGCTGTCGACGATGGCACGCGATCTCAATGGCTGGGCGACGATGTCGTGGGTCGTGTCGGCCTATCTCGTCGCCTCGACAGTGACAACACCGATCTACGGCCGGCTCAGCGACATCTTTGGCCGCCGTAAGATATTGCTGATTTCGATAGGGCTGTTTGTCGGCGCCTCGGTGTTGTGTGCGCTGAGCCAGACCATGCTGCAGCTGATCGTTGCCCGGACATTGCAGGGGGTTGGCGGCGGCGGCCTGCGATCGGTCTCGCAAGCCGCGGTTGCGGATATCATCTCGCCGCGCGAACGCGGCAAATATCAGGGCTATTTCGCAACCGTGATGGCCGTTGCGAATGTCGCCGGGCCGGTGCTTGGCGGCGTGTTCGCCAAAGACCTATCCTGGCACTGGATTTTCTGGATCAACATCCCGCTCGGCTTTCTCGCCATGTTTTTGTGCGATCGTAACCTGCGGCGGCTGCCGTTGCCGCGGCGCCGGCCACGCATCGACTGGATCGGGGCCGTGCTTATCATCGCCGCGGCGACGCCGTTACTGCTCGGTATGTCGCGGGTCGAGGCTGCGGGTTCCTGGCTGCGGGCCGATGTATTGATCCCGATCGTGGTTGGCCTCGTTTTCATGGCGATATTGCTGGCCTGGGAGCGCACGACGCGCGATGCGATGATCCCGCTGCGCCTGTTCGGCAACAGCATCTTCAGCGTCTGCAGCCTTATCACCTTTACGATGTCGATGGTGATGATCGGGCTGATCATTCTGGTGCCGCTGGCGTTCGAGCTGGTAGGCGGATTGTCGCCAGACGATGCGGGGGTGCGGCTGATCCCGATGACCGGTGGCACGGTCATGGGCGCATTTTTCACCGGCCAGCTGATCACCCGCACAGGGAGCTATCGCATTTTCCCGATTATTGGCGCCGGGACGATGACGGTCATGTGCATCGCGCTCGCCTGGTTCGGGCTTGGCCATTCGCTGGTCCTTGACACGCTATTGACCCTGCTGTTGGGGATTTCCTTTGGCTTCCAGCTGCCCTCAATGGTGGTGCCGGCACAGAATGCACTGGATTTCGCGGATACGGGCATCGGGTTGGCGACGATCATGTTCTTTCGCCTGATCGGGGGCGCGTTTGGCGTGGCGTTGCTGACCGCGGTGCTGATGGCCGAACTCAACGTGACGGCATTGGCGACGCCGGGTCACGAGGCACTGGGGCCGGAGCCCGGATTGGCGCTGCTGCATCTGGAGCTCGCTGGTACGGCGCCCGCGGCGCTCCTGGCACAACTCGGCGGTGCGATGCGCACCGCTTTTGCGCATGTCTTCCTCTATGCCGGGATTATCGCCGGCATCACCTTTGCCGGTGCCCTCTTCCTCAAGGAAGTCCCACTGCGCGGCGGAGCGGCGCCGGCTACGTCGCCGCCGGTCGAGCCTAACCCGGTAGCCGCGGCGAGCGACGCTCGATCAGCCACAGCATCAAGGCCAAGCTGATCGGTGCCAGGGGCATCGCTCCCGTGCCCGGGACAAGCGCGATCGGTGCCACCAGGAGCAGCACCATGATCAACACCTCGCTTGTGGCGAAAGGGGGGGCATTGGTATCGGCGGCCTCCGCAACGGTCCACAGCACCGCTGCCGCCACGGCCGGCATGTCGTAGACGAAGGCATGGGGAACAGCGAGGAAAGTGGCGATTATCAGACCCGCCGCCGCCAGCCGCGTCACTCCTCGCCGGAACAGGCGCCAGGTCACGCAGACCACGACAAGCGTCGCCGCCAGCTGAACCGACATTGCCACGGTGCTATCGGTGCCCGCTTGCATCAGCGCCGGGTAGATCGTCGGCATGAAATGCCGCAGCAGGTCGCTCTCCGCCTCGAACTGGGCCGCATAGCGCGGCAGTGCCGCGAACCATGCCGGCCAGATGTCGAGCCCGAATGCCGCGGTGCTGGCGATGCCGAGGACCGCGATCGTGAACGCAACGGATGCAAGGCACCGCCAGCTTTGCGCCGATAGGAGAGCCAGGGGCAGGAGCACCCCCATCTGCGGCTTGTAGCTCAGCAACCCGAAGAAGCAGCCCGCCAGAACCGGGCGGCATTGCGCGAGCCGTAACCCGCCGACCAATAGAGCCCCGGCGAGACAGCCAAGCTGCCCGGCGACCAGCGTGATCGCGGTGACGGGTGCAAGCAGGGCGCCCAGCACCACCGGCATGCGCCAGCCTGGCCCGGCGACGGCCCAGACGAACAGCGCCAGCGACCCGCCCATCGCGATGCTGTATGCGGGGAGGGGTGGCAGCCAGGCGAGCGGCCATAGCAGCAGCAGCAGGCTGGGCGGGTAGGGGAAGGGATAGGTTCCCTGCGGATCCATACCGAGCGCAACCTGCCCGGCGTGCAAGGCTGCGGGATCGTAGACGCTCGCGGCGGCATGAGTCGCGGCGAAACGGCCCGTGCTCCACAGCGCAAAGAAATCTCCGAGATCGCCGCCTCGCAGCCGACCAATCTGCACCGTCGCGAAGCTGCAATCGTACAGCGCGACCAGCAGCAGCAAGGCAGCGGCCAGCAGACGGAACTTGCCGTCGCCTGGCCGCCAGCACATTGCGGTCTGACGCGGCTTTTGCGGGCTCGCTGTCGTATCATCCGATGCGACGGCCTGCTTGTGCGGCCGTGCGGTGCTAGACTTCGCGTCGCGGCTGTTCATCGGCGCAACGGAGGATCGTCATGAAAGTCAGGATAGAGTGGTGCAAGCCTTGAAACTATGAGCCGCGAGCTCTCCGTGCGAGAGCAATATTGGTCGAGCGCTACGGGGCCGAGGTTGAGCTGGTTCCCGGCGTGGCTGGCGTGTTTGACGTGACCGTGGACGGAAAGCTGGTCTATTCCAAAAAGCAGACTGGACGCTTCCCGACCGACGAGGAGATCGTGGCGCTCGGCGCCTCGTGATCTGACGGCCGGCCGGGTCATCCAATGCCCTGGCCGGCCGTTCTTCCGAACCGTTGGCGGCTCTGATGCAGTCAGGCAGCAGCGCTGGCGCAGAGAAAGTCGCTGATTCGCCTGCTGGCGGAACCATCGCCATAGGGATTATGGGCTCGCGCGAAGCCCGCATAGGCGTCCGGGCAGTCGAGCAGTTTTGTTGCAGCCGCGAAAATACGCGCCTGATTGGCGCCGACGAGGGCGACCGTGCCCGCCTCGACCGCCTCGGGCCGCTCGGTGACATCGCGCATCACCAGCACCGGCTTGCCGAGCGACGGAGCTTCTTCCTGTATCCCTCCGGAATCGGTCAATATCAGGTGGCTGCGCATCATCAGATAAACGAACGGCACGTAGTCGAGCGGCTTTACCAGATGCACATTCGCCAGACCGCCGAGAAGCCGTCGCACCGGCTCCTGAACTGCGGGATTGAGGTGCACCGGGTACAGGATTTCGACGTCCCGCCGGTCCGCGACCTGACGCAACGCCTTGCAGATTCCCTCGAACCCCGCCCCAAAACTTTCGCGCCGGTGACCAGTCACCAGAACCAGACGCTTGTCGGGGCTGAGATAGTCAAACCAGCGGCCGATGCGATGGCGCAGTGCGGCATCCCCCTCGATCGCGGCGCGCACCGTCAGTAATGCATCGATGACCGTGTTGCCGGTGACGACGATCTTGTCATCCGCGATGTTCTCGGCGCGCAGATTGGCCCTTGCCGCTTCTGTCGGGGCGAACAGCGCGTCGGCGACGCGGTCGATGACGCTGCGGTTCATCTCCTCGGGCCACGGCCGTTGCATATCTCGCGTCCGCAAACCCGCCTCGACATGACCGACGCGGCAGCCGGCATAAAATCCGGCCAGAGTAGCGGCCATCGCCGTGGTGGTGTCGCCATGTACCAGCAGCCAGTCCGGCTTTTCGGCGGCGATGACTTTCTTCAAGCCGTTGAGGACGGCGGCTGTGACATAGGTCAGATCCTGGTCCGGCCGCATGATCGCCAGGTCGTGGTCGGCGCGCAGTCCGAAGAAATCGAGGACCCCACTCAGCATGCTGCGATGCTGCCCGGTGGAGCAGGTTACCGTCTCGACATCGGACCGCTCGGTTAATGCTTTGATGACCGGCGCCATCTTTATGGCCTCGGGTCGCGTTCCGAACACGACGAGAACCTTCATGATCCGCAGCGCCATTGCCAAGTGGTGCCGCACCCGAGCCGGCCGCGACCGATTTGGTCTAGCGCATGCTTATTCGACGCCGCAAGCCTCGCGGATCAGGGCGTCGATGCGCTCCGGTGAATAATTCTGTGCGATGTGCGCCCGGCTCGCCGTCACGACGCGATCGTACTCGCCCTCGTCGCGGCACAGCCGCGCGATGCGCCCGGCAATCATATCGGGGTCATCCGCTACCAGGCACTGTAGTTCTTCGGGCAAGCCAACCCCTTCGGCGGCAACCGAGGTCATCACGCAAGGCACGCCCGTCGCGAGGCTCTCCAGAACCTTGCCCTTCAACCCGGCGCCATAGCGCAGCGGCGCAACGGTGATCCGGACCCGCTCGAACACGCTGTCGAGGGACGGGACAAAGCCGAGCGGAATGACATCCTTGGCCGCCAATCCGCTGATCTCCGCCGGCATGTGGCTCCCGACCAACAACAACTCGATTCCCGGCACCTGTTTGCGCAACAGCGGCATGATGTTCTGCGTCGCCCATTTGGCGGCATCAACATTAGGGGGATGCCGGTAGCCCCCGATAAAGGCAATGCTGGCATTGCCAGCGGCGGACCGCTTGATGTCGCGCAACTCGACGGTCCAGGGGACGGTCTGCACCTCGATGTGCGGCGCGATCTCGTGCAGCATTTCGGCTTCGACATCCGAGTGCACGATCACACAATCGACAAACGACATCGCGCCCAATTCGAGCCGGCGCAGCTGGGCGGCAGTTGTCCGCAATTTCGCGTCGTCATGGACCTCGGCCTGGCGCTCGGTGCGCAGGAAGTGCAGGTCGGCGACGTTGTAGAGGATGCGCGCATTGGGGAAATGCTGGCGGATCATGCCGGCATATTTCGAGGCGTTCGAATAGCGGTGCAGATAGACCAGGTCGAAGGCCTGGGGCTGCTTGCGAAAGACGTCTTCCACCGAGAAGTAGTAGGGGTGGTAAAGGCACTCGATGCCGCGGCGCTGCAAATCGGCCGTGTAAGGATCGATCCGGGCCATGTTGTCGCCGGGGATGAAAGTCACCTTGTAGCCAAGGCGCTGCAGCGACAGCATGTGTTGAAAGGCGGCGTTGGACCCCGCATCCTTATCAGGTTCGGGGACTGAATCATCGATAAAGAGCGCCCGCTGCCGCACCATTCGCTCCGCCTCCAATTCCGGCAATTCGCCGTTGAAGCGGTGGGCCTCCAGGGTATCTTTCCAGCGCTTGAAGAATTTCCGGTGATTGATTGCCTGAAAGCGCTTCATGCCGGTGCCGGTCGTGCTGGTCCCGGCGCTGGCGCCTTCGTAATGCACCACTTCGGAGACCGGCTGCACCACCACGCGGTATCCCGCCCGGCGAACGCGGAAGCAGAGATCGGTGTCCTCGTAATAGGCCGGCACATAATATTCGTCGAACTTCCCAAGTTCCGCGAACAAGGTCGACTTGATCATCAGGGCGGCGCCGGACACATAGTCGGTATCGCGCATATAGCTGAAGCGTGGGTCGTCGGCGGCCTGGTTGCGGCCCCAATTCCACCCGTCGCCCATGCGCCAGATGATGCCGCCGCACTCCTGCAGGTTGCCATCGGGGAACAGCAGTTTTGAACCGGCGATGCCAATGTTCGGGTTGCGCTGCAAGGTCTCGTAAAGCTCATCCAGCCAGCGCGGCTTTACCTGAGTGTCGTTGTTGAGAAACACGACATAATCGCCGCGAGCGGCGTCAAACCCGCGGTTACAGGAAAGCACAAATCCGGAATTGCCGGGATTGCGGACCAATCGAATGCCGCGACCGAAAACAAAGGCGGCCAGCACTGTCTCATCGCGCGAGCAATCATCGACGATGACGATCTCGAACGGGACAGCAGCGCCCTGTTCGATGACTGATTTGACGCAATTATAGGTCAGCTCGAATTTGTTGTAGACCGGGATGATGATCGAGATGACCGGCTTGCCCATGTCTTCGAGCGAGATCGTCGGATACACCGTCTGGACCCTGTCGATCATCACCTGGAGCTGCGGGCCGAACTCCGCTGCCGTCAGAAGCTCACCAGGGTTCGGCGGTGCGGCGTCGTGCGCCAGTCCAAAGTAGTAAGACAGCGCCTGGTCGAGCACCTCGACCAGGCTCGCGATCGTCGGTGCCAGGTCTTCAGGCTTCTGGGCGCGGGCGACCTCGGCCATGATATTGCTGAGGACGAAGCGCATCACACTGGTATCGAAGCCAGCCTGATCGCGCGTCAAAACCAGCGGAAAGGTCGGAACATCGAGCAATGACCCGATCGGCCGCAGATGCAGGACATGCCGTGCGTAAGGCAACAGGGTTTCACTGAACTGGATCGAGAAACCGTGCCGCCCATCGCCGACTCCGGCTAGCTCGAGGTCGGGCCGGTATTCATCAGCGGTGACTGCGGCGAGCAATGCATCGCCATCGCGCAATTCCAGGGCAATCCGCTTGTCCGGCTGCCGGGGGTCCCATACCCACCCGCGCACTCCGTTCCAATCAGCGAAATCGATGTTGCTTTCGAGGGTTGCTTCGGGAGTCGGCAGTGTCCTGACGCGATGCGTTACGTCGCCGGGCGCGCCAGGTCCTGCGAGAGGGGCGGGCGTTTCAAGCAGGTCGTCGGCAGTGGCTTCCGCCTCGAGCGTTGTCCCTAGATAGGGGCTTGCCGCTTCCGCGAGGCTGTTTTCCACCGGAGCGTCGGCGGTGTACTCCGTTTCAATGACGATGGGCGACCCGGGAACCTCGAGGCCGGTCGAGGTGCAGCGAAGATAGAGCTCGTGGCGCGGCCCGCGCGGCAACACACGGTTCAACAGAACATTGAAGGCGTGCCGCCCATCGCCGATTCCGGCGCCGCGCAGATCCGACCGGTATTGGTTGGCGACAACGCGGACCAGGGCGTTGTCCCCTTCCAACACCTCGAATTCGACCCGCTGATCGGGGCGAGATGGGTCCCAGACCCAGCCGGTCATTCGATGACCGTTGGCTTCGTCGATGAATCCCTTCAATGCGAGTGCCGGTGCTCGGCCGGCTAGCGTATCAACGTCCTCTGCCGAAGCGGGACCCGCAGTTTGCCCCCACCCGGCGGCATCACCGTAGAAAACGGCTGAAGGAATAGGCACAGAAATCTCTTCGACGACAGGAGTGGGCGCTTTCCGCGCCCTCTGCGATTGGCTTCGCCGTGTCTTGAACTTGAGTGCGACCTGCGCTGGAGCGTTCGCGGCATTCGCGCCGTCCTCCTGGATTTTTCCGCCGCGCGGGGCTCTTGCCATCAGGTCCTCGGATAGCTGATTCCGTCCCACGCGCGGCCGCTATCCAAGAGGTAACCCGCCGCTGAGCCGCCTTCGCCAAGGGCCGTCGCAACCGGGAGATACGCCGCAGCATGAGCTTAGGCGAGGGATTTACAGCATACGAAGGTATGAGGACAACCGGCGCACTGGTGATGCGCACGGCAAAGCGAGGATGACCTTGGCGAACGGCGGTACTAACCGGGCTTCCGGCCTGGCTATTTACTGAATGATCGATCGGACGGAAGCTTCGGTTCTGAATTCCGGCATACTTGTCGCACAGCAGCAGTATCGCGTCCGACGATCCGAGGATCTACATGAGCCGTTCGAGCTTGTTTGCCGCCTCCGCGGCATTGCTGATTTCCGGCGCCGCGTCTGCTGCCGATTTGCCAGCTGCTATTCAGGTCAAGGGTGAAACGGTCGTCTTCCAGGCGCATGGGGTGGGGGCCCAGATTTACGAGTGCAGGGGCGACGCGAGCGGCAAGTTGACATGGCAGTTTCGCGAACCCATCGCCACCCTGATCCGCGACGGGAAGACGGTCGGCCGGCACTATGCCGGACCGTCCTGGCAGGTCGGTGTCAGTGAAGTCAAAGGCAAGCTCAACGCAACCAGTCCGGCACCGAACCCGAAGGATATTCCCTGGCTGAAGCTGAGCATCGACGATCCGACGGATGACGGGGAACTGGAGGGGGTGACGACGGTGCAACGGATTAATACCAGTGGCGGGGTCGCGGCCGGCACATGCGATAAGCCCGGCGACTTCCATGCCGAGCCCTACGCCGCGGACTATCTGTTTCTCAAGAAGTGAGACGCCGCCTTCGCTGTAACGATCGCGAGTGCTGGTTTGCGATAGCACCGAGACCAGCGACCGCATGCAATCCTGACACGTCCTACGCCGCAAAGCCGGCGCGCGGCATCGCGACGATAAACCTGAGCCGGTGCGTCGACGCTATCCGAATCTCTTCCGCCAAGGTGGGTCAATGGCAGAATACTACACTGCGGCACCTTGAGGCAGGCCGAGCCTCAATACACCGGAGATGAGGAATGGCTGAGAATCTTAGTGACGCTCCGATGCAGCCGTTGTCGGTCAACGTCGCGGACTGGGCAGAGAGCGCGTCGCAACTTGGAAAGACCATCGTCGATCTCACGCGCGATGCCATGAATGCTCCGGGCCGGCTCGGTCAAGCCGGCCAGCTCCTCACTGGAGGCGGCGCCGCCGGAAGCGTCCCCGAGGTTTTATTCGCCTTTGCGCTAATGCTGATCTGCGCGATTGGCGTCGCGTGCCTCGTGGGCCTGGCTTTGCGGTCACAGCGGCACAGGTTGCGGTTGATCGCGCCGCCGTTTGAGCTGCCATCGGCTTTTGCGCTGCTGCGCGCAGGCCTCGTCGACGCGGCGCCACCCGCCGCTTATCTGATAGCCGGCCTCGGGGGCGCGGACCTGCTATTTTCCGATCACGGCCTTGTCTTCCACGGTTCCGAGACATTTCAATCAGTTCTCGCGATGGCGGTCACGACGTCGTCGATCGTTTGGTTCGCTAGCGTCTTCCTGAGCCTGCCTCTCGGAGTTGGGCGGCCCGGGTTGCGCTTGTTTCCGATCGACGAGACCGATGCGGCCGTACTGCGCAGCTTTATCCGGCATGTCCTGCTGCTCGGCGGCGGCAGTTGGACCGCGGCATCGGGTCTATATTACTGCTGGATCGGCGAGGGGCTGCCGCGGCTGATCATGGTCGCCGCCGGCTTGTTGGCGGGTGCCATGTGCGTGCGCGGGCTGGCACGTGCGTGGCAGCACCTGGTCGGGTTCGGCAAGGTCTGGGCTGTCTTGGCGGTAAGTGCGGTCATCGGCCTGACGGCCATTTGGGTCGTCGCCCTCCTCTCTGGCCGGCTGCCGCCGTTCCGGGAGTTGCTTGAAACGGTACTCGTCCTGATCGGCGTGGCTGCCGCTGATGGTACCGTTTCGCTGGCGCTGGTGCGGTTCCGGCGACACCTTGCAGCCGGCAAGATCCTCACCCGGCGATTTTATGAACCGCGGCCCGATTCAGAGGACCAGCCGCTCGTCCTCGTCGAGGAGCCCGCCGCGGCACATGGGTCACAGGCAATCGCCGCGGAGATGGGGCGCGCGGCGGGCGAGTTGGTGGATCGCATCCACGAGGCCTTGCATTGGGGCCAGACGATCGTGGTCGTGCTGTTGCTTGCGCATTTCTGGTCGGTTGACCTCGGCGCGCTGCTCGGTCCCGCGGGGGCGCGAACCTGGTTCGGGAGCGTCGTCGATGCCGGGTTTACGCTGCTTGCCGGCTGGTACATCTGGATACTGTTCGACGCATCCCTGGCGTTTCGGCTGAGCCGCGAAGAGGGCGGTCCGCAAAGCCGCGCGCGCACCATCCAGCCATTGCTGCATGCGATCGGCCGGCTGGTAATCGGAGCGGTCGCGGTCATGAGCGCTCTATCCTCACTGGGTGCCAACATCGCGCCGCTGCTGGCAAGCGCCGGGGTGATCGGTATTGCCGTGGGTTTTGGTGCGCAGACCTTGGTCAGAGACCTGTTCAGCGGTGCTTGCTATCTGATCGAAGACGTCTTTCGTGTTGGTGATTACATCGAGGGCGGCAGCGCAAAAGGCGTGGTCGAACGCATCACTTTTCGGACAGTCGCGTTGCGCCACCAGAACGGGCCGCTGTACTTTGTGCCCTATGGTTCGCTGGGGGTCGTGCGCAATAACTCGCGTGACTGGGTGATCGATAAGTTCGAAATCCCGCTGCCGCACACGGTGCAAAGCGAGCGCGTTCGCAAGCTCGTTAAAAAAGTTGGCCAGGAGATGCTTGAAGACGAAGCTCTCGCCAAGCTCATGGTCGGTCCGTTAAAGGCCAAGCTGTTGCGGATCGAACCTGGAGTAAAGGTTTTCCGATGCAAGTTCCAGACATTGCCGGAGCGTCAGTTCGAACTGCGCACGGAAGCCTACAGACGTCTTGAAGCCGCTCTCGCCGAGGCGGAAATCCCGTTCGCGGATAGTACATCGCGGATTGCGGTATACCCCGGCACCTCTGTGGCTCTGCAGGCGGTTGCGTGACGTGGCGGTCCATGATCATCGCCGAACGGCCGATGCCAGTACTAGGGTGAGGCAATGTCTCTGAACTTCACGATTCTCTACGGCTCGGTGCGGGAAGCGCGAGCCGGAATTCGTCTCGCGCGCTTTATCGAGAAAACCGTGCTTCAGCGGGGCCATGCCGCTACCCTTGTGGATGCCGCCGAACGGCGATTGCCGTTGCTCGATAAAATGTACAAGGAATACGAGCCTGGGACCGCACCGGCGATATTGCAGGAGCTCGCCCAGCTTTATCGCGAAAGTGACGGGTTCATTGTCGTCAGCGGCGAGTACAATCACGGTATTCCACCGGCATTGAAAAACCTTCTCGACCATTTTCTCGAGGAGTATTTCTTCCGCCCCTCGGCGATTGTATGCTACTCCGCCGGTCAATTCGGCGGCGTGCGCGCCGCGATGCAATTGCGCATGACATTGGCGGAGCTCGGTATGTCGAGTATCCCATCACTGCTGCCAGTCCCGCACATTGGGAGCGCGCTAACGCCCGAGGGCAACCCCAACGAGCCTAGATTGGCTGCCATAACCGCAAGATTTTTTGATGAGTTGGAGTGGTATGCCTCGGCATTGCAGCATGCCCGCAATGCCGGCACGCCATACTGAGAAACGATAGGGGGATTAACAATACTTTCTACTGCAGGTGATTGAGGATATATCGTCCGCTTATGAGTCGATCCGCGATGCTTCCTGACGCAGATTCAGACGCGACCTTGAGCACATGGCGAAAATTAGCGGCTTGGGTGCTGGCACTCTGGATCGCCTGTGTTTTTCTTTGGTATCTTCAATTCAAGTTCACCGCCCACCCCGGCAGCGTTGACCTGTTTACCTTGCTGACGGACTGGCTTGGTTTTCATGGACATGAAAAGGCGATGCGGATCGGTACCGGCAGCGCCGAGCTGCTGGCGACGATTCTGCTTTTCGCGGCGCGTACGCAAGTCCTTGGCGCGGCATTGGCGCTCTTGATCATGACGGGTGCGATCTTCTTTCATCTGGTGTCACCGCTGGGCATCGATCCGTATGGCGATGGTGGCGTTCTGTTCAAGCAGGCTTGCGCCACCTGGGCTGCTGCCGCCAGCATTCTCTGGCTGCGTTGTACTGACGTGTTTGCGATGATCGCCCTTTTGCATCGTCGCTTGCTGCCCGCGGTTTGATCTGCGGGGAGCCGGCGCGCTCCTGCTGTCGTACATCGCCGAGCTTACGAGGGGTCCGCCTTGCCAACCGATCTGCCCGTCAAAGTACGCGACCTGCGGCTGGATTTCTTTCGCGGCGCCGCCTTGCTGATCATCTTTATCGCGCATTTTCGCGGTGGTTGGCTGTGGGACTTCATCCCGGCCCGCTTCGGACTAAGCGATGCGGCCGACCTGTTCGTATTTTGCTCGGGTTACGCGGCGGCCCTTGCCTTCGGCGAGACCTTTGTGCGCCGCGGCTTCTGGTTGGGTGCGGCCCGCGTCGCCTTGCGGTGCTGGCAGCTCTATCTCGCACAGATAGCCTTGTTCGTGGCCGCAGTGGCGCTTTGTGTTGGCGTTACAGGTGTTGGCCCCGGAAGCTATCTACACGTTCTCGGGCTTGAGACTTTTGTCACGGACGCCCCGACCGCTATCCTCGGACTCACCATATTAAGGTATGTGCCGAACTATTTCGACATTCTGCCGCTTTATATAGCCGTGCTTGCGATGGTCCCGGTGTCGATGTTGTTAGCGCGCATCTCGCCGAGCCTGGTTATCGCGGCTTCGATCTCGCTTTATGCATTGGCATGGACCGCCGGTCTCAATTTTCCGGGAGAGCCGTTATCGGACAAAGGCTGGTACTTTAACCCGCTGTGCTGGCAACTGATCTTCTTTACAGGTTTTTCGATCAGCCGAGGCTGGCTGACAGCTCCGCTGCGGTCAAAAGCGGTCACCGTTGTTTCGATCGCTTTTGTCTGTCTGAGTTTTATCACGTCACGTCCTTCTCTGGTCGCCGGCAGTCCCGCGATAAGAGCGATTGAGGAATTCTTCAGACTGCACAGCAACAAGACCAATCTCGACTTGTGGCAGTACGCGCATTTCCTGGCAACGGCACAACTCGCGATTGTACTTCTGAAGGGTAGGGAGAGCATCCTCGCGAGTCCATGGTGCCGGCCGATCGTGAAATGCGGTCAGCAGGCCTTATCCGTTTTCCTCTGTGGCATGCTGTTGTCGCATCTGTGCAGTATGCTGCTGATGCGAACAGGTGACGGCTGGGGCATCCAGCTGATCCTCAACGCCGGCGCAGCGACGATCCTGCTCGGCACCGCCCATTCCGTCGCCTGGTTCAAAACCAAACCCTGGTCGGCCAAGGCTGGACCGACCCGTGTCACACCCAAGCTCAGCGAAGCTGCGTCTATAGAGGCCCCTGCGGCCTGATCTCCCGGGCGCCAACCGGTCTCGCAGAACGGCGACCCCGCTCTGCCCTTCGGCGGCTACAAGCATCCGGCTGGGGCCGCGAGATGGGTGACGCCATCGAACTCGACACCGAAGTCAAGGTGGTCGCAGCCTCGCTGGGGTAGGCGGTCGGATCACGGGAGGCACCACATCGCGCATAGAGCACTCCACCGAGGCGAGGAGTTGAGCGAGGTCACGGTTGCCGTGGAAGTTGATCTGGAAGACGTGGAGACTGGCCTTCTCGCGAGAACGCATTTAATCGCGGGCGATCTCGGGGCCCTCGCCGGCGGCAGTGACCAATCGGCGTCGCCGTGTAGTTAGCGGGCTGATCGCAATAGGCGTTGCGAGCGCCGTGTATCGCCGTTTGGGGGGCGGTGAGCCGTCCGGGGCGACCCGCGAAATCAGGCGTGTGACATCTTGTCGAACAAGCCGATTAACTCAGCGCGCTCGTTTTCATCCAACCGACTGGTAAGTCTTCCGAGGACGACTTCGTAGGAGGTAGGCGCCGGGCAGGGTCGAACGACTATCGTGGTTGACTTGAGTGAAGCAGCTGATTCAGCTGCTACTTGGTCGAGAAGCCGTATGAACCTGGCAACGACCACCTCAGTATCAGCCATTGGTTCATCCTCCGTGAGAGCCCGCGTTGCACCCACTGGTGCCATCGTCCTGGAGAGCGCGGGGATCAGCATCTCCCGCGGCTCGGCTTTAACGACCCAATTCAACGGCGGTTCATTAAACATGGGGTGGCTCCGAACCGGGAGTTGCTCAACGCCATGATCATAGAGTGCGGTGGCTCCGGCCGATGTAAAGCAGTTCACACACGATGCAATTTTCGCAAATCGCACGTGACCAACTGAGAGAGCCGCGGCAGTCGCGTATCGTCGGATACGAGCCCGCCGGTGAGCAGTCTGCGATGCTGATGCCGCCAGGGCCGATGGGCGGCTAAGCCTCGGGTGCCTTGGGAGTTTCGATGGACGAGCTGACAGACACGATGACGCTTACCACCGGCTAAGTTGCAGTGCCGATGGCGGATGCGGTCGGAACCATGGACCTGAGCATTGAATCCGGTACAAGATTTCGTATCGGTCAGGGAGCTTCGAAATCATTCCTCCACATGAGGGCGTCTATGCCCGTATAAGGCCCTCAAAGCTACACGGCGTGGGTGTTTTCGCGATCCGCGAGATCCCGCCAGGGACGAACCTGTTTCCGAACGATCCTGGCGGCCTTCGCGAGCTCGATCCGATATTCCTGGAGAATGAAGATCCTGAAATTCGCCAGCTCTACCAGGATTTCTGTGTCCTATCCCAAGGTAGATGGTTTGGACCCAGTGACTTCAACAATTTGACGGTGGGCTGGTACTTGAACCACTCGCTTAATCCGAATGTCGCGGTGGATGACGCGTTCAATTTCGTCACGCTCCGCGACATCCGGAAGGGGGAAGAACTTACCGTCGATTACCGGACCTACAGTCGGGAACTCGAAACCTGAGAGTTTTTAGGCGCTCACCAGGCCAAACTCCTTCCGGTAACGGCGAAAGCAACGCTCCCCACAAGCGAGCCGGAGCAGCGCTCCTTCCGCGATCGCCGTCGCGGCGCGCGGCTCCTCCGCCAGGATGGAGTGGATGATCTCGCGGTTCCAGGCGGCCGAGTGCTTCACGTCGAGCACTGCGTGCAAGGCAAAATAATGTCTCGCCTTTGCCGGAATGCCGAGGCGCTCCAGGCCTCGCGTGACGTAAACGGCGCGGCCCGGGGCGGTCAGCTCGATAATGCCCAGCGCGCCTATGGACTGATAAGCGTAGCGGCGGTTCGCGGCCAGGGCGACCATCATGTTAGTCAGCGCCAGCGACTCCCACACGGTGCTGTCCACCGTTGATCGCGCGCCAAGCGCACGTCCGAGAGCGCTCAGCATCGGACCGTGCATGGCCTTGCGATTGCCACGGCCCATTTCGTCCCAATAGTTGCGGGCAAGTTCCAGCTTGGCCGTGGTTCCCATGCGCACCTGGGTCAGCGCGACGAGATCATCGAACCCCGCCTCGCCGCCAATTTCCTGCTCGATAAACCAGCGCATCTCGGCGCGCGAGGCGGTCTCCGCCAGCCAGGGGAACAGGGCGTCGCCTTGTCCCGGTCCGGTATCGCGCAGCCCCTCATACCAATCCATGAACCCTTCCGGGGTACCGGGGGCCGACTTGGCGCGCACCGCCACTGCCTGGCGTTCTTGTTCGACGAATTGCGCCTCCATTGCCTTCATCTGCTGTTCTTCGGCGAGATCGGCACGCCAGCGATCGTTGGACAATGCCGGCCGCAGGCGCTTTTCGTTGTAGCGGGCCAGACGCCGCTGCGTTTCGGCCATATCTTCCCAGCCCGTGCGATCGGCCGCCCGACCTGCCTGGCATTCACGGTCCAGAACTGGAGTATTCGGCATCGCCTCTCTCCTCTCGGGTCAACCGCAAACAACGAGCGATACAACTGCGATCCGCTCGACTTCGCGGTAGCACGCTCCGTCGAGCTCTTCGCCGAACACATCGGGATCGATTTCTTTGTATTCATAGCCGCGGCCGGCTTGTGCCAGCACCGTTTCTGCCTGTTCTCGGAACAGGTCGTGCCCGGCAACGATAGCGGATCCGGTATAGAGCGCCAGCCGGCCCCCTTGCGCCAGGCAGGCAAGCCCCTCGCGCAGAATTCGCAGCGACAGGCCCTCGCCGAAGGTCCCGCCGCCATTGCGGTACAAACGATTTGCGGGATCGCGCAGATAAGGCGGGTTCGAGACGATCAGATCGAATTTGCTTTCCGCGAAGGCGCTGCAAACATCGGCTGCGAGCATGGCCGCCGGCGTGTCAGCCAGCTGCGCGTTGGCGCGGGCTAGATGCAGGGCACCCGGGTTGATGTCGGTGAGAACGACGAGTGGCCGGTTCGCGGCGATCTGCGCTGCCAGTATTCCGCCAACGCCGCTGCCGCAGCCGAGGTCGAGAATGCGGCGCGGGGGCGAGGTCAATTCGGCCATGACGCGTTCGATCATCGCACCGAAGCGGTAGGTATCCGGCCCAAAGAAAACCGCATCCGGATTGACCGTCGGAAACGCCGAATGAGCGAACAGCATCCCGGATAAGGTCGAGAACCGGAGCTTGCTCGCCACCAGCGACCCGCGCGGCTCAAGGATGCCGGCGCTGCGTGCCAGTTCCATGATTGCAGGCGGCAGCCGCTCGGGGGAGATCGGTCGGCTCCAGCCAAAGAAACCGCGCAGCGAGCCGGCAATAGCGTTTTCCGGGCGGCGGTTCACCCGTTCGATCGTCAGCGGGGTTGGCGTTACAAAGGAATATCCCAATCGCTGGAGCGCGCGCCCCAGCTCGCACAGCGAGGCGAATGCCTCGCTTCGACGGCAAGCAAGAGTATCTGCGGCGGCGATCACGCGGTGTGAACGGCTCGCGGTGGACTCGGTTCAAATTTTGTCGAGAACTTGCGGCTGGCGTCCGGCGTTACCCACCGACGCTCGGGCGGAGATGGCGTTGCGATTTCTCGGCATCGGCCAATACAACGATCTCGGTAACCTATACCGGAGGCTGCTGGCCGCCGGTCATGAGGTGCGCGTCTTTGTCAGCGAAGCCGATGCCTCGGGCGTGCTCGCCGGCATCGTGCCCCGAACCGAGGATTGGCGCGCCGAGCTGCCCTGGATCCGAGCCGCCGGCCGCGCGGGCGTCATTCTGTTCGAGGGGGTCGACCAAGGCCTCCTTCAGGATCGGCTGCGGGCGGAAGGCTATCAGGTAATCGGCGGTTCGGCCTTCGGCGACCGTCTGGAGAATGATCGCGCTTTTGGGCAGCAGGCGATGGCGGAAGCCGGAATGCGCGTCGCGCCAAGCCACGAGTTTCAAGACTTCGACCACGCTCTTGCTTTCCTGCGCTCGCAGGGTGGGCGGTGGGTCTATAAACTCAACGGAGGCGAATTTCCGTCCACCCACAACTATGTCGGCGAACTGGATGACGGCAGCGATGTGATCGCGCTGATCGAGATGCATCGCGACCGCTGGCACAGCGTCGACAGGCCGAGCTTTGTATTGATGCAGCACGTCAGCGGCGTCGAAATCGGTGTCGGAGCTTACTTTAACGGCGAACGCTTCCTCACGCCGGCCTGCCTCGATTGGGAGCACAAGCGGCTGTTTCCCGGTGACCTCGGCGAGCTCACCGGTGAGATGGGCACGTTGGTCACCTACCGCGGTGCCGAGCGATTATTCGAGGCGACGCTGGCCCCCATGGCAGCGCGGCTGCGGGAAGCGGGCTATTGCGGCTACATCAATCTCAACACGATCGTGGACGAGCGCGGGATCTGGCCGCTCGAATTTACCTGCCGGTTCGGCTATCCGGGATACGCCATTCTCGAGGAACTGCACGTCGAGGACTGGGGCGCAATCTTCACCCGTATGTTGTCTCGCGATGGCCTGGAAATAGCGACGCACCCGGGATACGCCGTTGGGGTCGTGCTGACGGTCCCGCCGTTCCCCTACCGGTCCGATTACGACGTGCTTTCAAAAGGGATGCCGATCCTGTTCAAGGGGACCCCGTCGCCCGAGGACCATGCCCACCTGCATTACTGCGAGGTGGCGCTCTCCGAAGGGCGCCTCGTGACCAGCGGTGTCATCGGCGATCTAATGATCGTGACGGGTCGGGGCACAACGGTGGAGGCTGCGCAAGCGGCCGCATATGGCCTCGCCGGCAGGGTCGTCGTCCCCAATCTTAGGTACCGCAACGATATCGGCGCGCGCTTTCTGCGCGAGGATCGTGAGCGATTGATGAACTGGGGAATTCTGCCCGGATGATCGGCTCCTAACCACACCCGCTACGACGCCCAAACCAATGGTCGCCGTGCAACGGGATCAAACCAGGGGCGCCGGGTTGCGCACGTAGTCCTTGATCGCGTCGGCCGCCCAGCAGGCCAGCATGCCGATCGTCTCGGTGGGGCCGTTCGCGGGCTGCTGCGGGAAGGCGCTGCCGCCGACCACGAACAGGTTCGAGACGTCCCAAGATTGCAGATATTTGTTGACGACGCTGGTCGACGGATCGCTTCCCATCACGGCGCCCCCGACATTGTGGGTGCTCTGGTAACCGGGGAGACCGAAATGCGTGCCCTTGTTATGGCCGCCAAAGCGCGAGCCCTTCAGTGCACGGCCGATCTCCATGCAGCGCTCGTTCAGGTAATCCATCATCCGCAATTCGTTCTCGTTCCAGTCGAACGTCATACGCAGGAGCGGCAGGCCGTAAGCGTCTTTGTAAGTCGGATCGAGATCGAGATAGTTGTGCTGATAGCTCAGGCAGGTTGCGTGGATCGAGATCGACATGTTGCGGCGATAGTGCTGCGCCACCGCTTTCTTCCATTCGCCGCCCCAGCGCGGGGTGCCGGCCGGCACGCGCTTGCCCTTGATCGGCGACGCCCCGCTGCTCGCGACGTTGATATAGGCGCCGCCGATAAAGCCGAGCGGGCCACGGTCGATCACATCGCCGTTGAACTCGTCGATCGAGGTGTTGACCTGGCCGCCGCCGATAAACGGATTGAATTCGATATCGTCAAAGAACACCTGGACCGAGGCGCCTTGCTGGTAGGCGTAATTGCGGCCGACCGTGCCCTTGCCGGTGCGCGGATCATACGGCGTGCCGATGCCCGACAGCAGCAATAGCCGCGTGTTGCTAAAGCAATAGGCGCCGAGGATGACGATGTCGGCCGGCTGTTCCACTTCATTGCCGCGGGCGTCGATATAGGTGACGCCGGTGGCCTTCTTGCCGGTGGAATCGGTGTTGACGCGCAATACATTGCACAGCGGGCGCATCTCAAAGGTCGGCTGCCGGAAGAGCGCCGGGTGCACCGAGGTCATGGGATTGGCCTTGGCGCCCGAACCGCAGACGTGGCTCGAGCAGAAGCCGCCGCGCGAGCATTCGAGCATCTGTACCCGGTACAGATTGCGATAGTCGGCGGTCATCGCCGCAGTCGGGCCCTGAAACGGCACATAGCCGAGCAAGCGCGTCGCCTCGGCGAACAACTCGCCCTCATAGGTGCGCCTGGTCGGCGGGTTGGGATATTCGCGCGAGCGCGGCCCTTCGTGCGGATTGCCGCCGGCCTGGATCTCTCCCTCTAGGTTGCCGGCCTTGCCGCCGACGCCGAAAATTTCCTCGAACTGGTCGTAGTAGGGTTCGACCTCGTCCCAGGTGACACCCCAATCCTGTAGATTCATTCCTTCGGGGATGAAGCTGGCGCCGTACCGCTCCTTGATCTTCGAGTGCATCTCGAAATCGTGCGGCAGAAAGCGGCGGGCATTGCCGCCCCAATGCGCCGACGTACCACCGACCATTTCGCCTGGCTTGAACGCCCCCATCTCGCGCATCGGCAATGCCGTCTGCGCGTCGTTGTTGCGGAAGGTGAGCGTGTCGCGCGAGAGGTTCTGGAAGATGTCGCTGTGCCGATCGAACTTCAGCTCGTCATAAACATTGGGTTTCGCAAAATCGGTGTTGATGTCGAACTGCTTGCCGCGCTCTA
>JAFAYW010000225.1 GCA_019240125.1 Alphaproteobacteria bacterium
CCGGGCACAACATCCTGATCCTGTCCGACCGCGCAGTGTCGCCCAAGCGCGTGCCCATCCCGGCGTTGCTCGCGACCGCGGCGGTGCACCACCACCTGATCCGCGAGGGCGACCGCACCAATACCGGCATCGTCGTCGAGACCGGCGAGGCGCGCGAGGTGCACCATTTCTGCGTGCTCGCCGGCTACGGTGCCGAGGCGATCAACCCGTATCTCGCTTTCGCGACGCTGGAGCAGGTCCGCACCGAAAGCGGCCTGTCGCTGACCGCCTACGAGGTGCAGAAGAACTATCTGAAGGCGGTCGGCAAAGGGTTGCTCAAGGTGATGTCCAAGATGGGCATCTCGACCTACCAATCCTATTGCGGCGCCCAGATCTTCGACGCGGTCGGCTTGGAGAGCGGCTTTGTCGACCGCTATTTCACCGGCACCGCCACGACGATCGAGGGGGCCGACCTGAACGCCATCGCCGAAGAGGCGCTGATCCGCCACGCGCGGGCCTATGGCGACGACCCGCTGTACCAGGACATGCTCGATCTCGGCGGCGATTACGCGTTCCGCCTGCGCGGCGAGGCGCATGCCTGGACGCCGCTGACCATCGCCAAACTGCAACACGCGGTGCGCGGCAATTCTGCGCCCGATTACAAGGCCTTCGCCGCGACGATCAACGACCAGAGCGAGCGCCTGTTGACGATCCGCGGGCTGATGCAGTTCCGCCTTGCCGAGAATCCGGTGCCGCTCGAGGAGGTCGAGCCGGCGGCCGAGATCGTCAAGCGTTTCGCGACCGGCGCGATGAGCTTTGGCTCGATCAGCCGCGAGGCGCATACAACGCTGGCGATCGCGATGAACCGCATCGGCGGCAAATCCAACACCGGCGAAGGCGGCGAGGAGGCGGAGCGCTTCAAGCCGCTCCCCAACGGTGACTCGAAGCGCTCGGCGATCAAGCAGGTTGCCTCGGGCCGGTTCGGCGTCACCGCCGAGTATCTGGTCAACGCCGATGTTCTGCAGATCAAGATGGCGCAAGGCGCCAAGCCCGGCGAGGGCGGCCAGCTCCCAGGTCGCAAGGTCGATAAGGCCATCGCGGCGGTGCGTCACTCGACGCCCGGCGTCGGGCTGATCTCGCCGCCGCCGCACCATGACATCTACTCGATCGAGGATCTGGCGCAGCTGATCCACGATCTGAAAAACGCCAACCCGGCCGCCGATGTGTCGGTCAAGCTGGTGTCGGAGGTCGGGGTTGGCACGGTGGCGGCGGGTGTCAGCAAGGCGCGCGCCGATCATGTGACGATCGCCGGTTACGAAGGTGGCACCGGCGCCAGCCCGTTGACCTCGCTGACCCATGCCGGCTCGCCCTGGGAGATCGGCCTCGCCGAGACGCAGCAGACGCTGGTGCGCAACGGCTTGCGCGGCCGCATCGCTGTGCAGGTCGATGGCGGGCTGCGTACCGGGCGTGATGTCGTGGTCGGGGCACTGCTCGGCGCCGACGAGTTCGGCTTTGCGACAGCGCCGCTGATCGCGGCCGGCTGCATCATGATGCGCAAATGCCACCTCAACACCTGTCCGGTCGGTGTCGCGACGCAGGACCCGGTGTTGCGGGCGCGCTTCACCGGCCAGCCGGAACACGTCATCAACTACTTCTTCTTCGTCGCCGAGGAAGTCCGCGAGTGGATGGCGAAACTCGGGTTCCGCAAATTTGACAAGATGGTCGGGCGCGTTGACAGGCTCGACGCATTGCGCGCGGTCAATCACTGGAAGGCGAAGGGTGTAGACCTGTCGCGCATCCTGTTCCAAGAGCCGGCCGCGCCGGGTGTCGCGATCTACCACAATGAGCGGCAGAATCACGGGCTCGACAAGGCTCTCGACAACGAGCTGATCGCCGAGGCGGGTGACGCACTCGACAATCCGCATCCGGTGCGCATCACCAAGCCGATCCGCAACGTCAACCGTACGGTCGGCGCGATGCTCTCGGGCGAAGTCGCCAAGCGCTACGGCCATGCCGGATTGCCGGAAGATACGATCTGGGCCCGGTTCGAGGGCAATGCCGGGCAGAGCTTCGGCGCCTTCCTGGCGCATGGCGTCACGCTCGAATTGTTCGGCGATGCCAACGACTATGTCGGCAAGGGCCTGTCGGGTGGCCGGGTTATCGTGCGGCAGCCGAAGCAGGCGCAGCGCGAGCCCACCGAGAACATCATCATCGGCAATACCGTGCTCTACGGCGCGATCGCCGGTGAGGCGTATTTCGAGGGGGTCGCGGGCGAACGCTTCGCCGTGCGCAACTCGGGTGCCGTGGCGGTTGTAGAGGGCACCGGCGATCATGGCTGCGAGTACATGACCGGCGGCGTCGTGGCGGTGCTCGGCGATACCGGGCGCAATTTCGCGGCAGGCATGTCGGGCGGCGTCGCTTATGTCTATGACCCGCGTGGCGGCTTCGCCAATGTCTGCAACACCGCCGATGTCGATCTGGAAAGCCTCGACCCCTCGGCTGACATGGATGACGATGACGAGCGGCCGCGGCAGCGTGCCCATGGGGTGCATGACAGCGGCATGGGCGATCTGTTGCGCTTTGACGCGCAGCGCCTGCGGATACTGATCGAGCGCCATCATCTGATGACCGGCAGCGCCCGCGCCCGCCACATCCTCGACAATTGGGACACGGCCGTGCGTTCCTTCGTCAAGGTGATGCCCAAGGATTTCCGGCGCGCTCTGCTCGAATTGAAGTCGGAGAGAGACGCTGGTCAGATGGCGGCGGCGGAGTAGTCTTCCCCAGCAAGGGGCTGCTAAATTTTGCGGCTGTCATACGCCCAGTGAAGCAAGGCCTGGCGCTGTCTGCGGCGGCAGTTGCAATCGCCTCGACGACAGTTTTTCTGGATCTGCCCGACATGGCGCCGGATCGCCAGCCAGCGCTTGATCTGCCGCTCGTCGATTTCGGGTAATCGGCGGCCCTGGTAATAGCGGCAGTACCACTGGAACCAGCCACGCGGGTCTTCCGGGTAAATCCAGCCCTTGGCCTTCCATACCTTGAGCGGCTGACTCGCCTTGATGCCGAAATAGTTGAGTGAGGCGTCCTCCTTCTCGGGCGATAGCCTTGCGTGGGTGAACCAGTTTCTGGGAAACTCGTCCTGGCAATCGGTCATGTATTTGCCGCCGAAGATGCCCATCGCCAGCATCTCCTTGGGTGTTAGATCGGGCTTGAAACGGGGGTCGAACTCGCGGCCCGCCGCATGGGTCAGCTCATAGCGATAACCCTTCTGCATGCGGTCGTTGACGGTGATCATACGGGCCATGAGGGGCGCTGGCTTGTTGCGATGGTTGCGTGCTGAACGTTAGCATTCCCCCGTAATTCCAGAAGAGGCGCGGCATGAAGGCGATTGTCTGTGAGGCGTTTGGCGGGCCTGAGGTGCTGGCGTGGCGCGATGTGCCCGATCCGCCGCCACCCGGGCCCGGCGAGTTGCAGGTCCACATCCAGGCGCGCGGCGCACAGTATGTCGACGTGCTGATGCTCGCCGGTAAATACCAGTTTCGACCCGAGCCGCCCTTCATCCCCGGCAACGAAGGGGCGGGCGAGGTGGTCGCGGTAGGGCCGGGCGTTACCCGCTTCAAGCCGGGCGAAAAGATCATGAGCCGGCAGCGGCTCGGCGCCTTCGCCGAACTCGGCAATGCCAAGGCCGAGGATTGCGACCAGGTACCGAGTGGCATGAGCCTCGAACAGGCGGCTGTGTTTCGCGGCGCGCACCACACGGCCTACCACGCGCTGATGCAGCGCGGCCGCTTGCAGCCTGGCGAGTGGGTTATGGTCAACGGCGCGGCCGGCGGCATCGGTATCGCCGCTATTCAGATCGCCAAACTGTTCGGCGCCACTGTGATCGCTACCGCCAGTAACGAGGAGAAGCGCAGGATCTGCCTCGAAGAGGGCGCCGATTACGCGATCGATTATCGCGCGGGCTTGCGCGACAAGGTCAAGGAGCTGACCGGGGCACGCGATGGCGTCGATATCGTCTACGATCCGATCGGAGCGGAGGTGTTCGACGAGTCGCTTCGCTGCCTGCGTTGGGGCGGACGCATCCTGGTGCTGGGCTTTCTCGGCGGTGGCCCCTCGACGCCGCGCACCAACTACCTGCTGATCAAGGGGCTGGAGGTGATCGGCGTGCGGCTTGGCGGCGTCACCGAATACCAGCCGGAAATCGGCCGCGAGAACATGCGCAAGCTTGTCGAGCTGGCGGGGCAGGGCAAACTGCGCCCGCGCATCTCGCATTCCTTTCCGCTGGAGCGCGCCGCGGACGCGATCCAGACCATCATCGACCGCAAGGTGATCGGGAAAGCGGTACTGGTCGGCTGAGTGGCCGGCGCTGTGACCGTCAGTCAGTCGTAGGTGACGCCGATCGTTTCGCAGACGAGGACCGGCTTGTCGCGGCCTTCCAGCTCCATGGTGCCCTCGTTGGTGACGCGGACGCCGCCCTCGACCGGCTCGACCGATTTGAATTTCAGGCGCAGACGAATGCGGCTTCCCGCGGGTACCGTGCCGGTAAAGCGAACCCGGTTGGCGCCATAATTGATGCCGCGCGACTTGCGCTTGACCTTGTAGAGCGTCTCGGCGAGGCGCGGCACCAGCGACAGGGTCAGCCAGCCATGCGCGATGGTCTTGCCGCCCGGCATCTCCTTCCTGGAGCGCTCGACATCGACGTGGATCCACTGGTGATCGCCGGTGGCGTCGGCGAATTTATTGATCTGTTCCTGGCTCACCGTATACCAGTCGCTTACTCCGACTTCCTTGCCCTCATAGGCCTTCAGATCGGAGGGACGTTCGACTTCCAGCATCGCATGCTCCCGAGCTGCTTGTATCTCCCGCCACTATACAAGGGCGAGGGGCGGCGTGCGGGAAATCCGACCGCCGTCCGGCTGCCATCCGATCCGCATCTCATGGACGCTGCATAGCGGGCACCCTATCTTCAAATAGCGGGACGGAGGATTGGATGAGGCAATTCGGTGTCGGGCAGCCGGTGCGACGGGTCGAGGACCGGCGGTTCCTGACCGGCCGCGGCCATTATCTCGATGATCTCGTGCGGCCGCGCCAGGCCTATGCCGCGATGCTGCGCTCGCCGCACGCGCATGCTCGCATCCGTTCGATCGACACCGCGATGGCCGAGGCGGCGCCCGGTGTTGTTGCCGTGCTGACCGGCGCCGAGCTGGCCCGAGACGGCATCGGCACGGTGCCCTGCGTCAGCGGGCTGACCAACCGCGACGGTTCGACGATGTGGCTGCCGCCGCGCCCGGCGATCGTGCGAGACATTGTGCGGCATGTCGGCGATACGGTGGCGATGGCGGTGGCCGAAACCGCCGCCTTGGCGCGCGATGCCGCCGACCTGATCGAGATCGAGTACGAGCCGCTGCCGGCGGCGGTCGAGACTGGCCGAGCGCTGGAGCCGGGGCAACAGGCGGTGTGGGAGGAGCGGCCGGACAACCTGTGCTTCGATTGGGAGATCGGCGATAGCGGCGCCGTCGAACGCGCCACAGCCGGCGCGAGACACCACGTCTCACTGACCCTGGTCAACAACCGCGTCGTCGTGAACTCGATGGAGCCTCGCGGCGCGATCGGCGAATACGACGATGGCGAGGGCCAGTACACACTGTGGAGCTCGACGCAGGGCTCGCACTTTGTGCGCAACCTGCTGGCCGAACATGTCTTCCACATCCCGGAAAACCGCATTCGCGTCGTGACACCGGATGTCGGCGGCGGATTCGGGATGAAATTGTTCCTCTATCCTGAGCACGTGCTGACGCTATGGGCGGCGAAGCGGATCGGCCGCCCGGTGCATTGGGTCCCGGATCGCTCAGACTCGTTTGTCACGGACACGCAGGGGCGCGATAACATCACCCGGCTCGACCTGGCGCTCGACGATAACCTGAAATTCCTCGGCCTGTCGGTTCAGCTGACCGCGAATATGGGCGCCTATCTGTCGAACTTCGCGCCGGAGATTCCGACTGCGTCAGGCGCGGTGATGTACAGCGGCGTCTATTCCTTTCCGGCGATTCATGTCGCGGTAAAGGGCGTCTATACCAATACCGTGCCCGTCGATGCCTATCGCGGCGCCGGGCGGCCGGAGGCGGCCTATGCGATCGAGCGATTGCTCGATTACGCGGCGACACAGCTCGGCGTCGCGCCCGAAGAACTGCGCCGGCGCAACTTCATCAAGCCCGAGGCGATGCCATATGCGACCCCGCTCGGCCTCACCTATGACAGCGGCAATTTCGCCCGCAACCTCGGCGACGCGCTGACCGCCGCCGATATCGCCGGCTTTGCCGCACGCCGGGCCGAATCGCGCCACCGCGGCCGCTATCGCGGCATCGGGCACGCCGTCTATATCGAGCAATCCGGCTTTCCGCCCGATGAGTTCGCCGAACTGCGCTTTGATCCGGCGGGCACGCTGACCGTCTTGATCGGCTCGCAATCGTCCGGGCAGGGCCACCAGACCGCCTATTCGCAGCTGGTCTCGGAAAAGCTCGGAGTGCCGCTCGACAAGATCCGCGTGCTGCAGGGCGATACCGATGCCATCGCATTTGGCCGGGGCACGGGCGGCTCGCGCTCGATCCCGGTGGGTGGTGCCGCGCTGATGCATGCCGGCGACAAGCTGATCGCCAAGGGCAAGACCATCGCGGCGCACCTGTTGGAAGCCGCCGAGGCCGACATCGTCTACGACGACGGCCAGTTTACGATCGGCGGTACCGACCGCGCCGTAACGATTGAGGCTGTCGCGCGAGCCGCCTTCAACCCCGCACAGCTCCCGGTCGGTCTTGAACCGGGCTTTGCCGAAAGCGGCCATTTCACTCCGCCATCGCCGACTTTTCCTAATGGCTGCCATGTCTGCGAGCTGGAGATCGATCCCGATACCGGGCATGTCGATGTGCTCCGCTATCTCGTGGTCGATGATTTCGGGCAGGTCATCAACCCACTAATGCTGGCGGGCCAGGTGCATGGCGGCATCGCGCAGGGGATCGGCCAGGCGATGCTGGAACGCACGGTTTACGAGCCCGAGAGCGGGCAGTTGCTGAGCGGCAACCTGACCGATTACGCGGTGCCGCATGCCGACACGCTGCCAGCGATCGAATTCTCGTACAATGTCGTGCCGTGCCGCACCAATCCGCTCGGCGTCAAGGGCGCGGGCGAGGCCGGAGCGATCGGCTCGCCGCCGGCCTTTATCAACGCCGCGGTCAACGCGCTGAGCGAACTCGGCATCGACCATCTCGACATGCCGTTGTTGCCCGAGCGGCTGTGGCGCGCCATCCGCGACGCCGCACCAGCCAAGGCCGCCTGATGCCGGCCGAGGCGGGACTGCTCGAAACAGCGTTGCGCGCGGCCATCGCCGGCGGCGAGGCGGCGATGCAGATTTATGCCGCGCCGTTCGAGGTGCAGCATAAAGACGACAAAACACCAGTCACCGAGGCCGATCTTGCTTCCGAGCGGGTCATTGTCGAGATGCTGAGCCGGGCCTTTCCGCACATCCCGATCGTGTCGGAGGAAACCGTGCCCGAAGCAGGTTTCGCATCGCCCGCCGAACGCTTCTGGCTGGTCGATCCGCTCGACGGCACCCGCGAGTTCGTCGCCCGCAACGGCGAGTTCGCGGTGCTTATCGGACTGGTGGAGCACGGCCGCCCTATGCTCGGTGTGGTGCACGGGCCGGCAATCGGCGTGACCTATACGGCGCACGGCCCCGGCACCGCGCGGCGCCGCCTCGGTCAGGGCGCGTTCGAGCCGATCAACGCCCGGGCCCCGGCCTCTGAGGGCATCGTCGTCGTGCACAGCCGCAGCCACGAGAACAGCCGCCGCCTGGCGGAATATTTCGAGGGACGCTCGATATTGGAGCGGCGCAAATGCGGCAGCGCCCTCAAATTCGGCGTCATTGCCGCCGGCGACGCGGATTTTTACCCGCGCTTTGGCACGACGATGGAATGGGATACCGCCGCCGGCCAGGCCATTCTCGAAGCCGCTGGTGGTCATGTCTTCGGCCCTTCCGGCGAGCCTCTCGGCTACGGCAAGCCCGGCCTCAAAAACGACGGCTTCCTTGCGTGGGGCGCCCGGCCGATGTGGTAGCCATTGCCGGCGCCGCCGGCGCAGAGCAATGATCGAGGGAGGAACACCATGGCTCATGCTGCGCGTGTGGCGCTGATTACCGGTTGCGGCAAGTCGGTCGGGATCGGCAACTCGACGGCCCGGTCGCTGGCCGGGAGGGGGGTGACCGTCGTCGTCTCGGATGTGCGGCCGGCCGGGGTCGCCAACGAGTTCAATGCGGCGGAAGATACCGATGCGAATTGGGGCGGCGTCGATACCCTCGTCGAGGAGATCGCGCGGGCGGGCGGCACCGCATCATCGGTGCTCGGCGATGTCAGCCAGGAGGCCGACGCCAATCGCATGGTCGGCGAGGTGCTGTCGCGATATGGGCGGCTCGACATTCTTGTCAACAATGCCGGCGCGCCGCAGGGGGCGGACCGCAACGAGATCGAGGACGTGCCGGTCGCCGCCTGGGACATGACGATGGGCGTCAACGCCAAGGGCGCCTTTCTGATGTCGCGCGCCGCCGTGCCGGCGATGCGCAAGGCGGAATGGGGCCGCATTGTCTGCGTGTCGTCAAAGGCGGCTTTCCGGCCCGGCCCCAAGCGCGCCACCTACGCTGCCTCCAAGGCGGCGATCGTTGGCTTTACCAGATCGCTGGCTCTCGACCTGGCGCCGTTCGGAATCACGGTCAATGCGGTGTGCCCGGGACCGATCCGCACCTCGCGTGCGATCAGCACCAACCGCCGCGAATATGGCGACGATCTCGAAACCGGCTTCCGCGAGCGCTCCAAGGCGATTCCCGTCGGCCGCTTTGGTACGCCCGAGGAGGTCGCCTCGATGATCGCCTATCTTGCTTCGGAGGAGGCGGCATTCGTGACCGGTCAGGCGATCGGGGTCGATGGCGGTTGGTAAGCGCCTGCGCCCGCCGCCGGGGGCGCGGCAAACCGCGGGTTGTGCTCACCGCCGCCGCATGCGACTCTATTACTCGGCCACGTCGTGGCGGGAGCTTTGAGGGGGTGGGGGTGAGCTTGGCGCGGACTGGACTATTAACGCTTGCCCTGGCACTGGGGACCGCCATCGCGCATCCGGCGCAGGCGCAATACTTCTCGTGGCAACCCCCTTCCTGGCTCGGCTCGCCAAACGACCCGGCGCGCGTCGAATTGGGTGCCGGCGCGTTCGATGTGACGCCGAGCTCATCGCATCCCGATAGCCGCACCGCCGCCGAGTTGCGTGCCGAGTATCATTTCCGCGACACGCTATGGTTTCTCCAGCCGTTTGTCGGCGTTTCCGGCACCAGCGGCGGCGGGTTCTACGGTTATGGCGGGCTTGGGTTCGACATCAATTTCACGCCGAACTGGGTGCTGACCCCGAATGCCGCGGCCGGCTATTTCGCGCGCGGCGGAGGCACCAATCTTGGCTCCTGGTGGGAGTTCCGCACCGGCGCCGAGCTCGCTTACCGTATGCCCGATTACAGCCGGATCGGCGTGAACTTCAACCACACCTCCAACGCGGGATTGACCAAACGCAATCCCGGCGAGCAATCGGTCGTCCTCACCTACAGCGTGCCGATGCCTTGAGGCTGTCTGGACGCGCCACGGCGGACCGCGAATTTCGCAATGGTCGCCGTGACGTGGGCGCGTTACCCTGTCGCACCTTAAACAGCGCCATCGACCTCACGACGGCGCCATGAGGGAGGGACAGGAAATGCCGTTCTCGACGGAAAACCTCTGCTATCTGAAGCACGGCGAGCGCCAGATCATGGCGCGCGTGTTCAAGCCGGACGGGGCCGGGCCGTTCCCCTGTCTGATCGACCTGCATGGCGGCGCCTGGAACAATGGCGACCTCGAAGAGCGCACCGGCCTCGGCGAATACCTCGCCGAACGCGGCTATGTCATGGTCACGCTGAATTTCCGGCATGGGCCTGACGGCTACCCGACGACGTTGGCCGATATCAATTACGGCATCCGCTGGACCAAGGCGCACGCCAAGGAGCTTAAGGTCGATCCCAACCGGGTGGCGATCGGCGGTGCGTCGAGCGGCGGGCATCTCGCGATGCTGGTGTCGATGCGCCCGAACGATCCGCGCTACACCGACATTCCCGGCCCGGCCGGCGTCGATTCCAGCGTCAAAGGGGTCGTGATGCTGTGGCCGGTGATCAACCCGCTGTCGCGCTATCGTCACGCGAAGCGGCTTGTCGCGGCCGGCAACCCGCCGGGCTGGGCCGTCGGTATGGACAAGAAGCACGAAACCTACTGGCACGACGAAGCCACGATGGCCGAAGGCAACCCGATGCTGATCCTCGAAAAGGGCGAGAAGGTCGTGATGCCGCCCGCCATCTGGATCCAGGGCCGCCCCGACCAGACGCACGATTACCACGACCCCGATGGCGGCTTCCCGGGCAACGAGCCGGAACGCTTTGTCAGCAATTACCGCAAGGCCGGCGGCGACATCGAAATCAGCTATTTCGACAACGCCAAGCGCAACACCGACGTGACGCACGCGCCGGTCGTCGAGTTCCTGAAGAAGCACGTCGGGTAAGACACTCAGACCCTAGACGACCGCTCTCTTCGACTGCGGAGAGAGCGGCCGCCGCGTCGCCCGGTGGCTTGTCGGTCGCGGCCCGCGCGTGCTAAGAGCGCAACATCGATAAAATCCGCGCTGCCATCGCTGTAAGGAAAGCCGAACTTGACCGCCTGCGCGGTCAGGTCCCGGCGCCTTCGGCAATCTCCAACATGCCCATGATTTGGAGCTGACCTACACGTCGAACGCGATCGAGGGCAACACGCTCTCCGCTGCCGAGACAACGCTCGTTATCGAGCACGGCATCACGATCGGCGGCAAACCGCTCAAGGATCACCTCGAGGCGATCGATCATTTCGCGGCG
This sequence comes from Alphaproteobacteria bacterium, assembly GCA_019240125.1. Classification (GTDB taxonomy): domain Bacteria; phylum Pseudomonadota; class Alphaproteobacteria; order ATCC43930; family CGMCC-115725; genus DATARH01. Next base: position 10,928 of record JAFAYW010000225.1, read on the forward strand.
CTGCATTACGTGCGCGATCTTGCCCGCCTGGGCACGCCTCTCGGCGAAACCGACATCCGCAACCTGCACCGCCTCGTGATGCTGCGCTCAAACCCGGACATTGCCGGTGCTTATGCCGACCAGGGCCGCTTTGTCGTGACCAATAGCGGCCGGCACGCATTTCCCTCGCCAGCCGAAATCCCGGCGCTGATGGGCGACCTCGCGGGATGGCTGGCATCGGCGCCGCTAACGCCGGGTACGGCCTTTGTCGCCCACCGGCGCCTGGTCGAAATCCACCCGTTCAATGACGGCAACGGACGCACTGCCCGCCTGCTGATGAACCTTATCTTGCTCCGCGGCGATTATCCGCCGGTCGCGATTCGGCCGGCTGACCGGCCGGCCTATGTCGGCGCCCTGCAAAGCGCTTAGTCCGGGCAGGGTGCTGAGGCATTCGATGGTCTGCTCAATGAGCGGCTGGATGACACACTGAACGAGTATTTGAGCGCCGCGCGGGAGGCGCTGGCCGCGAGGCCGCGAGATTAGGGGCGCCCCCTGAAACTAGCCGCCTCTGCCGATCTCGCGTTCGATGCGCCGGTCGGGCACCAGCCACATCAAGGCGACCAGCACATAAATCACGTCGGCGATCCGTGCGTCGATGAAGGCGAGCAGGATGCCCGCGATGTAGAGAAAGGGTGAGATCTTGCCCTTTAAATCCGGCCCAAGGGCGTGCGCTAGTGCCGAATCATCGCCGTGCAGCCGCAGGATGGCTCGCTGCATGATGAACCAGGCGAGCGCCGCGAGCAGCAATACGACGCCATAGACCGCCGCCGGGATCGACGACGCATAAAACGGCCCGAGCCAGCTCGTGACGAACGGGATCAGCGACAGCCAGAACAGCAGATGCAGATTGGCCCATAGCACCGCCCCGTCGACGCGCGACACCAGATGAAAGAAATGGTGATGGTTGTTCCAATAAATCGCGACGTAAACAAAGCTCAGGACATAGCTGAGAAAGATTGGCGCCGATTCCTCGAGCGCGGTGAAGCTGGAATCGTGAGGCGCCTTCAGCTCCAGCACCATGATCGTAATGATCACGGCGATCACCCCGTCGCTAAACGCAGCGAGCCGATCCTTTTCCACGAAGACGCGCGCGAGGCCGGAACGCGGTTTCGGTCAAGCCCCCTTGTAATGCTCGGTCTTGAACAGCCCGCGCTCAAAGGCGAGGTAGGCGTCCTTTGTAAAGGCGGGTTCGAAATCGGCGATGATCTTGCGGGCGGGGGCGGCGTCGTCCCATAACAGGTCGATCGCGGTCATCGCCAACAGCTTGGCTGGCGTCAGATAGGCGTGTTCCGGCTCGTTGATGCGGAAATCGGCGCCGTGCGTCTTGCCAAGCGCCGAGGCGACATAGGGGTGGATCACCGGGATCATGTGGGCGATATCGCCCATATCGGTCGAGCCGGTACGGTGGCCGCCGATATCGAAATTGTCGGGGCCGAACAGCCGCTCGACATTGCCGCCGAACAACTCGCCCATCGCGCGGTTGTTGCGTTGGGGCAGGTAGCCGGGGATCGTGTTGATCTCGACCTCGGCGCCCATCGCCATCGCGCCGGCGCGCAGACAGCGATCGACCTTCATGTTGGCGTCGACGATCGCCTCGAGCGAA
>JAFAYW010000337.1 GCA_019240125.1 Alphaproteobacteria bacterium
CGGAACAGCGGTCGCGGCGATGATAGCGGAAACGGCGGCACCGAAAAGGAATTGGGGGGTCATTCGTTCGGTCTCCTTAGGACTTCACCCGTCGTGAAGGTGAAGCTGATGTAGCTAGTCGCCCGACCGGACACACGGCAGCTAGACGGAAAGCGGCATCATGGCGACCGCTCCTCAACTTCCGCTTTTGCGGCTCCATGGAAACCTGCGTGGCGATTCGGTAGATTAGCGGATGAACCGGAAAATGACCGGTATGCTTTCGGAACTTTGAGCGGTACCTCGAAGCGGAGGGCTCCTAATGGCATTGGATTTTCTCAACCCGGAAGCGCTGGCAACCCTCGGTCAGGCCATACGCAAAAAGCGGGAAAGCATAGGATGGACGCAAGAAAAATTAGCCGGTCAATCCGGATACAGTGACAAGGTTATTCGTAATATCGAACATGGTGCACGAACCCGTCTACAGACAATTAAAAATATATGTCAGGCACTCGGACTGCCTGAAGACCTTTACGGAATCTCCGGCAACGCTATATCCGGAGCTAAGTACGGCGCCTATAATTTAAGCCACTATGCCGATTACGTGGGGATTTATTTTGGATTCCGGAGGGGATTGTCGATCCAGTCGAATTTTTTGCGGACGGTGTATGAAATCGCTTGGTCACCAGCTAAGGGATGTTTGGAATTTTTTGAAGATCACAAGTATACGTCAAGCACCGGAAGAAAGATCGATTTTAGTCAAAATGGTGAAATTTACATCAATAATGACATCGGTCTATTGCATTTGCTGACCTGCGATCACGGCGCTATGCGTCTCATTACTCTCGCGAAACTACGTCGCGATGATAATCATATCATATTAGAGGGTGTTGTTCTCACGCAATTGCGTAGTGCGCATCATTTCTCACCTGCGGTGTCACCGATCTATTTAAAGAAGACAGAGGACGTTCAGACGAGGAGTGAAGTGGCTTCACTCATCGGTCCTATATCGCCGGCTGATGAATTGTATGCCGAGGTGGCAACTTACATCGAAGAAGTTGAACGCGAAGTCGCCTATTTTCCGCCAACCTCTTCAATCGATCCTAAAGTGACTCGCATTTCTTCAAGAGCTGCTAAGCGCCGGGACTAAAAAGCGCTTCCTCAAATGACGATCCGCTCGACCTCATCGAGGCTCACGTCATCCCGTCGGCGATCGTAGAGCTGCGTCGTGCGCGTCGATGCATGGTTTGCCATCGCCGCGGCTTTTTCCAGCGTCCCGCCATTCTTGAGATAGGCGGTGATACCTGTCGCTCGGAAGCTATGGTTGCCGAGCTTGGTAGCGATGCCGGCCGCCGCGGCGCGCCGCCGGATCATCGCGTAGGCGTTCGCTTGCGGCAGCACCGTGCGGGTGAGCTTGCCGGTGCCGCGGCCGACCGTCCGAAATAACCACCCCTTCGGATCATCGCGCAGGCCGCACCCGTCAAGATAGGCGACGAGATATTCATCGAGGTTGTGATGACACGGCATTGCATGCCGCTTGCCGCCTTTCTCGCGCAGCCGCACCCAGAGGCGGCGGTTCTGCGTATAGACATCCTCGACACTCATGCCGAGCGCCGCGCCAACGCGGGCGAACGAATAGACCATCAGCCCGATCAACGCGCGGTCGCGAAGCCCGGCCGGTGTCGAAACATCGATGCTGTCGAGCAGCGCGCGTGCTTCGGCCGGATCAAGCACCGGCGTTTGACCGGACGTGACGACATGCCGAGGCCCGCGCACCGTATGCGCCGGGTTGCTCGGCATGACCTGGCCGTTGACCAGCCAGGCGAACAGGTGACGCAGCGCCGCGAGACGTTGCTTGACCGAGGGCGCGGCCAGCTCGTGAGTCGCCGCCTCGATCCATGTCGAGACATGCAGCGGCTGAACATCGGCGATCGACGGCACGCCGATCGCGGTGCACCAGGCCAGGAATTCCTCCGCTGCTCGGTAATAGGCGCGCCGCGTATGCGGGTTGCGGATGTTGGCGGCGAAGAATTCGAGGAAGCGGACCGAGGCCCGCTCGCCGGCGGCGGCGACCAGTTCCGGCAATACCTGCGCGGGGATAGGAACGAGGAGCGCCATCGGCATCAGTACGCCTCGAATTGCGGCCGGAGGTTTACCAAAGTTTCGGCAACTCGGCGGCTATGTTCCATCCCTTCTGTCGTCGGCAACAGGCCCATGCGGTGTGTCGCAATATTGTCGAGATGGGCAGCAATTGCGTCAGCCGAGGCGCGCTCGCCCATCAGCATCGTGTAGATGTGGCCGACATAAGAATCATACTCATCCTGAGCTTGCGGCACGTCGCGCACCCCGATCGGGTCCCACTCCTGCATCAAGACCGCGCCGATCTTCGCGCAATCTTCCCGCCACTGTTTGTTGCGACCGTCCGCCATCTTTGCCCCCGTTGACCTCCCTTTATATGATAAAAGACATTATCACATATAGGCGGCGCCTATATGTGTGGGACATTGAGGGGGTCATTGACTAGACGGAGGCTCTGAATGACTTTTAGCCGAGCCCTCGAAGCTAGCCAAATTTCAAAAAAGAGAAACGCCCGATGTTAGCCGCAGCACGCTCTTGGATAAAGAAATTGTCCACCCAGCGGACGCTTATTGTTTTGATCAGCGGCAGCATTTTTGCCGCGGCGGCGGGCACTCCCTCGGTCCGCGCAGCTGGCACATCACCGGACGTGTTGATGGCAGCCTACACGGCCTACGCGCAACATGACTTCGCAACTGAAGCCAAGCTGCTACTGCCGCTTGCCGATAAGGGAAATGCTACTGCACAGGCTTTGCTCGGATTTATGTACGCACATGGCCAGGGTTTGCAGCAGGATGATGTTGAAGCTTTGAGATGGTATCGGAAGGCGGCTGATCAGGGTGATGCGGGCGCTCAGAGTAATCTGGGACTCTTGTACCTGCAGGGCCGCGGTACACCGCAAGACTTTGCTGAGGCGGTTAAATGGTTTCGCAAATCGGCCGATCAGGGTCTCGCGTTTGGTCAGAACAATTTAGGCGCCATGTATTCGAAAGGTCTAGGCGTGCCACAAGACTACGCCGATGCAACTACGTGGTACAGGAAAGCAGCCGAGCAAGGTTATTCTGTTGCGCAATTCAACCTCGGCCAAAGATATTCTAAAGGGCAAGGTGTACCGCAGGATGATGTTGAGGCAGTGAAGTGGTTTCGTAAAGCTGCCGACCAAGGTGATGCCGCCAGTCAGTTCGCCCTGGGGGTCGCGTATATGGGTGGCCAAGGCGTCCCCAAGGATGATGTGCAAGCGTATACGCAGCTTGCTCTTGCGGTTGCTGATGGCTTCAAGCGTGCCGAAGAGGTCCGGGGGAGTCTCAAACAATCGATGACCCCGCTACAGGTTTCCGAGGCCGAACAAAGAGTTGCCGCCTGGCGTCCGACAGCCTCCCGCCGCGAGTTCGATCCCCCCCTTCTGTGGTTCACCCTGCCACAATCGGCGAGATAGTCGTGTCACTTGCATCAAGCTGGTTGGCCGGTACCGCTAATCCACTTTTCAGAAGACCCGTTATCGATTTCCCATAATGGAGATTATGCGTTTTATCTGATGGAAACATTTGTAGGCGCCGCATCGGTTTTGCCGTGGGGCTCTCGCATGAAACTCTCACGGGTCCGTTGGAGATTGGAGCGTGAGCCGCCCGCTTTTCAACCCACCCGAAGCCATTAC
>JAFAYW010000034.1 GCA_019240125.1 Alphaproteobacteria bacterium
CCGGCACGTATCGCGGCGAGGATTTTCTTGACGATGACGGCAACAGCGACGAGCCGGTGCGGGTGAGCCTCGCTGTCACCGTATCGCCGGACAAGCTGGTGCTGGACTACACCGGCTCGTCGGCGCAGCGTCCGGGTAACATCAACGCGGTCGCGCCGATGACCTACTCGGCCAGCTTTTTCGCGATCAAGATCCTGACCGATCCGGAAATCCCGGTAAACGCCGGCACGTTTCGCAGCGTCGAATTGATCATCCCCGAAGGCAGCTTTCTCGGCGCGCGCCTGCCGGCCGCGGTCTGCGCCGGCAACACCGAAACGACGCAGCGCATCGCCGACACGGTGCTGAAGGTCTGCGCCCAGTTTGCGCCGGAGCGGGTGCCGGCGGCGAGCCAGGGCACGATGAACACCGTCGCCATTGGCGGCCACGACCCCCGGTCGAGCGAGCCGGGTGGACGGCCCTACACCTATATCGAGACGATCGGCGGCGGCCAGGGCGGCCGGCCGATGGGGCCGGGCGATGACGGCATCCAGTGCAACATGACCAACACGATGAACACCCCGGTCGAGGCGCTGGAGATCACCTATCCGCTGCGGGTGGAGCGCTATGAGTTACGCGAGGGCTCGTCGGGCGCCGGCAAACATCGCGGCGGCAACGGGCTGGTGCGCGTCATCCGCGCGGTCGGCCACACCGCTCGCGTCTCCTTGCAATGCGAACGCCGCCGCTTCGCCCCCTACGGTCTGCAAGGCGGCGCCGACGGCAAACCCGGCCGCAACGCAGTGTTGCGCGGCGGCGGCACGGTTGAGGAAGTGCCGGGGAAGGCGAGCTTGTCGCTGGCCGCGGATGAGGTGGTGGTGGTCGAGACGCCGGGGGGCGGCGGCTGGGGCGTGGCGTAGCTAACTCCAGCGCCTCGATATGATATAAATGGCGCATGGCTGAAGCAGCACTCAACGGCATGACCGTCGACGAGTTTCTTCGTTGGGCGGGAGGTGCTGATGATCGTTATGAGCTGATCGCGGGGCGCCCGGTCGCAATGGCCCCTCCGGGTGGGCGGCACAGCTTATTGTCGAGCAATCTGAACGGGGAAATCCGCAACGTCCTGCAATCACGGCGGCCTTGCCGAATTTATACCGAGGACGGCCTAATCCCCTCTCATCGGAACGATGCATTCTATGTGGCTGACCTAGCCGCCACATGCGTACCGCTGGGCCAAGACGGCAGAATACGGGACCCATTCCTGATTATCGAAATCCAGTCACCGAGTACTAGTCGCAGTGACTATCGTAATAAGGTGCCGGACTACCGCCTCATTCCAAGTGTGCTGGAAATCCTCTTAATCGATTCACTGAGCTTGTTCGCGGAGGTGTTGCACCGCGATGGCGACCATTGGGTAACAGAACTCGTCCAAGGCCGCCGTGGTGTGCTGACCCTCACATCGGTGCCGCTCCAGATTCCGCTGATAGAGCTGTATGACGGCGTGCCATTGCCGAGTGACGACGATGGTGGCGTAGCCGTGGGCTGACGGGTTCACGCCGGATCAGACATGCTTCAACGTCTGTATGCACGCGCCCTTGAGGTTGCGGCGGGGCCGAATGCGCTTTGGGCGCTGATCCTCGTCGCGTTTGCCGAAAGCTCGTTCTTTCCGATCCCGCCCGATGTGCTGCTGGTCCCGATGGTGCTGGCGAAGCCGTACCGAGCGTGGCGCTATGCCGCCGTGTGTACGGTGGCGTCGGTGGTGGGTGGGCTGTTCGGGTATGCGATCGGCTATTTCCTGTTTGATGCGATCGGCCGGCCAATCCTCGAATTTTATCACGCGATGGACCGCTACGACGCACTCAAGACCGGGTTCGACCAATGGGGCGTGTGGATCATCATCCTCAAGGGAATGACGCCGATCCCCTACAAACTGATCACGATCGCCAGCGGCGTCGCGCACTTCGATCTGGCGGCGTTTGTCGGCGCTTCGATCATCTCGCGCAGCCTGCGGTTTTTTATGGTGGCGGCATTGCTGTGGTATTTCGGGGATGCTGCGCGCGTCTTTATCGAGCGCCGCCTGACGCTGGTCACGACACTGTTCGCGGTGGCCCTCGTTGGCGGGTTTGTGGTGCTGCGCTATCTATAGCGGATGATCCTGACCTCCCGCGGTTTCGCCGGTTTCATCCTGGTCGCCAGCATCACCGTGCTCGGCAGCGCGCTGCTGTCGCAATATTGGGGCGGACTGGCGCCCTGTGAGTTGTGCTTGCTGCAGCGCTGGCCATGGCGGGTGGCGATCGCACTCGGGCTGCTCGGCGTGCTGGCCGGGGAGCGCGTTAAGCTGTCGTGGTTGGCGCTTGCCGCCCTCATCGTATTCGTCACTGGCAGTCTGTTCGCCTTCTATCATGTCGGGGTTGAGCAACACTGGTTTGCCGGACCGACCGCCTGCACCGTGCAGACCGGCGGTGCCGATAGCCTCGAGGAGATGAAGCGGCAGATCATGGGGACCCAGGCGGTCCTGTGCGACCAGGTGCAGTGGGCGCTGTTCGGCATTTCGCTTGCAGGCTTCAACCTGCTTGGGTCGCTGGGCATGGCGGCCGCCGCCATATGGGCCTTCGCCCGCCGCCATCAGCCAGCAGCCCCCGTCGCCCTGCCGACGGCGCCCCGGAGGCCCGCATGACCCCGCAACGGCCATCGTACCTGCCGGGCGACGCGCCGCCCGCGGACGAGATCGCCGCGATAATTCGCGTTGATCATGCCGGCGAGTATGGAGCGGTTCGCATCTATGAGGGGCAACTGGCGGTAACCGGTCGCGGCCGCGCCCTGGACGCGATCCGGCATATGGCGGAGCAGGAAAAGCAGCATCTCGCGACATTCGACGACCTGGTGCGGACGCGCGGCGTGCGGCCGACCATTCTGCACCCTCTATGGCATGTCGCCGGTTACGCTCTAGGTATCGCAACGGCGTTGTTGGGCGAACGTACCGCGATGGCCTGCACGGTTGCGGTCGAAGACGTCATCGATGAGCATTACCAGCAGCAATCCGAGCGCCTCTCCAGCCACGAGGATCGAGCGTTAAGGGCGACCGTCGACAGGTTCCGCCAGGATGAATTGCGCCACCGCGATGTGGCGCTCGAACGTGGCGCCGCCGCGGCCATCGGATACGAAGCGATTTCGGCCGTGGTGAAAACCGGCTCGCGCATCGCGATCTGGCTGTCCACCCGCGTTTGACGTTGATCCCGCATGCCGCGCCGCCGCGAGTGCCGCGCGCGATCTGCGGCGGCACGCATCCGGCCGGCCGGTGGCGTCCGCGGCCTACATTCGGGGCCGTTGAGACAATCCCCTCGCCGATGACGATCGATCGTGGCAACACGCGAGGTTGAATCCGAACGCCGTGCGACATTATGCTGCCGTCAGTCATGCCGCCCTCATCCACCCACAACGGGCCGGCGACGATCGAGAAGGAGCGAGTAGCGCGATGCAACAGAAGCTCATTTCTGGCGACAACCATATCGACCTGACCTATTGCCCAGCCGATCTATGGTCGTCGCAGGCTCCGCAGAAGTGGAAGACGATGGCGCCGCGCACCGAAGAGCGAAATGACGGCCAGCACTGGTTTGTTGACAATATCGACCGCGGCATGTGGAACGGCGTCGGCCCCGGCTTCCTGCCCTATACCAAAGGCTCATTCGACCATATCGACGAGATGGCCGATCTCGGCTTTGAGTGGAATTCCTATCCGGGCGCCAACCCGCGCCCGACAACGCCGGAATTGCGTGTCGCCGATCTCGACCGGGACGGGCTCGATAAAGAGATCATCTATGGCTGCCTGATGGTCAACGACCTGATCGAGGAGGTCGATCTGCGCGCCTGGGTCGACCAACGCTACAACGATTGGGTCGCCGATTTCGCCAAGCGGGCCGATTCCAAGCGGGTTTTCCCGCTGGCGATCATCCCCAACACCGATCCGAAGACCGCGGCGGCGGAAGTGCGGCGCTGCGCCAAGATGGGGCTCAAAGGCGGCGATCTCGCCTTTAAGCGGATGACACCGCCGCTCTATCACCCGGACTGGTTCGTGCTGTGGGAAGCCTCCGCCGAGTGCAAATTCCCGATCTCATTCCATTCCACTGGATTCAAGGCGGTGCGTGCCCCGGACACACCGGAAATGGAGAAAGAGGTCTTCACGCAGTGGCGGCTGGTGCGCTCGACGCTGTTCCAGCTCGACACGATGGAGGTTCTGGCCTCGATCCTCGCCTCCGGTGCCTGCGAGAAATACCCGGACTTTAATTTCGTGCTCGGCGAATCGGGGGTGACCTGGCTGCCCTATGTGTTCGACCGCTGCGACACCGAATATCACGACCGCGCCCGCAGCCTGGGCTTCAAGATGAAGCCGTCGGATTACTTCCGCCGCCAGGGTTTTGTGACCTATCAGCAGGACAATTATCTCGAACCGATCGTCCCGCTGATCGGTGAAGACAACATCATCTGGGGCGCCGACTACCCCCACCCGGACTGCATCTGGCCGAACTCGCGGGCGACGCTGGAGCGCAATCTCTCCGGCTTCTCGGAAACCGTGCAGAACAAGATCGTGCACGATAACGTCGCGCGGCTGTACGGCCTGAACTAAGCCACCGCAGGCATAACCTGCTGTAGGAGCGGGCGGGTTTTTACCGTCCGCCCGCCTCGCCGAGGTGAAAGCTGAAGGTCGTGCCTGCGTTGAGTTTGCTGCGAACGCTGAGGTCGCCGCCGAGGCGCTGAACCAGGTCTCGGCAAAGCAGAAGGCCAAGGCCGCTACCCCGCTCGCCGCCGGTGCCGACGGTCGTCGTGCGCTTGTCGAGGCGGAACAGGTCGTCGAGCGTCGCCGGCGGAATGCCGATGCCGGTATCTGCCACCACGATTTCGATGCCGCCCTTGCGGCGTCGCGCGGTCAGGCTGACCGTGCCACCTGGCATGGTGAATTTGATCGCGTTGGTCAGCAGATTGCGTAATACCGTCGCCAGCATCTCGGCGTGGCCCTTGACGCCGAGGCCGCCGCACTCGACCCGCACCGCGATCCCCTTTTCGGCTGCGGCCTGCGCGACGCTCGCGGCGGCTTCCTCAACGACCGGGTCGAGCGGCAGATCGACCAGATCGACTGTCACCGTATCCATCTGCAGGTTGGCCCAGGCGAACAGGCTCTCCATCAGGTTGAACGCCCGGTTGGCCGATTGCTGAATACCGTAAGCACGCCGTTCGACGGTGGTGTAGTCCTTGGCTTCGAGCGCCTTACTGAGCAGGGTTGAGAAGCCGAGCAGCGCCTGAAACGGATTGCGCAGATCATGCGCAATGATCGAGAACAGCAGGCTCTTCTGGCGGTTGAGCACATCGAGAGCGTGCGAGGTTTCCTCGGCCTCGCGGCGCGCGCTGTCCAGGTCCGAGACGAACTGACGGCGCGCTCGTGCGTAGCGGATGGCCCGCGCTAGCCCGTTCGGGGTGACCTCCCCTTTCGTCAGGTAATCGAGCGCGCCGGCCCGCATCAGACGCAGTGCCAGCTCCTGATCGTCCTCGCCGGTCAGCATGACGACGCCGTGCTCGCCGCCCTCAGGCGACAGCAGGTCGGCCAGCAGAGCAAAGGTATCGACATCGGGTAGCCGGAAGTCGAGCAATACACAATCAAATGGCCGTTCGCGCGCCAGCTGCAGGCCGGTAATTCCGTTGGCGGCTTCGACGATTTCGTGGACCAACGACGAGCGCTTCAACGCGCGCCGAATCGACGCGCGGTCGACCTGATCGTCGTCGATCAGCAGAATACGCGTCGGAGGTGCGACCGGACTATTCTGGGAACTCAACGATCTTCCAATAGTGCTCAAGCAGCGACACCGCCTGCAGAAAGGTGTTGGCGGGGTCTTGCTTGACGATGTAGCCGGCAACGTTGTGGCCGTAAGCGCGCGCCTTGTCCTCATCATCCTTCGAGGTCGTGATCATGAACACGAGCGCGCTTTTGAGATCTTCATCGGCCCGGATCTCTTCGAGAAACTCGAGGCCGTTCATGCGCGGCATGTTGAGGTCGAGGAGGATCAGATGCGGCTTTGGCAATGGCGGCTTGCCGCTGATGCCGCGCAGGATTTCGAGCGCCTCGATGCCATCGCGCGCCACGGTGATGGGGTTGCCGATCTTGCTACGGGTGAACGCACGCTTGAGCCCCTGGACATCGACCTCGTCGTCATCCACCAGCAGCAGATTGACCGTCTTCGGCATGTGCAGCTCCTACCTATTGGGCCAGGTGAAATGCACCGCCAGCCCGCGTCCGCGCGAGTTGTCGGTAAGCCACGCCGTGCCACCCTGCCGCTCCACGAGCTTTTTTACGATAGCGAGACCCATCCCGCTACCTTCCACCTCATCGCGCGGCCGGAGCGTCTGGAACATGCCAAAGACGCGTTCGCGGAACTGCGGCGGAATGCCCGGCCCATTATCGGAAACGACAAATTCCACCATCGCGCCAGAGCGGCCAGCCTCCACCCACACGTGACCGGCGGCCGGATTATCGTGATGCTTGATGGCATTCGACATCAGATTCTGCAGCGCCTGCGTCAATGGAGCGCGGCTTGCTCTGAGCGTCGGCAGCGGGGCTACCCCTTCAATCGTGAAACCCGCGGGTGGACTGACCAGTTCCGCCAATTCAGCCACAAGTTGCTGGGTGTCGATCATGTCGAGCGTCAGGTCACCGCGGCCCGCGCGCGAATAGGCTAACAGGTCGTCGAGGAGGTTTTCGAGCCGCCGCACGCGGCTGCGCAACAGGTCCATATTGGTCCGTACGTCGCCTGTGACCGCCTCGCCAAGGTCCTCCTCGATCCACGTCACGAGGTTATCGATGCCGCGCAAGGGGGCCTTGAGATCATGCGAGGCGACATAGGCAAAGGATTCGAGCTCCTCGTTCGAGCGGAGCAATTCGCCGGCCTGCCGTGCCAGGCGAAGCTCCAGGTTCTTGCGGTCGGTGATATCGGTCAGCAGCGTCACCGCGCCCAGTACGCGACCGTCGCCGTCGCGATGTGGCCGGTAATAGGCTTCCAGATCACGGTGTTCGGTGCCATGCAGCAGCATCGTATGTTCGAAACGCACTTCGTTACCGGCCAGCGCCGTCTCCAGCTGCGCCCCTACCCCCGGAAATGGCGCGACGGAAAATACGCTGGCAACCGGCTGGCCGGTGATCGCGACGAGGTCCGTCTTCAACTCAAACCAGCGCTCGAACTCGCTGTTGAGAAACCCGACGCAATGTCGGGTGTCGATGTAGCCTACCAGCGCCGGCAACGTATCAGCGGTCACCCGCATGACCGAGGTGCGATCCAGCTCAATCATGCTGCTCTTGAAAACTTCAACCGCCCGTGCCATCCCGCCGACCTCATTGCGGCGCTGCAGCCCCGGCACGGTGACCGAAAATTCCCGCTGCGCCAGTCGGCCCATGACAATAGCCAGCTCGATCAAGGGCCGCACAATCAGCCGATTGATCGCGATACCCATGGCGGCGCAGATCAGCAACACCAGGACCGAACCGATGAGCAGGGCTAAAACGGCGTTGCGCGCTGAGTGCGCGACGATCATCTGAGCGTCCGCTCGGGCCCGCTCCTGTTCGATATCGATCGAATGCAATCGGTCACGCAGCCTATCGAAGCGTTGTTTTCCAGCGCCGCCGACAACCAATCCTAGGATCTGCTCCCGCTTTGTCGGGTCCGCCGCGCTCTGCGCGACGATGTCGCCGAAATTCTGCTGCCAGTCGCCGGCGGCCGCCTCTGCTTCTCCCAGCCGGGGATCGTTTCCCAGCAGAGCATCCAGTTCGCCCCTTACCTTTACCAGGTCGGTCTTGCCCGCCGAGTAGGGTTCAAGATTCTCCGGCTGGCCCGTCAGCAGAAAACCGCGAACACCGGTCTCTTGATTGATCATGGCAGTTTCGAACCGGTCGAGCTGGCGGATGATCTGGTTCGCCCGGTCCATGCCGGCGGTGGCGTTGCTCTCGCGCTGCATGGTGTACAGCACCGCGGCGCTGCTCAAAACCGCGACCAGCGCGATGGCGGCAATGGCACCGCCAAGAGATCGGTTAAGGCCGTAGGTACGGGCCATGTTCATGCGGCTTCCCTGCTGTCGTTGAGAGCACCATCGCAAAACGCACCATCGCCCGCCGAGTTGTAAAGCCTTCCCGTGATGAGCCGACGCAGATCGGCGGGGGGCAAACGCGACTGCGTCTAAACCGCAACACCAACCGTGAAGTCGTGTTGGATCGAGACGGCTGCCTTGTCCCGCTGTAACTCGGCAGCTATGTACCCGTGCTTACCTGTCAATCCTGAGATCGCCGTGCTTGATGCACGCCTCCGGGAGTGCAGACGTAAAGCTCAAGAGGCGTGGCCGTGCCCTGGTCCATCGCCAGCACGCCGGCAAAAGGATCAGCGATGCCGCCCACAGGCGCGCCCGAAAGAACGAGCGCCGGCAGTCTTTGGGGGACGCTGGCGGTTATTTCATGCGCGTGGGGCAGCAGCTTCCTGTTTGTGAAGCTGATCAGCGGATCATTGGGTCCGTTCACCTTTGCCGCCTGCCGCGGCTTCATTGCCATGATGGCATTGGTGCTATGGCTCGCGATGCGGCACGGCGGGCAGGGCCAGTCGGAGCCCGCCGGTCCGGGCGGCGCACCGCGGCTAGTCGAGCTGCGCCACATGGCCGTCCTCGGGACGACAAATGGCTGGTTTGCCAACGTAATGACGGTTTTCGCGGTCAAGTACGCACCGAGCTCCACCGTAGCCCTGGTGCAGGCGGCGGTGCCCTTGATGGTGGCGGCGCTGGCCCATTTCCTGTTTCCACGCGAGCGGCTGTCATCGTTGCAGTGGCTCGGGGTAATTGCCGGCTTGTTGGGGGTGGCGCTGATCGTTGGCGGCGTTATGTCCGTGCAGCAGCCGGGCGCGCTGTATGGGGTCGCGGCAATGCTGGTCACGGCCTTCTCGTTCGCCGTAGGCACCGTCTATGGGCGCCATGCCGCGGCTGAGCGCCCCGCGCTGGTTGCCTGTGGGCAGCAGGCTTTTGGCGCCATCGTTGCCGCGGTGATCGCTCTCGTCGTCGAAAGGGTCGAACTTGCAACGCTACCCCTGAATGTGTGGTTGCTGCTCGGAGTATTGGGGGTTTTTTGCTCGGCCTTGCCGACCGCGCTCTATTTGCAGCTGCTGGCGCGGACCAGCACCGTACCCGCCGCGCTGGTCGCCTACCTCCAGCCTGTCTGGGCGACGCTACTGGGCTGGATCGTCCTAGGCGAGCGGATTGGACTGCGTGCCCTGATCGGCATAGCGCTAGTTTTTGCCGGCGTCTTCATCACTGGGCGCGCCGTCCGGCGCTAAGCCGCCGGGGCCCCCAGGCGATCCAGGTTCGCTGCGTAAGCGCCGTCTCGCGTCGACCGCATAATGTCCGAGCGCGCGCATCTGCTCGGTGTTCGGGCGCAACGTCGCCTCGAACCGCTGCCAATCCTCAGGAGTAAGGTCTTCGGCTTGATGTACGGCAAAAGACGGATCGCGATAGCATTCTCGCAAGAGCGGCTGCACCTGAAAAAGCGGATAGCGGATGTGAAACTCGACGGGGGAATTGGTGCGTGTCAGCCGCAGATTGGTAAACAGCGGCCCAAACCATGTATCTGACTCGATGATGCCGTCAAAATGCTCGTAGCCCTGGGTGCGGGGGATGTTGGCGGGTGCTCGCGACAGCAGCGCCCAGCCGGGCGCGGTGCGCGCCAGCAAGCCGCTCCAGATCTGCACGACACCTGGCTCACGCGCCGGCACAAGAAACGGTGGCGCCAGATCCGTGGCGCCGGGCGGCGCTATGCTTTCGAAGAAGCTCCGAAAGCCGGGGAACTGCGCGCCGCGAAGCGGGTACCAGCCATCCGCCCGCTCATACGTCCAGGCGATTTCGACGCCATCCCATACCAGGCTGAAATTCAACGGCGGATAGACATACCAGCCAAATGCCGACGCCCCCGCGAGGGCTTCGCAAAAGCGATAGCCCCGCATCGGAAGCATGCCGTCAGCCGATCGATCAGCCCGTTTTGGCGGCGGCGCTGACGGGATAAGTTGGTAAAACGCGCATATTGTCGTTTTGCTCATCCTGATCCCGCGCCGCTCGCCGTTTAGAGGGCGAGCCTACTCCCGGCGGGCTCAGAGCGCCGGAAATTCCGCGGTGATGCAGCCGCTGCCAAGGCGGAGATTGGCGCGATCCGCGATTTCCGGCTTCGGCTGGCGGAGCGGGGGGAATTCGGCGGTGATGCAGCCGCTGCCGAGGCGGAGGGTGCCGCGATCATCAGTCTCGGACCGGGGCTGGCGGAGCGGAGGAAATTCGGCGGTGATGCAGCCGCTGCCGAGGCGGACGGTGCCGCGATCATCAGTCTCGGACCGGGCCGGGCGGAGCGGGGGGAATTCGGCGGTGATGCAGCCGCTGCCAAGGCGGAGATTGGCGCGATCCGCGATTTCCGGCTTCGGCTGGCGGAGCGGAGGGAACTCGGCGGTGATGCAGCCGCTGCCGAGGCGAAGCGTGCCGCTGTCAGCGATTTCAGGCGCTGACGGGCTTAAACGCTGTGTCTCTGAGGCTGGTGACGGCATCTTCTTTCCTCCTTGATTGGACGCGACGTCAAACAAGGCGAAAGCATGGCGCAGTCAGGTGTGACTCACCGTGAAGTGAGATATGTTATAAACGTGAAAAAAAGTGGTAACTCCTCAGGCTAGTTTTCACACTCCATGGTTTATATGCAATAGGAGTAGCCGGTGCCGATCGCCATCACAGCGGAGCGGCACCGCTCGAGGCTGTTACGCGATTGGTATGCCGGCTTTTGCGAGCGCGTCCCCGAATCGGGCGGCGTGCGGGCTGCCGCTGCCGGGATAGCGTCTGAGAAATCCGGTGACCGTGAGGCCCGGCTCCAATCGCAGCAACTCTACCGCCGCATCCCGCGCCTCTAGATCATGGCCGCTCATCATCAGCGATATCACAAGAATGCGATGGGCGCTGGTGTAGGTGCTGTTTTCCGACAGACTGCGCAGCGCGCATTCGACCGCTCGATCGCACTGGTCATCAACCAGGTAAGCAATCGAAGCGATCATGCTGTAAGCGTACATCAGCGGGTCGAACGGCGACAGGGAGATTGCTCGCGTCACTTCTTCGACAGCGCGCTTCCCGTTGTCGATCCAAGCATTCGCGGCGGCGCTCCACAGCCAAGCCTGAGCCGCGTTGGGATTGACGCGCAACGCTGTGTCGAAATGCCGGAACGCAACATCGAAGTTCTTATGCAGATAAGAGGCGATGTGGCCCTGCACCGCGAGCGCCATCGGCTGCAAGGCGTCGCATTCGACAGCGCGCTGCGCAAATAGAGCCGCCTGCGCGGCATCGCGCGCGGTGTCGTTCGACCATCCCTGGCCGACCCGCAATACATGCCAATAGGCGCGCCACGCCAGAGCCGCCGGGTATTTCGGCTCAAGAGCGAGCGCCTTATCGAACAGCCCCTCGGAGCTCTCGAATATGTCCCGGGAGGAGTTGTGCATATTCTCCTGAGCGCGGAGGAAGAGATCATAGGCCTCAAGGTGGTCGGGGCGTTTGCTGTGACTGCGCTGCAACTCGGCCTGATGCAGATACGGCGCGACACGCCGCACAATGGCATCAGCAAGCCGGTACTGTACCTCCAGCACATCGAACGCGGTTTCATCGAGGCGCGATGACCAGAGCGCCGTGCCGGTAAGCGTGTCGGTCAGCTCTACGGTCAGACGCAACCGGTTGCCACTGACGCGCATGCTGCCGGACAGTACATATTGCACCCCGAGCACCGATCCGATCTCCTGAGGCAGCCGGTTTTGGGCCTTGAAGGTCAGGGTCGACAGCCGCGAGATCACAAAAAGATTGGGCACCCGGGCGAGGATCTCGATCAGGTCTTCGATCAGACCGTCGCCCGCGTAGTCGCTTGTTTCCTGTCCCGATAGGTTTCGGAACGGCAGTACCGCGATCGACGGCTGATAGGCCGCGCCGCGCGCTGCTACCTGCCGCTCCGGCGTTCGGGCGCCGTTCACGACATCGTCCACGGCGCCAGTCAATGCGGGCCTCGGCTGGGTTGTGCTCTGGCTGGTTGACAGCAGGCGGACCGCTTCGAATAAGGCGACTGTCTCCTTCGACGGTTGCAGGTCGAGCATCGAACGCAGGGCTTGTCGGCACCGCTCGTACTCACGGATGGCCTGTCCCCGGTCGCCGATCTGGACAAAAGCTGACATCAAGGTCCGCACCGCCCCCTCGTGGGTCGGCTCGAAGGTGATCAACTTGCGTGCGGCGGCCGCCCGCAATTGCGGTGGCG
Organism: Alphaproteobacteria bacterium; assembly: GCA_019240125.1. GTDB lineage: Bacteria > Pseudomonadota > Alphaproteobacteria > ATCC43930 > CGMCC-115725 > DATARH01. Next base: position 12,302 of record JAFAYW010000034.1, read on the forward strand.
CGTTTTCCTTTACCAGCCGATCGAGCTCCCGCTCGAGTTTGGAGCGGACGCGGTCTTCGAACCGCGCTCGCTGGCCCGCCAGCCACTGATCGAAGGACGGCGTGACGCCATCGAGGTCCTGAAGAAGCGGTTCGGTCGCCTCGATGCCGGCAAGCACATCGATCCAACATTCTGGCGTATTCAGCCGGATGGTCTCGCGTCCAATATCGATCAAATCAGGAACACGCATGTTCACTGTTTGTTTTATCTCGGACAGAGCGTGCCGCAAACTCATGCGGGCTTGCGCATCGGCCGAGCGGTCCCACAGAAGACCAATCAGCCGGGTACGCGA
>JAFAYW010000094.1 GCA_019240125.1 Alphaproteobacteria bacterium
CGGTCGATGTGCTCCCGGTGGTATAGCTGGTGGCATGCGCCACGGCACGTCACGCCGGGCAGCAATGCTCGGGGGCGACCGCCGGCAGATGCACCGTGGTGCGAAATTCATGGCCGCAGGACTCGCACGCCCAAAAATGGCGGACAACATCCCGTTTCACCAGTTGGGACATCGCCGCCGCGATCATCAGGTCGTGGCATTCCGGGCAGAATGAACCCGCGATCTTGTGCGGGCCGACAGAGAACGCCGGTGCCGTCGCATGGTGCTTCATGTGACACCTCCCGATGTCCCCTCCGCACTTACAACGCTATCCTGGCCATGGGGCGTGAACAAGGCATCTGAATGAAACTTTGGTAACTGCCCAGGTTCATAGATAGAGCGCTGCCGACTGGGCGGATAGAGGAATTTTTAACCGACTTTCGATTCAAGGATTCGATGAATCCGAATCGCGAGTCGCACGCCGCGCTGTCGCCGGAAGAGCTGATTGCGCTGGTGGCGGCGCAGGCCGCCGAGATTGCGCGGCAGGCGACCGAGATCGCGCGGCAGGCGGCCGAGATCGCGGCGTTGAAAGCCCAGTTTGCGGAACTTGAGCGCCGGCTCGCCCTCAACAGTACCAACAGCGGCAAGCCGCCATCCAGCGACGGGCTCAAAAAGCCGCCTCGGCCGCAGCGCACGCGCAGCCTGCGCGAGGCGTCGGGACGCGGGTCTGGCGGGCAAAAAGGCCACAAAGGCTGGACCCTGGAGCAGGTCGCCGTTGCCGACAGCATCGTCGACCATTTCCCCCCTTCCTGCACGGCCTGCGGGGCGGCGGTGACGCCGGCGATGAGCAGCGGCCACGGCGCCCGGCAGGTGTTCGATCTGCCGGCGCCGCGCCCGCTCGTCGTCACCGAGCATCGCGTCCATGACTGCGTATGCAAGCGCTGCGGCGCCCACAACCGCGCCGCGTTTCCCGACGGCGTCAACGCGCCGGTGCAATATGGTCCTGCCATCACCGCGTTCGTGCTCTATCTGTTGCACTATCAATTGCTGCCCGAGGATCGCCTCGCCGAGCTGATGGCCGATCTGTTCGGCGTCAAGCTCGCCGCCGCCACCATCGCCCGCATGAGTCGCACCGGCGCCGCGCGCTTGCACGATTTCGTCACCGCGGTACGCGATCTCGTGGCCGGCGCCGGCGTCAAGCACATGGACGAGACTGGTTTTCGCATCGCCGGCACCACCTCGTGGCTGCATGTGGCGTGCACCGCCTTGCTCACCTTCTACCGGGTCTGCGCAAAGCGCGGCAGCCTGCTCGCCAATGTCACCGGCATTGTGGTGCACGATCACTGGAAGCCCTATTACACCATGGCAAACGTGGGTCATGCGCTGTGCAACGCCCATCATTTGCGCGAGCTTACGGCCTTAATCGACATCGACAAGGAAGAGTGGGCACGAAAGATGCACGCCGTGCTGCGCCGCGCCGCTCATGCCGTCACCCTCGCGCGCGAACGCGACGGTGTGGTCAAACCGCGCGTCCTCCATCAGCGCCTGATCGAGCGCTTCGAGCGCCGCTATGACGCCATCGTGGCCGAAGGGCTTGCCTTCCATCAGGCCCAAGCACCGCTGCGGTGCGGGCCACGCGCGCGGCCCGTCGCCGAGACCAAAGGCAGCAAACGCGGCCGCAAGCCGCGTCGCACCGGGCACAATCTTCTCTTGCGCCTCGCCGGTCGCAAGCCGGACGTCCTGCGTTTCCTCAACGATGCCCGCGTGCCCTTCACCAACAATCAGGCCGAACGCGATGTGCGCATGATGAAGGTCAAACAGAAGATCTCCGGCGGCTTCCGCAGCGTCGAGGGGGCCATGGATTTCGCCGTCATCCGCTCTTTCATCTCGACCGCCAAAAAGCAGGGCTGGAACGTCATCCAAGCCCTCACCGAGGACCCCGAGGTCATGGCCAAGGCCCTCCGAACGACATAAACTGTGCAACACGCCCACCACCTGGGCAGTTACAGGGAATTCGAAAAATGCCGCCGAAACGGCCCCTTTTGGCTTCGCGGCGTTGCTTGATTGCGTGACCTGTCAATAGGTTACGGGTAGATTCCCTGGTACCGGGGACGCTGGGAATTGCTCCCGGCGAGCAGAAACATGGCTTGCAGTACATTGGGGCTCCGTGGGGCTTGGTTAGCGCAAGAACATGAGTTAGCGAGGCTCGCCTCCGACGAGGTATGTTGCATTCAACCGCGGGGACGCCGCCACCTGGTCCGGCCG
>JAFAYW010000133.1 GCA_019240125.1 Alphaproteobacteria bacterium
TGGAACGCGGTATCATTAAGGTCGGCGAGGATATCGAAATCGTCGGCTTGAAAGCGACGCAGAAAACGACCTGCACGGGCGTCGAAATGTTCCGCAAGCTGCTGGACGAAGGCCGCGCCGGCGATAACGTGGGTATCCTGCTGCGCGGCACCAAGCGCGAGGAAGTGGAGCGCGGTCAGGTTCTGGCGAAGCCGGGCTCGATCACGCCGCACACCAATTTCGTGGCCGAGGCGTATGTGCTGACCAAGGAAGAGGGCGGGCGGCACACGCCGTTCTTCAATAATTACCGGCCGCAATTCTACTTCCGAACGACCGACGTGACCGGCTCGGTGAAGCTCCCCGAGGGGACCGAGATGGTGATGCCGGGCGACAACATCTCGATGGAAGTCGAGCTGCTGGTGCCGATCGCAATGGATGAGGGGCTGCGCTTCGCGATCCGCGAAGGCGGCCGCACCGTCGGCGCCGGCGTCGTCGCCAAGATTTTGAAATAGCGCACACGAGGGGTCATCGCGAGCGGACGAAGCAAGCTCGATGGGGAGGCTTGTTGCCCCAGATTGCTTCGCCGCGCAGCGCTCCTCGCAATGACGAAGTAAAAGAATGCATAGGAGTGTAGCTCAACTGGTAGAGCACCGGTCTCCAAAACCGGGGGCTGGGGGTTCGAGCCCCTCCACTCCTGCCACACCCGTTCTTACATGAACATGTTCAGAGTGTTATTGACTGCATAATGGCCAAGACGAACGTCGCCGAATTTACCCAGCAGGTCCGTCAGGAGCTGTCTCGGGTCACCTGGCCGTCCCGCAAGGAGACGCTGATCACGACGGGAATGGTCTTCCTGATGGTGTTCATCGCGGCTGCGTTTTTCTTCATCGTCGATCAGGTGCTGTCCTACGGGGTGCGGCTCCTGTTCGGGCTCGGCCAGTAAGAGCGAGGGGCTGCGACGATGCCGATGCGCTGGTATGTGGTCCACGTTTATTCCGGCTTTGAAAAGAAAGTCGCTCAGGCAATCCGCGAGCAGGCCGACCAGAAGGGTCTGGCGGAAAATTTCGAAGAAATCCTGGTGCCGACCGAAGAGGTCGTCGAGGTCCGCCGCGGCGCGAAGGTGAATTCCGAGCGCAAGATCTTCCCGGGCTACGTGCTTGTGAAGATGGACATGGACGACATGACCTGGCACCTGGTCAAGAATACCGCCAAGGTCACTGGTTTCCTCGGCAGCCACAACAAGCCGCTGCCGATCAGCGAAGCCGAGGCGGCGCGCATCATGCGGCAGATCCAGGAAGGCATCGAGCGACCAAAGCCGTCGATCACCTTTGAGGTTGGCGAGCAGGTGCGGGTGTCGGACGGGCCGTTTACATCATTTAACGGGGTCGTCGAAGAGGTCGACGAGGAGAAATCGCGCCTCAAGGTCGCGGTATCGATCTTCGGTCGCGCCACCCCGGTGGAACTGGAATACACGCAGGTAGAGAAAGTCTGAGCCGCCCAGCAGGGTCATTGCGAGCGCAGCGAAGCAATCCCGTCAGGCAGCGCGCTGGCCATCGGGATGGCCGCGCGGCTACGCCCTTCGCAATGACGGCCGGACGACAGGAGAGGAAGAATGGCAAAAAAAGTCGTCGGTATGATCAAGTTGCAGGTGCCGGCCGGGAAGGCGAACCCGTCGCCGCCGATCGGTCCGGCATTGGGTCAGCGCGGGCTCAACATCATGGAGTTCTGCAAGGCGTTCAACGCGCAGACGCAGAACCTCGAGGTCGGTATGCCGATCCCTGTCGTGATTACTGCTTATGGCGATCGCAGCTTCACCTTTGTCACCAAGACGCCGCCCGCCAGCTATTTTCTGAAAAAGGCGGCGGGGATCGAGAAGGGTTCGCAGACCGTCGGCAAGGGGCCGAAGGTCGGCAGGGTTACGATGGCGCAGGTCCGCGAGATCGCCGAGACAAAGATGGCCGATCTCAACGCCAATGACGTCGACGCGGCATGCCGCATGGTCATCGGTTCGGCCCGCTCGATGGGCCTGGACGTGATAGAGTAGCGTTTCGGACGAACAACCCGTCCGCGCCGGTAAGGTGGGGAAGGGCGGAGGCAGGTAGACATGGCAAAGCAGGGCAAGCGGCTCGAAAAGGCGTATCAGGGTATCGGTCCGGACGACGCGCCGAGCAAGATCGAAGAGGCGGTGAAGCAGATCAAATCGCGCGCCTCGGCGAAGTTCGACGAAACGGTCGAGATCGCGATGAACCTCAACATCGATCCGCGCAAGCAAGACCAGAATCTGCGCGGCACGGTTATGCTGCCGCATGGCACCGGCAAGTCGGTGCGGGTCGGCGTCTTCGCGCGCGGCGACCGCGCCAAGGAAGCCGAGGCGGCCGGTGCCGATGTCGTTGGCGCCGAGGATTTGGTCGAGAAGGTGCAGGCGGGGCAGATCGATTTCGACCGCGCCATCGCGACCCCCGATATGATGGCGCTGGTCGGCCGGTTGGGTAAGATCCTCGGGCCGCGCGGATTGATGCCCAACCCGCGGCTTGGCACGGTAACGCAGAACGTCACCGAGGCGGTGCAGGCGGCGAAAGGCGGGCAGGTCGAGTTCCGTGCCGAGAAGGCCGGCATCGTTCATGCCGGAGTCGGAAAAGCGAGCTTTACTGACGACGCGCTGATCGATAATGTGCGCGCCTTTGTCGGCGCGATTACGCGCAACAAGCCAAGCGGCGTCAAGGGAACTTACATCAAGCGCGTGGCTCTCAGTTCGACGATGGGGCCGGCGGTGAAGGTGGAAGTCGCGGGCCTCTCAGAGGAGCCGCGGTCCTGACGCCGCTGCCTTAACGGCTGTTCGCCTGACGGGTTGAGTAAACGGATCGCGCGCGCGGAGACGATAGTTGGATCGAGCACAGAAGCAACAGCTGGCGGACAGCCTGCATCAGGAATTCGCCGATAATGTCTGCGTTGTCGTCACGCATCAGTCTGGGATGACCGTGGCCGAGGTGACCCAGCTGCGGCGCCAGATGATCGGGGCTGGCGCGCGGTTTCGGGTGACAAAAAACCGCTTGGCGAAGCGCGCCCTCGAAGGCACGTCGTTTGCCGGGCTGGCGCCGCTGTTCAGCGGGCCTACCGCGATTGCCTATTCGCGTGACCCGGTCGCCGCTGCCAAGGCGGCGGTCGAATACGCCAATCGGAATAACAAATTCACGATTATTGGCGGCGGCCTCAATGGGCAATTGCTCGATGAGGCCGGGGTCAAGGCGCTAGCGACGCTGCCGTCGCTCGACGAGTTGCGCGGCAAGATTATCGGGCTGATCAATGCCCCGGCCACCAAGATCGCCGGCCTGTTGCAGGCGCCGGGCGGCCAGTTGGCGCGCCTGCTGGCGGCGCATGCCGAAAAGGCCGGTGGTTCCGAGGAGGGCGGCGACGCCTGAGCTCGACGGGCCTGACAGGGCCTCCACACATTTCACGATTTGCGGTACAAACCTTAAAGCGGCATCGGGAGTAGAAGAAATGGCTGATCTGGCAAAACTCGTCGACGATCTGTCGGCGCTCACCGTCATCGAGGCGGCGGAGCTGGCGAAGTTGCTCGAGGAGAAGTGGGGCGTATCGGCGGCGGCCCCGGTCGCGGTGGCCGCGGCGGGTGGCGGCGCGGGTGCCGCAGCGGCGGAAGCGCCGGCTGAGAAGACCGAATTCGATGTTATCCTTGCCGCGATCGGCGAGAAAAAGGTCAATGTGATTAAGGAAGTCCGCGCCATCACCGCGCTTGGCCTCAAGGAAGCCAAGGACCTCGTCGAAGCGGCGCCAAAGCCCGTCAAGGAAGGCGTCAACAAAGACGAAGCGGCGAAGATCAAGAAGCAACTTGAAGATGCGGGTGCGACTGTCGAAATAAGGTAGGTCTGCCACGACCTTCTGCATGACGACGCGGCCGCCGCTGAGCGGCCGCCCTACATGATGACGATCCAGCCGGGGTGCGCGCGGTGCCGCACGCCCGGCGTTCGTGTCCGCCCCGATGCAAACACGGGGAAACGGCGCCACCCCAGGCGAGGTGCGTCGGTATAGCATGACCAAGGGTGTGACCGGCGAAAGGCTCATTCGGCACGCGCCCCGAGCCCTGATGGCGCGGCCCACAGCGAGGAACTAAATGGCGATATCCTTTAATGGCCAGAAGCGGATCCGCAAAACCTTCGGGCGTATTCCCGAAGTCGCTCCGATGCCCAACCTCATTGAGGTTCAGCGGAGCTCCTACGATCACTTCTTGCAGATGGGGGTCGAACCGGCACAGCGCGTGAGTGTCGGATTGCAGGAAGTCTTCAAGTCCGTCTTCCCGATCCGCGACTTCTCCGAGCGGGCCCAGCTCGAATTTGTCCGCTACGAACTGGAAACGCCAAAATATGATGTCGATGAGTGCCAGCAGCGCGGCATCACCTTTGCCGCGCCGCTCAAGGTGACGCTGCGCCTCGTCGTCTGGGACGTCGACGAGGATACGGGGTCGCGCTCAATCCGCGACATCAAGGAGCAGGACGTCTATATGGGCGACATGCCGCTGATGACGCGCAACGGCACGTTCATCATCAACGGCACCGAACGGGTCATCGTCTCGCAGATGCACCGTAGCCCCGGCGTGTTCTTCGATCACGATAAGGGCAAGACGCATTCCTCGGGCAAATACCTGTTCGCCGCTCGCGTGATCCCCTATCGCGGCTCCTGGCTCGATTTCGAATTCGATGCCAAGGACCACGTCTATGTGCGTATCGACCGCCGTCGCAAATTGCCGGCGACGACGCTGTTGCTGGCGCTCGATGACGAGCGCACCGAGGCAAAGCGCGCCGAGCGCAAGGCCGACGCCAAGAGCCTGGCGCCGGGCGAGGCGATCGGCATGTCCAAGGAGGAGGTTCTCTCGGCCTTCTACGGCACCGTCGTATACGAGCGCGGCGCTAATGGCTGGATGACGCCGTTCGAGCCGGAGCAGTTCAAGGGCAAATTGACCACCGATCTGATCGACGCCGACAGCGGCGAGGTCAAGGTACCGATCGGCGAGCGGGTGACGCCACGCCTGGCCCGCCGCCTGCGCGAAGAGGGGCTGGTGCATGTGCTGGCCCCCCGCGAGGACCTGCTTGGCCGCTTCTTTGCCGAGGATGTGATCAACGAGGAGACCGGCGAAGTCTATTTCGAGGCGGGCGACGAGATCACCGATGCCGCTCTCGACCAGCTCGAGGAGCGCAGGGCGACAGAGCTCAAGATGCTCGATATCGACCTGATCAGCCGCGGCACCGAGAGCAAGGGACCCTATATCCGCAACACGCTGGCGATCGACAAAAACGCGACCCGGGAAGACGCGCTGATCGACATTTACCGGGTCATGCGGCCAGGCGAGCCGCCGACGCTTGAGACCGCCGAGACGCTGTTCAACAGCCTGTTCTTCGATAATGAGCGTTACGACCTGTCGGCGGTCGGCCGGGTCAAGATGAACTCGCGACTGCAGCAGGAGACCGAGGACACGGTGCGGGTGCTGCGCAAGCAGGACATCCTGGCGATCCTCAATGTGCTGGTCGATCTGAAGGATGGCCGCGGCGATATCGACGATATCGACCATCTCGGCAATCGCCGGGTGCGCTCGGTCGGCGAGCTGATGGAAAACCAGTACCGCGTCGGTCTGCTGCGCATGGAGCGGGCGATCCGCGAGCGTATGTCGTCGGTCGAAATCGATACGGTCATGCCGCACGATCTGATCAACGCCAAGCCGGCGGCCGCGGCGGTGCGCGAGTTCTTCGGCTCGTCGCAATTGTCGCAGTTCATGGACCAGACCAACCCGCTGTCGGAAATCACCCACAAGCGGCGCCTGTCTGCCCTCGGGCCGGGCGGTCTGACGCGCGAGCGCGCCGGCTTCGAGGTGCGCGATGTGCATCCGACGCATTATGGCCGCATCTGCCCGATCGAAACGCCGGAAGGTCCCAATATCGGTCTGATCAACTCGCTCGCGACCTACGCACGGGTCAACCAGTACGGCTTTATCGAAAGCCCTTACCGCAAGGTCAGTGAGGGCCGCGTCACCGACGAGGTCATTTACCTCTCGGCGATGGATGAGGGGCGCTATACGATCGCCCAGGCCAATGTGGCGGTCGATGGTCAGGGCAATATCACCGAGGAACTGACCAACGTCCGCAAGAACGGCGAAGTGCTGCTCGGGCGGCCGGAAGAGGTTGACCTGATCGATGTGTCGCCGAAACAGCTGGTTTCAGTGGCGGCGGCGCTGATCCCGTTCCTCGAGAACGACGACGCCAACCGTGCGCTGATGGGCTCGAACATGCAGCGTCAGGCGGTGCCGCTGATCCGCGCCGAGGCGCCGCTGGTCGGCACCGGCATGGAGGAGACCGTGGCGCGCGACAGCGGCGTCACGATCATCGCGCGGCGCTCGGGCATCATCGACCAGGTCGATGCCACTCGTATTGTCGTGCGCGCCACCGAGGAAACCTCCGCGGCGGCATCTGGGGTCGATATCTACAATCTGCTCAAGTTCCAGCGCTCGAACCAGAACACCTGCATCAACCAGCGGCCGCTGGTGAAGGTAGGCGAGCTGGTCAAGGCCGGCGACATCCTCGCCGATGGCCCCTCGACGGAGCAGGGCGAGCTGGCGCTCGGCCGCAATGTGCTGGTCGCCTTCATGCCGTGGAATGGCTACAACTTCGAGGATTCGATCCTGATCTCCGAACGGATCGTGTCGGACGATGTCTTCACCTCGATCCATATCGAGGAATTCGAGGTCAGCGCCCGCGATACCAAGCTCGGGCAGGAAGAGATCACCCGCGACATCCCGAATGTCGGCGAGGAGGCTCTGAAGAACCTCGACGAGGCAGGGATCGTCTATATCGGTGCCGAGGTGAAGCCGGGCGATATTCTGGTCGGCAAGGTGACGCCAAAGGGCGAGTCGCCGATGACACCGGAAGAAAAGCTGCTGCGCGCGATCTTTGGTGAAAAGGCCTCTGACGTGCGCGACACCTCGCTGCGTCTGCCGCCGGGCGTCGCCGGCACGATTGTCGAAGTGCGGGTGTTCTCGCGGCGCGGCGTCGATAAGGACGAACGCGCCCTGGCGATCGAACGCGCCGAAATCGAGCGGCTCGCCAAGGACCGCGACGACGAGCGCGCCATCCTCGAACGCAGCTTCGCGGCGCGGCTCAAGGAGTTGCTGATGGGGCAGACCACCGTGGCCGGTCCCAAGGGCATGCGGTCCGGTACCGAGGTCAACGAGGCGCTGTTGGCGGAGCATACGCCCGGTCAGTGGCGCCAGATCACGGTGCGTGACGATTCGCGGATGATCGACATCGAAGCCTTGAAAAAGCAGATGGATGAAGCCGTCGGCGAATTGATGAAGCGCTTCGAGGACAAGGTCGAAAAATTGCAGCGTGGCGACGAACTGCCGCCGGGTGTGATGAAGATGGTCAAGGTCTTTGTCGCGGTGAAACGCAAATTGCAGCCGGGCGACAAGATGGCCGGCCGGCACGGCAATAAGGGCGTCATCTCGCGCATCATGCCGATCGAGGACATGCCGTATCTCGAAGACGGTCAGAACGTCGATATCGTGCTCAACCCGCTCGGTGTGCCGAGCCGCATGAATGTCGGTCAGATCCTCGAAACGCATCTCGGCTGGGCGGCCGCCGGTCTCGGCCGCCGCATCGGTGACGTGCTGGAAAAAGTCCAGCGCAAGGGCGGCGGCGACGGCGAATTGCGGCAGTATCTGACCGAGGTTTATGACGGTCAGGACCGCAGCAAGGTTGAGGCGATGGCGGACGATGATCTCGTCGCGATGGCCGGAGAATTGACCCGCGGCGTGCCGATGGCCACGCCGGTGTTCGATGGCGCCCGCGAGGACGACATCGTCGGCATGCTGGAAAAGGCAGGGCTCGCCTCTTCCGGTCAGGTCACACTGGTCGATGGCCGGACCGGTGAGGCGTTCGACCGCAAGGTCACGGTCGGCTACATCTACATGCTGAAACTGCACCATCTGGTCGACGACAAGATCCACGCGCGTTCGATCGGCCCGTATAGTCTCGTTACCCAGCAGCCGCTGGGCGGCAAGGCGCAGTTCGGCGGCCAGCGGTTCGGCGAAATGGAGGTGTGGGCGCTCGAGGCCTACGGCTCCGCCTATACGCTGCAGGAGATGCTGACCGTGAAATCGGACGACGTGTCGGGCCGTACCAAGGTCTATGAGGCGATCGTGCGCGGCGACGATAATTTCGAGGCCGGCATCCCCGAAAGCTTCAACGTGCTGGTCAAGGAGTTGCGCTCGCTTGGCCTCAACGTGGAGCTAGAGCAGCGCTAGTGATTGCCTGTTCCCGACCTGTATTAACAGGAATAACAGGCGGCGCCGGGTGCGCCGCCACAACGGCCGCACGCGCTGACGCAGGCGTGTGTCGGCCGCTCAACAGTTTCGGCGAGAGGGGTTCTCGATGAACGAATTGATGAACATCTTCGGGCAGGTTTCCGGTCCGCAAAGCTTCGACCAGATCCGCATCTCGATCGCCAGCCCCGAGCGGATCCGCTCCTGGTCCTATGGCGAGATCAAGAAGCCCGAGACGATCAATTACCGCACGTTCAAGCCGGAGCGCGATGGCCTGTTCTGCGCCCGCATCTTTGGTCCGATCAAGGATTACGAGTGCCTGTGCGGCAAGTACAAGCGCATGAAGTATCGCGGCATCATCTGCGAGAAGTGCGGCGTCGAGGTCACCCTCTCAAAGGTGCGGCGCGACCGTATGGGCCACATCGAACTGGCCTCGCCGGTGGCGCATATCTGGTTCCTCAAGTCGCTGCCGAGCCGGATCGGCCTGCTGCTCGACATGACGCTCAAAGACCTCGAGCGCGTCCTCTATTTTGAGAACTACGTCGTGATCGAGCCGGGTCTGACGCCGCTGAAGATGAAGCAGCTGCTCAGCGAAGAAGACCTGATGAAATATCAGGATGAGTACGGCGAGGACCAGTTCACCGCCTCGATTGGCGCCGAGGCGCTGCGTACGATGCTGTCGGCTATCGACATGGTCGAGGAAAAGGTGCGGCTGCGCGATGAGTTACGCGAGACCGGCTCCGAGGCGCGCCGCAAGAAACTGGTCAAGCGGCTCAAGCTGGTCGAGGCGTTTGTCGAGTCGAACAGCCGGCCGGAATGGATGATCCTCGAAGTCGTTCCGGTGATCCCGCCCGAACTGCGCCCGCTGGTGCCGCTCGATGGCGGCCGCTTTGCGACCTCCGACCTCAACGATCTCTATCGCCGCGTCATCAACCGTAACAACCGGCTTAAGCGGCTGATCGAACTGCGTGCGCCGGACATCATCGTGCGCAACGAAAAGCGCATGCTTCAGGAGGCGGTGGACGCGCTGTTCGATAACGGCCGCCGCGGCCGTGTCATCACTGGCGCCAACAAGCGGCCGCTGAAATCGCTCAGCGACATGCTCAAGGGTAAGCAGGGCCGTTTCCGGCAGAACCTGCTCGGCAAGCGCGTCGATTATTCCGGTCGTTCGGTCATCGTCGTCGGGCCGGAGTTGAAGCTGCACCAGTGCGGTCTGCCCAAGAAGATGGCACTCGAACTGTTCAAGCCGTTTATCTACTCCAAGCTTGAGCTGTATGGCCTCGCCAGCACCATCAAGGCGGCGAAGCGCATGGTCGAGAAGGAACGGCCAGAGGTGTGGGACATCCTCGAAGAGGTGATCCGCGAACACCCGGTATTGCTGAACCGCGCGCCCACTTTGCACCGCCTCGGCATCCAGGCCTTTGAGCCGGTATTGATCGAGGGCAAGGCGATCCAATTGCACCCGCTGGTCTGCACCGCTTTCAACGCCGATTTCGATGGCGACCAGATGGCGGTGCACGTGCCGCTGTCGTTGGAGGCGCAGCTCGAGGCGCGCGTGCTGATGATGTCGACCAACAACATCCTCAGCCCGGCGAATGGCAAGCCGATCATCGTGCCGTCACAGGATATCGTGCTGGGGTTGTACTACCTGTCGCTCGATACCGCCGAGTACCGGACGGTCTCGGATCAGGACGCACCGGCATTCGGCACGATTGGCGAGATCGAGTTCGCGCTGCATGCGGGCGCGGTGGGCATGCACGACAAGA
>JAFAYW010000017.1 GCA_019240125.1 Alphaproteobacteria bacterium
CCTGGAATTCTTCAACAACCCCAAAAGCGACCGCACCAAGCTGTTCCTCAGCCAGATCCTGGCGCATTGAAGCGCGGCGGCCGCCGTTACGTCAGGCGGGTGTCGGTGCTGCCGGGTGGAGCAGGCCGGCGGCGCGCAAATCCTGCCTAAAGGCGGTCGGGATCGGCTGTGCCAACAGCGCCAGATTGGCGCGGAACTCGTCGGCGTTGCGCGGGCCGGGGATGATCGCGGCGACCGCCGGATGCGCCAGCGGAAATTGCAGGGCCGCCGCCGGTAACGGCACGTTGTGGCGGTCGCATACCGCCGCGATCGCCTTGACCCGCGCCGCGATCTCGGGCGGCGCCGTCTCGTAATTCCAGGTGTCGCGGCCGGCGAGGATGCCCGAGTTCAGCGGGCCACCAACCACGATCGAGGTGCCCGCCTTGACGCATTGCGGCAACAGATCGTCGAGCGGCGCCTGCTCCAGCAACGTGTACCGGCCGGCCAGCAGAAACGCGTCCCACTGGCCCCATTGCATCGCCTCGAGGAGCACCTCGCGCTCATTAACGCCGATGCCGATCGCCCGCACCGTGCCGCCGCGGCGCAATTCCTCGAGTGCGCGATAACCGCTGTCGCGCAGCGTGCGCATCAAGGCCGGATTGGCCTCCGGTCCGTGCTGATAGACGCCGATATCGTGGACATAGAGGATGTCGATGCGCGCCAGACCCAGGCGCTGCAGGCTGTCCTCGTGCGACCGCATGATGCCGTCATAGGAATAATCGTAGATCGGGTCGAACGGCAGCGGCCGGCGCCGCCCATCGGCCGGCGCATCGCCGCCGGTGCGCGGTCGCAACAGCCGCCCGACCTTGCTCGACAACACCCACTCGTCGCGCGGCTTGTCGCGCAATGCATCGCCGACCGCCCGCTCCGCCTGACCGACGCCATAGAATGGCGCGGTGTCGACATAGCGCACACCCGCATCCCAGGCGGCATCGACGATCGATTCCGCCTGGCCGGCGCTGACCTCGACCCGGCTGCCGCCCAATGTCGCGCAGCCGAGGCCGAGTTCGGTGACCTGCACTTCGGTGCGCCCAAGCCGGCGTTTGGGGAAATTCGGCATGCTGCCTCCGACGCGTTGGGGGAGCCGCGATCATAAACGGCGATGCGCCGGTTGCCAGACGCGTTTCTGTCGGCTTTATCTGCGGCGATGAAACGGCTTCGTCGCTACGGTACGACACGGCGCTCTCTCGCCTCGGGCGCTCTCGGCCTGATCGCCGCCGCACTGGCAGCGCGGCCGGGATATACTCAGACCAAGGCCTCGCAGGTCGACGCCCAATATCAGGCGACGCCGCGCGGCGGTCTCAGCTGTGCCATGTGCACCCAGTTCCGCCCGCCGCACGGCTGCACGATCGTCGCTGGCGACGTCGCTCCACAAGGCTGGTGCAAATTCTTCGACATGCCGGACTGAGCGTGTGGAATGCTTCGCCGTTCGCGCAATCAGTCACCACTCGCTGCAAGCATCCGCGGCTCGGCGGCCCCTCTCTGCCGCAGGACCAGCGTGCCGATGACCAGCAGATGCAGCGCGTTAAACGCAATCCCCGTCGCAAAGGCGGCGGCGTAAAAGCCGGCATAATCGTAAATGGCGCCGGCCAGCCAGCCGCCCGCCGCCATGCCAGAGCCGCTGAACAACAGCACGGTCGGCACCCGCCACGCCGCCTCCGAGGCTGGAAACAGGTCGCGGACGGCCATCACATAAGCGGGGATGATGCCGCTGAACCCCATCCCAAAGGCCGCTGCCACCGCGAACAATCCGGCCTCGTTCTGGGTCAGCAGAAAGCCGATCATCGCGGTGATCTGACAGACCGACCCGAACAGGACAGTGCGAACACCGCCGATCCGGTCGGTGACCAGCCCCCAGAATTGCCGGCTGATAAAAGCGCAGCCGAGCAGCAATGACAGCATCGCCGCGCCCTGCGCCGCCGGAATGCCGAGGTCGCTGCAAAATGCCACCAGATGGCCCTGTGGCATCGCCATCGGAATGCAACACAGGAACGCCGCGCCGCAGAGCAGGCCCTGCACGAGACGCGGCGGCCAGCCCAACACGCGCGCGCCGCTCGACAATCCGCCGCCCGCAAGCCCGCCAACCGTCTCGGGCGCCGGGCCGAACATGACCGCCGCCACCGGCACGATGACAACGATCTCGAACACCGCGTAGATCAGCATCAGATGGTGCCAGCCAAACAGAGCGATGCCGCGTTCAAACACCGTCGGCCAGATCATGCCGGCGACGTACTGCCCGGACGAAATCAACGCCATTGCCGTGCCGCGGCGCTTGTCGAACCAGCGCGCGACATAGACGTAGAGCGGCGCGTTGATCCCGGCATTGCCGAGCAGGCCCATAAACAGCCCGTGCCCGATAAATAACGCGGCCGACCCGCCGAGACTGGCGATCGCCAGCCCGATGCCGATCATCACCGCGCCAAACATCACCGTCCAGCGCACCCCGACCCGTTCGGCGACCCAGCCCATGCCGATGCCGCCGACCGCCGCGCCAAACCATGCCAGCGAATAGGCCAGTGCCGGCACCGAGCGGGCGCCGCCCAGTTCGGCGGCGATCTGCTTCAGCGCCACCACCGTCACCACCGGCGCGCCAAACGACACCGAGTAGACCCCAAGCGCTACCAGCGCCACCCGCCAAGAGGCGCGGTTTTCGACCGTGGCTGGCCCTATCGTGGTGTATTCCCCGGACGGGGTCGGCATGTCACCGGCACCATCCTGCCCGCCCCGCCGCCGCGGCGTCTCCGCTCCCAACATCGCCAATTAGCGTTTCCTTTGTTTGGCTGGCCACTATAGGGCGGTCGTCAGCGGTCGCAAACGCACCGTCGCGCCAATGAGCGACAGCAGCTCAATGTCGGATGACGCAGATACAAGAATTGCAGCAATGCACGATTCTTTTCAATCGTATTTTATATAAATACGAGAATGCAGCCGTCACAAAACCGAACACTTATCCACAACACATCCGCTACAAAATCAGTACAACAACGTTAGGTGATCGCAGTCGATATAGTTTGGTCAATGCGTTGGAGGTTAATATGATGAACCATGTTGCGATGTCCGGGGGTGACGCGAGCGAGTGGCAGGCGCGACTGAAATTCATGCGAATCAGCGCCGATACAGGTCGGATTCTGCGTGAGTTCTGGAATGTTCTTGAACCGCAGCTACCGGTCATCCTCGAGGGATTCTACAAGCACGTCACCAGCGAGCCCAAGCTGGCGCGGCTCATCGGGAGCGACATTCCCCGGCTGAAGGCGGCGCAGGGCAGCCATTGGCAGCGTCTGTTCAGCGGTCGTTTCGACGAAGAATACCAGCGCGGCGTTCGCACCATCGGCTTTATCCACAACAAGATCGGGCTTGAACCGCGATGGTACATCGGCGGATACAATTTCGTCTTGAGCGAATTGGACAAACTCGCGGTACGGTCGAACCGTTGGAGATCGCATCGCCTCGGCGAGTTGCTAACCGCGATTAATTGCGCGGTCATGCTCGATATGGATATGGCCATTTCCGTGTATCAGGAAGCGATGTTGGCCGATCGCCAGCAGCGACAGGATCGGATGTTCGATGCGATCAAGGATTTCGACGCGCAGGTGACGCTGGTGCTGAACGCGTTTGGCACCGCGGCGACGGGCTTACAGGAAACAGCGCAGTCGCTGGCAGTGACGGCGGAGGAAACTGGGCGGCAGTCGAGTGTCGTCGCGGCCGCCTCGGAGGAAGCCTCGACAAATGTCCAGACGGTCGCCACCGCCGCGGAGGAGTTGGCGTCGTCGATTTCCGAGATCGGTCGCCAGGTGGCGAATTCCGTGGAGATCACCGAGCGCGCGGTCGAGGATGCCGGCCGGACCAACGAGAAAATTCAGGGATTGGCATCAGCGGCCAAGAGTATTGGCGACGTGGTCAAGCTGATCAGCGACATCGCGAACCAGACAAATTTGCTTGCCCTCAACGCCGCCATCGAGGCGGCGCGGGCCGGTGTCGCGGGGAAAGGCTTTGCCGTGGTTGCCGCCGACGTCAAGGCGTTGGCCGGCCAGACCGCCAAGGCTACCGATGAAATTCGCGGCAAAATCGCCGAGATGCAGGCGGCGACCGGCCATTCCGTCGAGGCGATCGACAGCATCGCGCACACCATCACCCGCATAAACGAGATTTCGACCGCGATCGCCTCCGCCGTGGAACAGCAACGGGCGGCCACGAAAGAAATCGCGCGCAACGTTCAGGAAGCATCGACCGGGACCACCGAAGTATCGATGAACATCGTCGGCGTGACGCAAGCAGCCAACGATACCGGAGTGGCGTCGACGCAAGTGCTCGGATCGGCCGGCTCGCTCTCCGAGCAGTCACAATCGCTGCGTCACCGGGTCGATGATTTCCTCGAGAAGATCCGGGCCGCTTAACGTGCTGCCGAGTGCGGGCAGAACGCCCGCGCCGCGTTTAGTTTCGGCTACTCAGCATATCCCAGGGCGTCTTGCCTACCGGCATCGGCGGAATGCGCAAGAGATCGGCCATCGGCACGCCAGCTTCATAGCGGCGGCACAGTTCTTCCGGGTCGTAGGTGACGCCAACCGGGTTCTCGGCGAAGGCGCGGCTATGGAAATAGCCGTCGAGCTCGGCCGGTGTCGCGAAATTGTCGATCTGCAATTCCACCCGGTTGTTGTCGGGGTCGCGGTAATACAGCGAGGTCGTGACGCCGTGATTGATCGGCCAATGCGGCAGAATGCCGTGCGCCTTGAGCCGCCGGTACGTGCCCAGCAATTCGCCGAGATCGCGATAGCTGTAGGCGACATGATCCGTGCCGGCGGTTTCCGGGTCGCGCGGCGCGAGACCGGGGATATGGATCAGCGCCAGCCTGTGATGCTCGTCGTCATAGCTGAGAAAACAAAGGCGCTCGTCGCGAAACACGATGCGGGCGGCGAGCACGGTGCGATACCACTCCGCCATCTTGTCGAACTGCCCGGTCCGCAACACGAAATGCGCGAATTTGGCGGGGCTGATCGTTTGTGTCGGTTGCGGCAGCGGCCGCGTGATCGGCGATACATCGTTCATTGCGGTTCCTCCTGCGGCGGCCATCCGAGCTGCTGTTGGCGGCCTTGCGTTTCGCTGCCGGCAAGCTTACCCGTTGGCGGCACCGCTTCCGAGGGAGAAACGCGATGCCGGTCCGCATCTACCACAATCCGCGCTGCAGCACCTCGCGCAAGACGCTCGCCCTGTTGCAAGACAAGGGCGTACAGCCGGAGATCGTCGAATACCTCAAGACGCCCTATACCGAGCCGCAGCTCAAGGGGTTGCTGAAACAGCTGAACATGTCGGCGAAGGCGCTGCTGCGGAAAAAGGATGCGGCGGCAGCCGGCATCGACCCCGCGGCGATCTCGGAAGCCGATCTGATCAAGGCGATGGTCGAGCAGCCGATATTGGT
>JAFAYW010000210.1 GCA_019240125.1 Alphaproteobacteria bacterium
CGCTGCATGTACCAGCGCCGCGTGCGCACCGTGGTGCGGACGCTGAGCGGCGGGTTCTTGGCGACTTGCGCGGCCAATTCGCGCGCCACGTCGAGGTGCTTGCCCTCGGGCGCCAGGCGGTTGAACAGGCCGGCCTTCATGCCTTCCTCGGCGGTGAAGAAGCGTCCGGTCAATGCCACTTCGTCGCCAAAGGCTCCGGCGGCGCGGTATTGGAACAGCGCCCAATACCGGGACGCGCCGAGCCCGCGAGCGGTCTCGGTCAGCTGAAACCGGGTGCCCTCTGCGGCGACGATCAGATCGCATTCGAGCGTCAGGCCCAGCGCCAACCCCAGCACATAACCGTGCACCGCGGCGATGACCGGCTTCCAGTTGACGCTGCGGGTCAGGAGATCGGCGGAGTTGGTACCCCAGCCTTGCGGGCCGCCGAGCTTTTCGAATTCGTCGCGGCTGCGCAGTTGGCGCTGACGCACGTCGGCACCGCTCGAAAAGGCGCGGCCCCTGCCGTTGAGGATGGCGACTTCCGCGTCGGGATCGAGGTCGAAACGGCGCAGCGCGAGGGCGAGTCCAGCGACGACTTCGTCGCTGACCGCGTTGAGTTTGTCCGGCCGATTGATGGTAATCGTCGCGATGCGATCAGCGACGTCGTATTCAACCAGATTGGTTTCAGGGGATTCCACCGCTCCCTCCCGCATGCTTCCGATGTGCTTTCATCGGCAGCTTGCGAGGGGAGCGGAGGACTGTCAACGCCGGCCGGGCACAGCCCTGGCCGGCTCGCCAGCGTCGCTCAGACGACGTGGAAAACGTAGAGCAGGATGATGATTGGAATGGGAATGCCCAACAGCCAAAGAAGAAGACCGCGGCCCATGGTAGTTCCTTTCGGGTTCTGGCCTGATGGCCTGGTGGATTACTTCTTGCCGACGAGTTCGCGCGCGGCGTCCTTAACCTTGCCGACAGCGCTGCGAATGGTGCCTTCGGTCTTTTCGGCGGTGCCCTCGGCCTCCGTCTGACGGTCGCCCGTGGCCTGGCCGACCTTCTCCTTGATCGTGCCGGTGACTTTCTTCACGCCGCCTTCGATACGCTGGTTGTCCATTTCAACCTCCGCTACTCTTTACCTGTGCTGAGAACAGGATGACGGGGGCAGCGGTTCCGGTCGAACGCGTGAGTTGGTGAAACAATTTGCAACTATTTCTCGCAATGCGTGAGAATTGAGCAGTGAGGAACCGCAATGCCTGCGGCGACCCGCTCGATATCCCGAGCTATGGGGCCGTCGCCCGTTCGGTGCATTGGCTGGTCGCCGCGCTGGCGGTGGTGGTTATCTCGCTTGGCTGGGCAATTCCGGGAGCGGCGCGCGAGAGCGGCTCACGCGACCTACTGCTGGTGCTGCACCGCTCCGTCGGGCTCGCGATTCTCGTGCTGATGCTCTTCCGGCTGCTCTGGCGTATGCGCCATCCGCCGCCTGCTTTGCCGGCCGACTTCCCGGGCTTCGAAGCCTTCGCGGCGCACGCGGATCATGCACTGCTCTACGCGATGTTCCTGATCATGCCGCTGAGCGGCTATCTCAACGCCGCGGCGGCGGGGCACGCGGTGAGCGTCTTTGGCCTGTTTGACATTCCGCCCCTGGCACCGGCCAGTCCGCGCTTATCCCAGGCGGCGATCGCCGTGCATCTGGCGGGGCAATTCGCGATCTATGCTCTGGTTGTCATGCATATCGCGGCGGCGCTGATGCACCGCTTCGTGCGCCGCAATGCGATCCTCGACCGGATGCTGCCGCATCCGCGGCGAAGCTGATTCAACTGCCGCCGGCTGGCACGACCACCAGCTTGGAGCGGAAATAGTCGAGCACATCAGCCAGATTGCGCTCGGTGCGCAGACGCTGCCGACCGCTCAGCACGATGAATTCCGATGCACCACCGGCGGCTGCGGTTTTCGCGATGGTGTAGACCGGGCTTTCGTGGGTGTGGCGGAAGATCGAAAAGAGCGCCTGACCCTCGCGGTGATCGATGGCGTAATCGCGCCAGACCCCACGCATGACGTTGCGGCTGTAGAGGCCGAGAAGCTGGTTCAGTTCAGCACGGGTAAAGTAGACGGTGCGACGCTGGCTGCGGTTGTTGCGAAGGGGCAGGACCGTCGCGTTGTTGCCGATCATTGCCGACCGTGTTTCCGTTGGCGTGTCACAATTTTGACCATTTTCCGCAAGCCGTCCAGTGCCGCCGTGAGGTTTATCGCGATGCGACCGGATGACGCCGGGCGGTCCGCCGCGGCTGCCTAATTTGCGTCACCCGATATGAGCAGATATGGTGCGCGCCACGTAGGTGGGGCGGCTCTGGTGCTGGTGTGAGTGAGATCTTTCGTGAAATCGACGAAGAGTTGCGGCGGGACAACCTGCTTAAACTCTGGTCGAAGTATGGCCGCTACATCATCGCCGCGGTTCTCGCGGTTATCCTGATCGCCGGCGGTGTCGTGGCCTGGCGCGACCATCAGGCGTCGGAGCGGCAGGCCCAGGCGACCCGCTATAATACGGCGCTCGGTCTCGCGCGCACCGGCAAGCAGGACGAAGCCATTAAATTGTTCGACATGCTGTCGCAGGAGGGCGGCGGCTATGGCGTCCTCGCGTCGTTCGAAGCGGCGGAGATGGCGGCCAAGAAGGGCGACAGCAAAGCCGCGATCGCCAATTACGATCGCCTCGCCAGTTCGGATATCGATCCGGCGTTTCGCGATCTGGCGGTGCTGCTGTCGGTCATGCACGGCCTTCCGAGCGGCGATCCGAAAGCCGCGGTCGACCGTCTGGCGCCGATCACCGCCAGCGGCAATCCGTGGCGGCTCAGCGCGCTCGATCTGACCGCAGCGGCAAAATTGCAGGCCGGCGACAAGGATGGTGCACTGAAAATCTATCAGCAACTGGCTGACGATCTCGCCGCGCCGAATTCACTGCGAGCCCGGGCGGCCGAGATGGTCGCGGCGCTGAAATCCTGACCGAACCAGCTCGAACCGACGCTATCCTCTCCAACCAATTCAGCCGAAGCGACCTCAACGCTCCATGAAACGACGCGATTTTTCCGCGCTTCTGCTGTCGCTGGGCGTGGCCGGCTGCGACCTGTTCAAGGACAGGAAACAGCCCTTACCGGGCGAGCGCATCCCGGTGCTCGGAATCGGCGGTGCGCCGCAACCCGATGCCAGCCTCGCCAGCAAGCCCGTGACATTGCCGCCACCGGCGCCGAACCCGGACTGGCCGGAGCCGGGCGGGAATCCGACCCATGCAATGGGGCACCCAGCCCTGCCGCAAAAGCTCGAACGGGCCTGGGAAACCAGCGTCGGGGATGGCAGCTCGCGCTATTACAAGGTGCTGTCCCAGCCGGTCATCGCCGGCGGGCGCGTCTATGCGATGGATGGCGGCGTTCAGGTCAGCGCGATCGATGCCGCAACCGGCAACCGCGTCTGGCGCGTCGATCTGAAGCCGGAAAACCAGCAGGGCAACGCGTTCGGCGGCGGCCCGTGCTTCTGGAACAATCGACTGTATGTTGCTACCGGTTATGCCGAGGTACTCGCGCTCGATCCGGCGGATGGCAAGATCATCTGGCGGCAGGGTGTCAGCGCGCCCGTGCACGCGGCGCCGACGGTCATCGACAATCGCATCTTTGTGGTGACCGTTGACAACGAGCTCGACGCCTTGTCGACGCAGGACGGGCACAAGCTGTGGTCGCATAACGGCATACCGGAGACCGCCGGGCTGCTTGGCGGCGCAAGCCCCGCCGCCGATAGCGAGGTGGTGATCGCCGCCTATTCCTCGGGCGAGCTTTTCGCGTTGCGCGTCGAGAATGGCCGCGCCGTGTGGACCGAGAATCTGGCGGTGCAGCGCGCCGCGAATGCGGTGGCGGGGCTCGCCGATATCCGCGGCCGGCCGGTCATCGATCGCGGCCATGTCTATGCCGTCAGCCATAGCGGCCGCATGGCGGCGATCGACCTGCGGACCGGCGACCGCACCTGGGAACAGCCGATTGCCAGCAGCCACAGCCCCTGGGTGATCGGCGATTACGTCTATGTGCTCGCCAACGACAATGACCTGCTGTGCCTGACCAGCAAGGAAGGCAAGGTCCGCTGGGCGCGCCAGTTGCAACGCTTTGACGATGAGGAGAGCAAGTCCGATCCGATCCTGTGGGCCGGTCCGGTGCTGGGGGGCAACCGGCTGATCGTGTTGTCCTCGACCGGGAACGCGGTGTCGGTGTCGCCCTATACGGGCGAACTGATCGGGCAGCAGGAAATGTCGGCTGCCGGGTATCTCGGACCGGTTGTCGCCAACAATGCCCTTTACTTGCTGACCGACGACGCAAATCTCTCAGCCTATCGTTAGAACAGCCGCCGCCCCGACCGCGTGCGGTCGGAGCGCACGCGGCGGATGAATTTCACGGTTGCCATTATCGGGCGTCCCAATGTCGGGAAATCGACATTGTTCAACCGCCTCTGCGGTCGCCACCTCGCCCTGGTCGACGACCTGCCGGGCGTGACGCGCGATCGGCGGGAGGGGAGCGCGCGCCTCGCCGATCTCGAATTCCGTCTGATTGATACCGCGGGGCTGGAGGAGGCTGCGCCCGACAGCCTCGCCGGCCGGATGTACGCACAGACCGAGCGCTCGCTCGACGACGCCGATGTGGCGTTGCTGGTGATCGATGCACGCGCTGGCGTGACCCAGGCCGATCACCATTTCGCACGCTGGCTCCGGCGCAGCGGCAAGCCGGTCGTGCTGATCGCCAACAAGGCGGAAGGCAAGGCGGTACTGGCTGAGCTGGGCGATGCCTATGCCCTGGGGCTCGGCGACCCGGTGCCGCTTTCGGCGCAGCACGGCGAGGGGCTGGCTGATCTTTACGAGCGGCTGCTGCCGTTCGCACCGCCGCCCCCGGAAGTCGAAACCGAAATAGAGACGCCCACCGAACCGGCGGCGCGCCCCGACCGGCCATTGCAATTAGCCATTGTCGGTCGCCCGAATGTCGGTAAATCGACCCTTGTCAACCGGCTGGTTGGCGAGGATCGCGTCCTGACCGGCCCGGAGCCGGGCATTACCCGCGATTCCATCGCGATCGACTGGTCGTGGCATGGCCGTGCCATCCGGCTCGTGGATACGGCCGGGATGCGGCGCCGATCGCATATCGAGCAGCGCCTCGAACGATTGTCGGTCGCCGACACGCTGCGGACCATCCGCTTTGCCGAGACCACCGTGCTGGTCATGGACGCATTGCAGGTCCTCGAGCGGCAGGACCTCGCGATTGCCAACATGGTCGCGGAAGAGGGGCGGGCCATCGTTCTGGCTCTCAACAAATGGGACCTGGTCAGCGATCCGCGCGAGGCACTGCGCGCGATCCGCGACAAGCTGGAGACCAGCCTGCCGCAACTGCAGGGCGTCGCCGCGGTGCCGCTCTCGGGGATAACCGGGCACGGTGTGCCAGCCTTGATGAAGGCTGTCTTCAAGGCCGACGAGGTGTGGAACACGCGGGTTCCGACCCCCGCGCTGAATCGCTGGCTGGCCGCGATTCAGGAGCACCATCCGCCACCGGTCGCGGCCGGCCGCCGCCTGCGGCTGCGCTATATGACGCAGGTCAACACGCGCCCGCCGAGTTTCGCGCTGTTTGCGTCACGCCCCGGCGAACTGCCGGAATCCTACCGGCGCTACCTCGTCAACGGGCTGCGCAGCGATTTTGGCCTTGCCGGCACGCCGATCCGGCTGATGCTGCGCAAGGGCGACAACCCCTACGAGCGCCATTGACGTTGCGGTTGCTGTTTCGCCGCGGGTTATTGATAGTAACCATCAAGTCGTGCATGATTGAGATAAGTCAGTATTGTTGACCGGCTTGGTGCCGGACAAACTGCGTTTGAAATCAAGGCAATGCTATGGGTAAGCCGACCGGTTTCCTTGAGGTCGAGCGTCAGGATCGCGGCTACGACAAGCCGGCGGCGCGACGTACCTATTGGCATGAGTTTGTGCGCCCGCTGCCGCAGCCGACCGTGCGGGCGCAGGCCTCACGGTGCATGGATTGCGGCATCCCGTTCTGCCATGACGGCTGCCCGGTCAATAACCAGATCCCGGACTGGAACAACCTGGTCTATCGCGACCAGTGGCAGCAGGCGCTGACCAACCTGCATTCGACCAACAATTTTCCGGAATTCACCGGCCGCATCTGTCCGGCGCCGTGCGAGGCGTCGTGCACGCTCAACATCGACGACAACCCGGTCACGATCAAAACCATCGAATGCGCGATCGTCGATCGCGGCTGGCAGGAAGGCTGGATCACGCC
>JAFAYW010000288.1 GCA_019240125.1 Alphaproteobacteria bacterium
GTTTTTATCCTGTCGCGGGCGTTGCGCTCGGACTCGCTATCGGTCACGGTAGAACGGCAGGAACGCTCGCCCACCAGTCCGTGGCACGATACCCCGGTTGCACTTGATGTCCAAACCGGCCTGGAGAGCGCGATCCTGCTGCGGGCCAGGCAAATCCATGCCGAACGCTACCGCAGCACCCTGTAATCATCGATAGCGGCGCCGCCGCGCGGAACCTGAGATGTCGCGCTACAATTTCCGGGAAAGCGAAGCGAAATGGCAGCAGGCCTGGGCTGAGCGCGACTGTTTCGTCGCCCAGGAGGACCCTGCCCGCCCGAAATACTACGTCCTCGAGATGTTCCCCTACCCATCGGGCAGGCTTCATGTCGGGCACGTGCGGAACTACACGATGGGCGACCTCGTGGCGCGCTATCGCCGCGCCCAGGGCTTCAACGTCCTGCACCCGATGGGCTGGGACGCGTTCGGCCTGCCGGCCGAAAACGCGGCGATCGCCGGCAACACTCACCCCGCGATCTGGACCTACGAGAATATCCGCACCATGCGCGGCCAGCTCCAGCGCATGGGCTTGTCTTATGACTGGTCGCGCGAGATCGCGACCTGCCACCCGGAATATTACCGGCACGAACAGAAGATGTTCCTCGATTTCCTCGCGGCGGGTCTCGCCTACCGCAAGGAATCCTGGGTCAACTGGGACCCGGTCGAGCATACGGTTCTGGCCAACGAACAGGTGATCGATGGGCGCGGCTGGCGCTCCGGCGCGCTGGTCGAAAAGCGTTTGTTGGCGCAGTGGAATTTGAAGATCACCGCATTCAGCGACGAGTTACTGGCGGCGATCAAGACGCTCGACCGCTGGCCCGAGCGCGTGCGGCTTATGCAGGAGAACTGGATCGGCCGTTCGGAAGGCGCCCGCGTGCTGTTCCCGATCGCCGGAGGCGATGAGGCGATCGAAATCTTCACGACACGCCCCGACACGCTGTATGGCGCGTCGTTTGTGGCGCTGTCGCCGCATCATCCGCTGACCCAGCGCCTCGGCGAGAGCGATGCGGCTTTGGCCGAGTTTGTCGCCGAATGCGACCGTCTCGGCACCAGCGAGGCGGTGATCGAGGCGGCCGAAAAGCGCGGCTATCGCACCAAGCTGGAGGCGGTGCACCCGCTCGATCCGAGCCGGCGCGTGCCGGTTTATGTCGCCAATTTCGTGCTGATGGAATACGGCACCGGCGCGATCTTCGGCTGCCCGGCGCATGACCAGCGCGATCTCGATTTCGCGCGCAAATACGATTTGCCGGTGGTGCCGGTGGTGTTGCCGCCGGGCGAGGACCCGGCCTCGTTCGCGGTTGGCGACACGGCTTACGTCGATGACGGCACGATCTTCAATTCCGACTTCATGAACGGGATGTCGGTCGCCGACGCCAAGGGAGCGGTTGGCGACCGCCTCGAAACATCCGGCAATGGCGAGCGCACTGTCGCCTACCGACTGCGCGACTGGGGCGTGTCGCGGCAGCGTTACTGGGGCTGCCCGATCCCGATCATCCACTGCCCGCATTGCGGCATAGTACCGGTGCCGGAAGCCGATCTGCCGGTCGAACTACCCAAAGACGTGAATTTCGGCGGCTCGGGCAACCCGCTTGACCACCATCCGGCCTGGAAACACGTCACCTGCCCGACCTGCCACGGTAAGGCGCAGCGCGAGACCGACACGTTCGATACGTTCTTCGAATCCTCGTGGTACTTCCTGCGTTTCTGCTCCGCCCGCGCCCCGGTCGCGTTCGATCCCGAGGCGGCGGCATACTGGATGCCCGTCGATCAGTATATCGGCGGCGTCGAGCACGCGGTGCTTCACCTGCTGTACTCGCGCTTTTTCATGCGGGCGCTGAAACAATGCGGCTATACGGATGTCGAGGAGCCGTTTGCCGGCCTCTTCACCCAGGGCATGGTGCTGCACCGCGCCTATCAGAACGACGCCGATGACTGGATCCTGCCAAAGGACGTCAACACATCAGCGGATGGCAGCCTGAGCGATCCGAACGGGCGGCCGGTCAGCGTCGGCCGCCTCGAAAAGATGAGCAAGTCGAAAAAGAACGTCGTCGATCTCGACGACATCGTCGACACCTACGGCGCCGACACGGCGCGGCTCTACCTGATGTCGGACAGCCCGCCGGAACGCGACCTTGAATGGACCGCGGCGGGCATCGACGGCATCTGGCGCTATGTCAACCGGCTGTGGCGGCTGGTTTCCGACCCGGATGTGGCGCTGCCGCCGCCGGGCAGCCCGCTGCCGGCCGAACTCTCGCCAAAGCTGACCGCGCTGCGCCGCACGATCCACAAGACGATCGCCACGGTCACGGATGACCTCGAGAAATTCCGCTTCAACCGCGCGGTCGCGCGCATCCGCGAATTGACCAATGCGCTCGAAGACCTCCCCGTCGACGAGCCGGGAGCCGGGACTGTCCTGCGAGAGGGATTGGAGATTGCGACGCAGCTGCTCGGCCCGATGATGCCTCATCTCGCGGAGGAGATGTGGCAGGCGCTCGGCCATCGCGAGATCATCGCCGAGACCGCATGGCCCAAGGCCGACTCTGATCTGGCACGTGACGAGCAGGTCACATTGGCGATACAGGTCAATGGCAAATTGCGCGGCACGATCGAGATGCCGCGCGATGCCGCCGAGGATGATGTCAAGGCGGCTGCACTTGCAATACCGCAGGTCGCGAAGCTGCTCGACGGCAAAGCGCCGAGAAAGGTCGTGGTCGTGCCCAACCGGATCGTCAGCGTCGTCGTCTAGATGCACCGCCGCACCTTTGCCGGGGTGTTGCTCGGCCTCCCGCTCGGCCTCGCCGGCTGCGGCTGGGAACCGCTCAACCTTACTCCCGAGGCCGGTCCCGCGGCCGACGAGTTGCGCGCGATCCATGTCGCGCCGATTGCCGAACGTGTCGGTCAGCGGCTTGCCGTGGGGCTGCGCGAGTCGTTCAACCCCAACGGCATACCCACGCCGCCACGCTATACATTGCGCATCACGCTGCAGATCATCCGGCTCGACCTTGGCATCCAAATTCAAGGACTTGGCACCCGCGGCCGCGTCGATATCTACGCCACGTTCACCCTGACCGAGACGGCAACCGGCGCCGTCATCACGAACGGCACCAGCCATGCGGCGGAGTCGTTCGATATCCTCGCCAATGAATATTCGAACGTGGTCGCCGAAGAGGATGCCCGCAATCGCTGCGTCGATGAGTTGCGCCGCGACCTGTTGAGCCGACTGATTGTCGTGCTGCAGAACCGCATCGCGGATCAGGGAAAGAAGTGACCGGGACCTTTGCGATGGCGCGCCGGTGAAGCTGCCGGCCGGCCGGGTCGAGGGATTTCTGCGTCGGCCCGATGCCGAGATCCGGGCCATTCTGCTATACGGCCCCGATGCCGGTCTGGTGCGTGAGCGCGCCGACACCCTGGCGCGGCATATCTGTCCCGAACTGCGCGACCCGTTCCGGGTTGCCGATCTTACCGCCGCCGCAGTCACCGCCGATCCGGCGCGGCTCTACGATGAGGCGGCGCAGATCAGTCTGATGGGCGGCCGCCGCGTCGTGCGGGTGCGCGACGCCGGCGACAGCCTTGCGACGCTGTTCAGCCGGTTTTTGGCCGACGCGGCCGGCGATGCGCTGATCGTCGTTGAGGCCGGCGACCTGCCGGGGCGCTCGTCACTGCGGCGAGTGTTTGATGATGCGGCGATCGCCGCCGCGATCGGCTGTTACCCCGACAACGCGCGTGACCTCGCGGGGGTGATCCGCGACAGTTTCGCGGCGCATCGGATCACCCCGACGCGGGATGCGATCGACTATCTCGTCGGGCATCTCGGCGGCGACAGGCTTCTGACCCGCGCCGAACTGGAGAAGCTGTCGCTCTATGCCGGCGACGGCGGCAGGCTCGACCTCGACGATGTACGCGCAGTGCTGTCCGACAGCGCCGGTCTGTCGGTCGATGATGCGCTGATGGCCGCCGCCGAGGGCGATGCGGCGGCGCTTGATCGCGCACTGGCCCGGGTGTTTCAGGAAGGCGAGTCGGCGGTATCGGTGATCCGCGCCCTGCTGCGGCATCTGCAACGATTGCATCTGCTCGCATTGCGGGTCGCGTCCGGCACGTCGCCCGACGAGGCGGTGCGCGGCGCCCGCCCGCCGATCTTCTTCAAGCAGCAGGACAGCTATCGCCGTCAGCTCAATCGCTGGAGCGAACCGCGTCTGCGCCGCGCGCTCGACCGCATCGCCGAGGCGGAATTCCGCATGAAGCTGACCGGCTTTCCAGCCGAAACCATCTGCCGCGAGGCAATGCTCGGGATCGCCGCAAGCGTCACCGCGACACAGCGCAATTCAAGCCGCTGAACGCTCAGCGACACAGCCCGCTGATCTGCTTCCTCCCTCGTTCGCGGGGGAGGAAGCACGCTGTGCATCTTGAGAGGGCGTGCCCCGCCTAGACCGGGCGCGTGCCTTTGAGCTGGGTGCGATGCATCAGGCGGCGCATCGACGGGTCGAAGGCGTCGCGGCGGTGCATCGCGCAGCGATTGTCCCACCATACGAGATCGCCGACCTGCCATTCCTGCGTCCAGGTGTATTTCGCCTGAACCATGTGGTCCCACAACTCGTCGAGCAATTCCTCGCTTTCCACGACCGGGAGCCCCAGCACATAGGCGTTGATGCGCCGGCCGAGAAACAGCGACTTCTTGCCGGTCTCCGGATGGGTGCGGACCATCGGCTGGCGCGCCCCCGGCACCTTCGAGACATCCTCGACGGTCTCGAAGCCCCGATGTGCCTTGCCGCCGCTGGAATGCGTCGCGGCGTGGATCATCGTCATCCCATCGATGCGCTTTTTCGTATCGGCCGGCAGATCGTCATAAGCCGCATAGCAGTTGAGGAACGAGGTGGCGCCGCCGGCACTTGGCGGCGGGCATTCCAGCGAGCGCAGCAGGCTGGCGGCGGGCGGCACGTCGACAAATGACGAATCGGTGTGCCAGAAGGCTTCGCCATCGCCCAGCCCGCCAATCGCCTTGCCATCCTCGATGATGTTGGAGATCACCGAGATTTCCGGCGGAATCTCTGCCTTCCGACCGTCGGTCTGGGTCGAGACGCCATACTTCATCTCGATCAGTTTCGCCGGGTTGAATTCGAGTTCGCCGAACTGCCGGGTAAACGCCATGTGCTGCGCATCGGTCATCGGCACGCCGCGGAAGCGCAGCACGAGATTATCGAGCCATGCCTTGCGGATTGCGTCGCGATCGGCGGCCTCAAGCGGCTCGCGGATATCGACGCCCGAAATTTGGGCACCGCAGCCGGCGGCAAATGGGCTTACCTGAACAGCCATGCTTCTTACTCCGCGGCTTCGTCGAGAGCTTCGACGCCGTAATCGTTGATCGAGACGCGCCAGTGGATGCGGTCTTCCTCGGGTGGGTAATCGCCGGCGGCGCGATGATAGGAGCAGCGATTGTCCCAGATCACGATGTCGCCCTTACGCCATACGTGATGGTACTCGGCATCCGGTGCGATCATGCGCTCCTTCAGCTCGGCGATCAGCTCGTCGCCCTCGGCCCGCTCGATCCCGACAAAATCGACGATCTTACCGGGGTCGAAATACAGCGCCTTTCGGCCGGTCTCGGGATGAACCCGGAAGATCGGGTGATAGACCGGTGTCCAATCCTGGTCTTCCTTGTTCAGCAGTTTCGAGCCACCGCGCCGGCCGCCATAGGAGAAGGCGCCGATCACGCCGTCGAGCCGCTCCTTCAATCGCTGCGGCAGCGCGTCATACGCGGCATAGCCATTGGCGAACATCGTGTTGCCGCCGCGGCTCGGCACCGCCAGCGCGTAAAGCTGCGTCGCCTTGAACGGCGCCTGATTGTAGGCCCCGTCGGTGTGCCAGCCTTCGGCGCCACGGCGGTAGATCTCCTCGCGGATTTTTCCCTGCGCATCGAACTTGTTGATGCCCAGCATGGTGATTTTGGGGTGCTCGGGGTGGCGTGTCGATTTCGACGGATGTGGCGTTACCGGCCCGAAACGCTCGCTGTAGCGGATAAAGTCGGGGATGGTGAGGTCCTGGTCGCGGACGCACATGACATTGTGGTCGAGCCAGGCCTGGTAAATCTTGTTCCAGTCCGCCTCGCTCATCGTCTTGACATCGATATCGCTGACTTCGACGCCGATTTGCGGACCCAGCAGACGAATCTGCACCATCGCTCCTCCCATCCGTGCCGTACAGGCACGCCTGATGCTATGGCAGGAGAGTCAACACCCGATTATTCGCCCTGACAATGCGCGATTCCACGTTGCCGGCCCGCATTGACGGCATGGCCATGCGCGGAAGGCCATGTGGCGGCCCCTCGCTCGCGAGGAGGAGCCGCCAGGAGTCTATCGGCCAGCGCCGCCGCTCGGCTTCGGACCCGGATATGAGGGGAGCCAAGGCGGTTTGTAGCCGGTAATCTCGGGGTTGGACCCGGTACTCGGATAGCCATAAGGGGCGTAGGTCCCGGGTGCCGCGTAATAGGGCTGCGGGCACGACCAGGCATAGCCGGTCCAGGTGCAGCCGGTCTGAGCGTTGGCCTGTCCGACAAACGCGCCGCTCGCCAGGGCCAGGACGGCGGCACCGCCCAGTATCAATTTCCGCATGTCACTCTCCTTACAGAACACCGGAGAGCAACGCGGCGCGGAGGGCGCCGATCTCGATTTCGCCTGCCGCGCAACTAGTGCCGCCGCGTTAGAACCAGCGCGATTTCTCAACAACATTGCGCAACTTCTCGCCGGCGAGAAAGCGACGTGTGTTGTCGCTCAGCACCTCGAAGCGGCGCTCTTCGAGATAGGGCCCATGCCCGGCCGTATGCGGTGTGAGCAATACACCGGGCATCGTCCATAGCGGGTGATCGGCCGGCAGCGGCTCCTTCTCGTAGACATCGAGCCCGGCGCCGGCGATCTCGCCCGCCTGCAAGGCCGCGACGAGGTCGTCGAGCCTGGTGGTCATGCCGCGCCCGATATTGATGAAGAACGCGGTCTTCTTCATGCGCTGGAAGCGGGTTCGGTTCATAAAGCCTTCGGTCTCCGGCGTGTGCGGTACGGTCAGGATCACGAAATCGGCGCGCGGCAATTGCGCGTCGAGCGCGTCGGCGCGGTACATCTCCGCCACCCCCGGCGGCTTGTCCTGGCGCCGCTCGTCGAGCCCGATCACGGTCATGCCGCAGGCCGCGCAGAGCCGCGCCGCCTCGCTGCCGATGCCACCGACCCCGACGATCAGCGCCGTCGCCTCGTGCAGGTTGACGACATCGCCGGTCTCGCGCTCGGCCTGCTTCCATTCGCGCCGCATCTGCTGCGGGATATACACTTGGAAGCCGCGCGCGAAGGCGAGCACAAAGGCCAGGATGTGCGCCCCGATATGGTCGTTGTAGATCTCGCGGAAATTGGTGATCTCGACTGGGTGGGCGACAAGTTCGGGATAGTAGAACCCGGCAGGCGGCGCCGCCTGCGGCGCCTGCAGCCATTTCAGGTTCTGCGCGCGCGCCAGCAGGGCCGGCGGGATGGTGCCGTAGGCGGCGTCGGCGCCGGCTATCGCCTGCTCCGCCCCTTCCATGGTTTCCGGCGCGATGATCTCGGCCTGGGGGTGCGCGGCGGCGAGCCGGCGAGCCCAGTCGCGCGTCTTGTCGCCCTGCGGCGGCAGCATCAGCAGCGTTTTTGGCATGGCATTTCCTCCGGTATGTCCTGCTCGGCCTAGGTTAGGCTGTCATTGCGAGCGCAGCGAAGCAATCTCGCGCCGAGGAGGCTCAGCCGGTCGAGATCGCCGCGTCGCCTGCGGCTCCTCGCAATGGCGCGCTGG
>JAFAYW010000037.1 GCA_019240125.1 Alphaproteobacteria bacterium
AATCGTCTTACTGTCGCCGCCTAACGCCGAAGGACGACGGCGCAATGCGATGAGCGACCGATCCGACCCTGACCAACGGCCCTCTCCCGAGGTCCTGCTGCGTGAAGCGGAACGGGAGCATCGCGGCCGCTTCAAGCTCTTTCTCGGTGCCGCACCGGGTGTCGGCAAGACCTACGAAATGCTCCAGACGGCGCAGACCAGGCGGCGCGAAGGCGCTGACGTCGTGATCGGCATCGTCGAGACGCATGGCCGCAAGGAAACCGAGGCACTGGTGCAAGGGCTCGAGATGATCCCGCGCCGCCGCGTCGAATATAAGGGCCACTGGCTCGACGAGATGGATATCGACGCCATTCTGCGGCGGCGGCCCGGTCTCGTACTGGTCGATGAACTGGCCCATACCAACGCGCCCGGCAGCCGCCATCCGAAACGCTATCTCGATGTCGAGGAATTGCTCGCCAGCGGCATCGATGTCTATGCGACGCTGAACGTGCAGCATGTCGAAAGCCTCAACGACGTCGTCGCCCGCATCACCCGCATCCGGGTGCGCGAAACGGTGCCCGACTCAATCATCGACAAGGCCGACGAGATCGAACTGGTCGATCTGACCCCCGGCGACCTGATCCAGCGCCTGAAGGAAGGCAAGGTCTACGTGCCGCAGCACGCCGACCGCGCGATCCGGCACTATTTCCGCCCCGGCAATCTCGCGGCACTGCGCGAGCTGGCCTTGCGCCGCACCGCCGAGCGGGTCGACGACCAAATGGTCGATTACATGCGGGCGCACGCAATCCAGGGCCCCTGGGCGGCCGGCGACCGCGTATTGGTCGGGGTCAATCAGGACCCCAATGCCATCGGCGTCGTCCGCTACGCGCGCCGCCTCGCCGACCGATTGCACGCGCCGTGGACCGCGATCCACATCGAGACCTCACGCGTGCAGCGCCTCGACGAGGAGCAGCGCGACCGCATCGCCGAGGTTCTGCGGCTGGCGGAACGCCTCGGTGGCGAGGCCTATACCCTGCCGGGCCAGAGCGTGGCGGACGGCATCCTGCAATACGCCCGCGCCAACAATTTCACCCATGTCGTCATCGCCAAAACGCGGCGGCCGCGCTGGTCGGAGTGGCTGCGCGGATCGGTGACGCACCAGCTGATCCGGCGTGCCGGCGATATCAGCGTGCATGTCATCGCCAGCCATGAAGAGCAGGGCGCGACGGTGGAGCCCGCGAATGCGCCGGCACGGACGCCACCGCAACTCGATGGCGGCCCCTACCTCGCCTCGACGGGCCTTGTCACGGTGGCGCTGCTGGTCGGCATTTTTCTGCAGCAATTCCTCGTCGTCTCGAATATCGCGCTGGTGTTCCTGACGGCGGTATTGGTCAGCGCCGTCGCCTATGGCCTGTGGCCCTCCCTGTTCGCCTGCCTGGCCAGCGTCTTGGCGTATAACTTCTTTTTCCTGCCGCCGCTCTACACCTTCACGATCGCCGACCCCGAGAATGTGGTCGCGCTGTTCTTCTTCGCCGTCGTCGCGGTGATCGCCAGCAATCTCGCGGCACGGGTACGGGCCGAGGCGGTGACCGCGCGGCAGCGGGCCAAGACCACCGAGGACCTCTATCTGTTTTCCCGCAAACTGGCGGCGGCGGTGACCCTCGACGATCTCCTCTGGGCCACCGCCTTCCAGATCGCCTCGATGCTTAAGGTGAATGTCGTGCTGCTGTTGCCGCATGGCGATGCGATCGAGACGCGCGCCGCCTACCCGCCCGAGGACATGCTCGACGATGCCGATCTCGCGGCCGCCAAATGGTGCTGGCAGAACAACCAGCCGGCCGGTCGCGACGCCGATACCTTGCCGGGTGCGAAGCGGCTGTTCCTGCCGATGCACACGGGGCGTGGACCGATCGGCGTCGTCGGTCTCGACAGCGATCGCCCTGGCACGTTGCTCGACCCCGATCAGCGCCGCCTCTTTACGGCATTGACCGACCAGGCGGCGCTTGCGATTGAGCGGACCAATCTGGCGCAGGATGTGGAACGCGCCCGCCTCACCGCCGAGACCGAACGGCTGCGCGCCGCGTTACTGACCTCGATCTCGCACGATCTGCGCACGCCGCTGGCGTCCATCCTCGGTTCGGCGACCAGCCTCCGCCTCTATCGCAAGGCTCTTGATGACGCCGGGCAGGACGAACTGATCGCGACGATCCAGGACGAAGCCGAGCGCCTCAACCGTTTCATCGCCAATCTGCTCGATATGACGCGATTGGAAGCGGGCGCTCTGCATCCGCAGACCGACGCGATCGATCTGGGCGATGTGATCGGCAGTGCCTTGGCGCGGGCCGGGAAGGTGCTGGATCAGCATCGCACCATCCTCGATCTCGAAGATGATCTGCCGCTCCTCCGGCTCGATCCTGTCCTGCTCGAACAGGTGTTGTTCAACCTGCTCGACAACGCGGCGAAATATGCGCCGGCCGGCACCGAAATCGTGGTCCAGGCACGACGCAGCGGCGACGCGGTGAGGCTGCGCGTGATGGATGAGGGGCCAGGCATTCCGGCGCCCGATCTGGAGCGCGTCTTCGACAAATTCTACCGGGTGCCGGCCGGCGATAATCGGCGTGTCGGCACTGGGCTCGGCCTCGCCATCTGCCGCGGGTTTGTCGAGGCGATGGGCGGCTCCATCACAGCCGAAAATCGCCGCGACCGGCATGGCGCCCTGTTCACGATCACCTTCCCACTCGCCGCCGGACGCGAACCTGCCCGGGAGTTGGCGGCGTGATCGGCGGCGCGACGCCGCTGCGCGTTCTGGTGATCGAGGATGACCCTGCCATCCGCCGCTTCCTGCGCACCAGCCTGACGGCGCAGGGTTATCTCGTCACCGACGCGGAAGATGGCACCGCCGGCCTCGGTCAGCTCCGGCGAAGTGCGGTCGATATCCTGGTGCTCGATCTGGGACTGCCCGACATCAACGGCCTCGACATCATAGAGCGGGTGCGTGGTCAGGGATCGGCGATACCGATTGTCGTGCTCTCGAGCCGTTCCGATGAAGCAGGCAAGGTCAAAGCGCTCGATCTCGGCGCCGACGATTACATCACCAAGCCGTTCGGCATCGATGAATTACTGGCCCGGTTACGTGCCGCCCTGCGCCACCGTTTGCAGCAGGAGGGTGAGCAACCGCTGTTTCGTTGCGGCGAACTCACGATGGACCTGGTCCGCCGCATCGTCACTGTCGCCGATCGCGAGGTGAAGTTGACGCCGCGTGAATACGATCTGCTTCGGCTGTTCGTCGCGCATGCCGGCAAGGTGCTGACCCACAAGTTCATCTTGCGAGAGTTGTGGGGTGGCGAAGGCGATGTGCAATATCTCCGCGTCTATATCCGCGCCCTCCGTCACAAAATCGAACCGGACCCGGAGCGCCCGCATTATATTCTGACCGAACAGGGCGTCGGCTATCGGATGCGCAGCCCCGACTGAAGCTGAAGCGAAGATCGCTTTGGTGATTTTATGATCGTGGCTGCGGAACGCCAGCCGCGCCGCAAGCGTCTCGGGAAGCAATGAGCGAACCGCCGCCCGAGACGATGGATCGACGCACGCAGCTGGCGGCCGACCGCACAATGCTCGCCGCCGAGCGGACCTACGCCGCGTGGATGCGCACCGGGCTGGCGGCAATGGCCAGCGGCGTGGGCGCCCGATCGCTCCTCAAGGGCGTCATTCCGGCTTGGAGCATCCGCGCGCTGGGCACCACGCTGATCCTGTTCAGCGCCTTCAGCTTTGTCGCCGCGGTTTGGCGCGAGGTAAACCCCGGACCACCTCCGCCCTGGCCTGACCTGCGCCGGCTGCCGCGCTGGATCCTGCTGGCGATAAACACCGTGTTGCTTATCGCCACCTTGGCGATGCTCGCGGGCATCTGGGCTCGCTGAAATCTGGGCTCGCTGAAATCTGGGCTCGCGAAATTCTGACTCGGGCCTGCCCCAGAACATGACAGCGGTCGTGCGGCAGGGGCTGGCTGACCTCAGCCCCGGCCGCCCCGGCACCGCCTTCTACCAGTAGTCACGATAATGGTGGTGATGATGGTGATGGTGGTGGTGATGATGGTGATAGTAATATCGCGGGTATGCCGGCCGAT
This sequence comes from Alphaproteobacteria bacterium, assembly GCA_019240125.1. Classification (GTDB taxonomy): domain Bacteria; phylum Pseudomonadota; class Alphaproteobacteria; order ATCC43930; family CGMCC-115725; genus DATARH01. The sequence goes on from JAFAYW010000037.1 coordinate 4,106, forward strand.
AATAGTACGCCGGCGGCGGGGCGTATCGCGGGTCGTAATACGGCGAGTAGTAGTAGCCCTGAGCCAGCTTTACGCTTTGCTCGCGCGCCGCGTCGTCCGCTTTCAGGGCGGCGAGTGCATTTGGGATCGGCTGCAACAGGTCGGCATAGGAATTGGCCTTCGTCGAGGCTGCGTTATCGGCTTGGGGGGCGATCGCGGCATTACCCGTGCTCATCGACGCGAGCCCGGCAACGGCCCCGATCAGTCCCGCTGTCGTCTTATACAAGGCTGACTCTCCTCGTGTGATCCGCCGCGAAAACGCGGTTGCTGAATAACGAGCGCGCGCCAGCCTAATTCCCGGCTGAGTCGGCAGTGGTTCCTTTGTGCATCTTCCTGGGGTCACGTTTGCGCGAGGCGGTCACGGCGATTGCTTGGGGCCGCCTTTGGTCCAGCGGAAGCCGTCCAGGACGCCATCGTCAAACCGGCACTCAACAGCAACCTCAGGTGCCACCGTCGCTCCCGCGGGCAGATCCGTCCGCACCGCCTCGACAGTGGCGGTGATCGAATCGATGCCTACGCTCCGCGACCGCTCGTTCCCGGTTTCGAATGTCGCGGACGGCATCGCGAGGCGCATCACCTCGGCGCAGCGATCGGGCATGCTGACGCTGTGCGGCACGTCAATACCGCACCCAGCGACCGTACCGGCAAGTCCCACCCCTAAGCCCATTCCGGCAAGGGCAGCAGGTCTTCGCAGCGCGCCGCATCCCAGCACAAAAGCCCCCCTTTAAGGCCCGCAACCTGCGGTGCGCAGACGCCGCCGCACGCCATGCCATTTTATATACGTCAAGGCGCGTGGCATGGCGGTGTTTTCTACCGACAAGCTGTGACCCAATAGACCATGGACGCACCAGAGTAACAGCCGTTACGGTTGCCCCATTCCACCACAATTCGAGAGTGTTGAAATGGCTGCTGAGGCCGTGCGTGCGTTTATGTTGTCGTGGCTTCTAGCTCACCACTACACCCCTGCTTATGCGGATGCGATGATCAAGCAGGCCAATATTGAAAGTAGACTGGAGCCGTGCGTGCGGGCGCGCTCAGGTAGTTGGCTGTACGGATGGGTCGGATCTCGGCGAAAGGCACTTGCGGCATATGCCGGCACCAGTAGTTGCCCATCGATCGAGGCCCAGCTTTCATTCGCCGATCACGAACTACGCACTCAGTACACGTCATTCTGGGAGGCGCCCCCGCATCGCGCCTTCGCGGTCCTGCGGCGCTGTTTTGGGCGGGGCGAATGCGATTAGGCTGGTGTGGCCAGCTCGCGCGATATGCGCTCAAGGAGTTCATCATGCTCGGCCTGAGTTTCCGCCAACTCAGCGCGCAAACGGTCGAGTAGAGCAAAGTTGCGAGTCTGCTCCCGCGATGCGGCGTGAAATCGAGTCCGCAGTGTGCGGCTGCGGTTCTTGAGCACCTCGAGTTGCTGCCAATCGTGCGAAAGCATCGTCATCTCCAGGGCAACGTGCCGTCTTGAAGCCTCGTCTGCTTCGGTTAACGGGACCTTGCCCCGGGTAGTTCTTTCGCCGCGTATTTTATTAAACTTGAACGCGGGGCGGGCTCGGCTGATCTAGCCGCGCCAGCGCAGAAAGTAACGCTCGGCGCGTCCGATCAGGGTGCTCAGGACAAGCCCGAGCACCGACAGGATGGCCACCCCGGCGATCAGCTGATCGGTCGCGAACAGAGCCCCGGCCTCGAGGATGTAGGCGCCAATGCCGAATTGCGCGCCGATCATCTCGGCGGCGACGAGCAGCACGATCGATATTGAAATAGAGATGCGGAACCCGGAGAGGATCGCCGGCAGCGCGCCGGGCACGATGATCTTGCGGACGATCGACAGCCAGGAGAGGCCGAAGGATTGGCCCATGCGGATCAGGGTGCGATCGACATTGTCGACACCCCCATAGGTCGCGATCACGGTCGGGAAAAAGGCGCCAAACAGGATCGTCGCGACCTTGGACCCCTCGCCTGTCCCGAACCAGATCACAAAGAGCGGCAGCAAGGCGATCTTGGGGATCGGAAAGATCGCCGACACCAACGGCACTATTCCGGCGCGAGCCAGCGAAAACAGCCCCATCGCCAATCCGACCGCGACCCCGAGCACGGTGCCCAGCGTCCAGCCGAGCACCAGCCGCTGCAGGCTGGCGGCTAGATGCTTCCACAACATACCAGTCTGGACCAGGTCCAGGAGCGCCGCAAAGGCCTGCGCCGGCGACGGCAAGGCGATAGGACTGATGATTCCGGCACTGCAGCCGACCTGCCACAGCACCAGCAATCCGACAAACACCAGCAGCGATACGCTGGTGCGCGGCCGCGGTCGAAACCCGCCACCACGAAACGGCACCGGCCGCCGGCCCGTCAGCGGCGCGGGCCTCGCAACCGGAACCACGTCAGCGCGCAACACCTCATGCGACATTGGCGAGTTCCCGGTCGGCCTGCCGTGCCTCATCGCGCATGACGGCCCAGACCTGCCGCTGCAACGCTTCCAGCTCGGCCATATGCGCCGCGCGCTCCGGCAGCGGGATGCCGATATCGACGATCTCGCGGACCCGTCCCGGCCGCCTCGACAGCACCACGATGCGATCGCCAAGCCGCACCGCCTCGGCGAGATTATGGGTCACATAACAGGCCGAGAAGGGCTGGCGTCCCCACAGCTCGACGAAATCGTCCATCAGGAGCTCGCGCGTCTGCGCGTCGAGCGCGGAGAGCGGCTCATCCATCAGCATGATCGCGGGTCGCACGCTTAGCGCCCGCGCGATCGCAACCCGCTGTTTCATACCGCCCGACAATTGCCGCGGCCATGCCCCGCGAAACTCGCTCAACTTGGTACGGGCCAGTACATCTTCGACAATCGACCGCATCACGCCGCGATCGAGCCCGCGATCCTCGAGGACGAGGCTGACATTGCCAGCGACGGTACGCCACGGCAGCAAGGCAAAATCCTGAAACACATAGGTCAGCGGGTTGAGCGACCCCGGCGGCGGCTCGCCTGCCAGCGAAACCCGCCCACGATCCGGTGTTTCCAGTCCTCCGGCGAACCGTAGCAAGGTGGACTTGCCGCATCCCGAGGGGCCGACCACGGCGACAATCTCGCCCTCGCCGACCGTGAACGAGATGTCGCGCAGCACCTCCGTGTCACCGTAATCGTGGCTGACGGCATCGACGATCAAGTCCATGCGACCGGTCCCAGGCCTCAATCGGTCTCGACAAAGCTGGGATCGACAAGCTCGGCCATGGTCGCGCCGGGCGGTACCAGATGCTGCGCCTGAAACCAGTCGAGCTGATCCTTGACGCTCGCGGTATTGAGGCGCGCCCTGGGGCTGATGCGCATCGCTCCCGCGCGGATCAAGGGATCGGCCTTTTCCAGCGGCTGGCTGGAATAGACATATCTATGGATCGCCTCGACGACCGCGGCGGTCTGTTCCGTCGGCATCGTCTTGTCGACGAGCGCCGCATTGTAGTCGGCAATGCCCTGCGAGAACGCGGTTAGAAACCGCTTCACCAGTTCGCGGCGCTTTGCGGTATTCGCTGTCGAGGTAAAGACAGCCGTTACCTGATAGTCGGGCGCTATATCGGCAATCTTGCCGATCTCGATGACCTGGCCGTCCTTGATGAGGGTGCCCGCTACATTGGGGACGATCGACCAGGCATCGATCTGCCCGGTCTTGAGCGCGGCGATCAATACCGGCACCTTCTGCAAGGGCTTCAGGGTGATGTCGGAATCGGCAAAGCCTTCCTTCTGCGCGATCTTGTGCGCCATGTACTGGAACGACGACCCGGCGGTGGTGATCCCGAAGGTGCGGCCCTTCAGCAGCGCCGGGCTGGTAACGCCCTCGTCATGCGCCTTTTTTGAGACAAGGATCTTCTGCCCCTCGATACCAGCGGCTTCCTGCAACGCGCCGCCGATCACCGACACGGCGCCTTTGTCGGCGAGGCTGATCAGGCCGCCGGTGATCGCGGTCACCCCGAAATCGACATCGCCCGCGGCAATCGCCACCGCCATCGGCTCGGCCGCCTCAAAGCTCACCAGCTCGGCATCGAGCCCTTGCTGGCCGAAATACCCGCTGGCGACCGCGATAAATGTCGGCGCGTGCGATGCCAACGGCAGAATGCCGATCCGGATCTTGCTGTCAGTCGCCAGCGCGACGCGCGGCCACACGCCGCCCAGGGCCGACATAGCGCCGGCGGCGGTGCCCATAGCAAATCGTCGCCGCGTCAGCTTAACCATCGCTCCTCCCAGGGGTATGTTCAAACGGCGCCGGGATGGCCGATACATCCTCGTTGCGCGCCGGTCAGCCACTATAAGGACGCTGTCTCGCTTAAGCGACGGCGGAAGATGCGGCAAGAGAACGCCACTCTACGATCGTCGAGGCCAGAGGATTCAGCCTGCGAGAGAGGCGATCAGCGCCCGCTGTCGAGGCAAACAGACATCGATTGAATAATCGCGCAACACCGTCTCGCGCGCGGCCTGGCACAGCGGCTTCAGCTCGTCCCGCCGATCGAGCGCAAACGCGACCGTCTCGGCCAGCTCATCGGGTGAGAAGAAATCGACCAGCAATCCGTTGCGGCGATCGACCAGTACTTCTTCGACGGGCGGCGTACGCGAGCCGATGACAAGGCACCCGGCCGCCATCGCCTCAAGCATCGACCACGACAAGACAAACGGTACCGTGAGGTACACATGCGCGGCCGCGACTTGCAGCAAGCGGCGGTAATCGCCCCGATCGAGGACGCCGGTGAAATGCACCCGCGACGCGTCGAGCGGGACCTCATCGAGCAGGGTCTGCCGCCAGCTTCGTCCATCCCGGGGCGCCGCGCCGTAACCCGGTCCGTCGCCGCCGACGATGACGATCTGCGCGCTCGGCCGCCGCGCGCAGAGTTGCGGCAGTGCCCGCATCAGGGTGTGAAAGCCGCGATAGGGCTCGAGCGTCCGCGAGACAAAGGTCACGACTTCGTCGTCCCGCGTCAGGCCTCGGCCATCAGGCAGCGTAAAGCGCGACCCAGGTTCCGGCCGCATCTGATCGGTATCGATGCCGTCATGGATAACCGAGATGCGATCATGGAAGACGCGCGGGTGCAGCGATTTCTGCCAGGTGGTGGCGCAGATTGTGTGCGTTGCCGCTTCCAGCGCCAGCAGAAGATGGGCGTTGCGCGATCGCAGCTTGAATATCGCGTCGATATCGATCTGCGTTTCAGGACAGAAATTCACATCGGCGCCGTTCGGGCGGTAATAGAACTCGCCATAGTTCAGGATCGGCGCGTCCGGCCAGACGTCCTTGAGGAACAGGCCCTCGCCCCAGCCCGGATGCACCACGATCAGATCCGGCACAAAGCCTTGCTGAGCCAGCGCCAGCCCGACCCGCGCCGTCGCCTGGCCATGCAGAACCCCATCCTCGAACTGGTGCAGATAATGATGTGTGCGTGAGTGCACCGGGCGCGGTGCGGGATAGGTCAGCCGCTCAACCCCGCCGAGCTCCCGGTCGTGCCGTCTGGTCAGAAAGACCACGCGATTACCCGGCTCTCGCGCCAGGGCGGCGGCCAGATGACCGAACTGCCCGGGCATGTTCTGGTGAAGAAAAAGGAAATTCACGCTGTTCGGTTTTAGCTGATGGACTTCAATCACAAGCGCAGCGGGTTACGAATATATGGTTAACACTGTAGAGGCGCCTTGTACCACCTCGTTTGATTAAGAGCTTGTTAATCGCTGGTTGCGAGTTTGATGCAAAGCGATCGTGTTGCTGGCTCTGGCGCACATTCCCCCTTTTGCGATCGCCAACCAATAGAACCCGTCACGGGTGGAGAATTACGTAATGGCGTTTCCCAAGGCTCAAGCCGTCGCTGCGCCGCGGCTTCAGGGTTTTGACATCGACTGGTCGACATCGCGCCTGCGGCAACTATTGGCCCGGTTGCGAATGCATCACGTTCTTTTTGTTGCATTTACGCTCGTCGCGGCAGTGCCGGTATTTTCCCTTGCCGCCTGGGTGGAGCACCGCGCCGTCCAGCAACAGATCGACCTCGCGACAGACAAGCATCTCCTGGTCGCGCATAACCTTACGACCGCCTTTTCCCGTTACGTCTTCGACGTCAAGGCGGGCTTTCGCTTGGCGATCGCCACCTTCTACTCCGGCGACCAGGCGCCGGGGCTGCGCGATCTGCTGACATCGCTGGAATTCCGCCACATCTGCATCGTCAACGCGGAAACCGGCGAGATCGAGCGATACATGCCGGGGTTCGCCGGCGCGCCGAGCAAGCAACTGGTCCTGCCGCACGCCACAATCGAGCAATTTCGCGACCAGCTGAAAGACGATCAGATCGTCATTACCGATTTGCGACGCGACGCGGCTGGCCAACCAGCCTTCTTTCTGCTGAAGGCGTTGCCGGAAGGGCGGATCGCCTATGGTGTCGTCGGCACCAATTACCTGGTCGAGCTGCAGCACAAGATCGCCTTCGGCGCCCGCGGCCATGCCGTCGTGCTCGACGCGAAAGGCAAGGTCATCGCGCACCCGATCCAGAAATGGGTCGATGACGAGTTCGACCTCGCCAAGACGCCGCCGGCCCAGGCCATCATGTCAGGCAAGAGCGGCGTCATGCAGTTCTACTCGCCCGCCTTCAAGACCGACATGATCACCGCTTATGCGTCGGTGCCGGAAACCGGGTGGGGCGTGATGGTGCCGCAGCCGATGGACGAGCTCTACGAGCAGGCGAATGATGTCGGCCGCGCCGCCGCCACGATCGCATTCCTCGGCCTCGTCGCCGCCGGGCTGATCAGCTGGAGCCTCGCGAAGTACATCGCAAAGCCGCTGCAGGCCGTCACCGATACCGCCGGCGCGGTCGCCGCCGGCCACCCGAATGCCCGCGCCCCCGCCTTCGCGCCGTATATCCCTGGCGAACTGCACCTGCTGTCGAATTCGTTCAATCACATGATCGACGAACTGCAGCTCAAGAACGACGCACTGGCCAACACGGCGATCCGGGCCGAAGCGGCAAACCGCGCAAAATCGGAGTTCCTGGCGAATATGAGCCATGAGTTGCGCACCCCGCTCAACGCCATCCTCGGCTTCTCGGAAGTCATGCGCGACGAGGTGTTCGGGCCGGTCGGGAACGCGAAATACGTGTCCTATGCGGGCGACATCAACCGGTCGGCGACGCATCTGATCACCGTGATCACCGATATTCTCGACCTTTCGAAGGCCGAAGCGGGCCATATCACGGTCAGCCCCGAACCGGTCGAGCTGCAGGCGATGCTGAATGCGGCGATCCGCCTGGTCGAGCAGAGCGCCGAGAGCAAGCAGGTCAAGCTCAGCGAGGAGATCGACCCCGAACTGCAGGGCACCGCGATCGACATCGACGCCGGAAAGGTCACGCAGGTTCTGGTCAACCTGCTGTCGAACTCGATCAAATTCACCGCAGCAGAAGGCTCCGTCCGGCTGAGCGCGTGCTGGTCTGACAACGCGCTGGAGCTTGCCGTGAGCGATACAGGGATCGGCATCGCCGCCGCCGACATCGAAACGGTGATGACGCCGTTCGGGCAGGTGGCAAGCTCCTACCATGCGCATGAAGGCTTCGGGCTTGGTCTGCCATTGAGCAAAAAGCTGACCGAAGCGCTGGGTGGCACGCTGACGCTGCGCAGTCAGCCCGGTCACGGGACGACCGTCACCCTGCGCCTGCCGACACCGGAGCCGCGGCTGATATCGAGCATGGAGTCGTTGGCGGCCTGACCGCTCAGCGCGGTCGCGCATGAGGCGGCGCGCAAACGCCGCCGTCATGCAGAAGTAAAAAGCCCCGGTCGGTCTCCGGCCGGGGCTTTTTCTATCCTGATGGCTACTTCTATCCTCATGGCTAGGCGACCGGCTGCGGGCGTGCCGTGAAAGCGGCCTGCTTCGGCCTCTCTAGTCTATTCGGAAGTCGAAAGATTGTGGCGGCGGCGCATCTGGACCTCGCAATCATGCTCCGCCTCCGGACCAAGCGATCCGTAGAACAGCGCACAATTGTGATCAATCATCGCCGCCGTGTCGTCAGGGGTTGAGCGCCCTGTCCGCGCGACGATGCCGCCGAGGAGGATGATCAACACCAGCGCCACCAGACGCCAAGCTTTCATGCCTGGACCTAACAAAGATACCGGAGCGCAGTTACGCCGATCTTACTTAAAATCGGCTTAATTATGGTCCCTTTATACTTTCTCCGTGATTAACTTATGATATTGCGAAAGGTAATCGCGGTTGGCCAAAGGAACTTCCTCTCGGTCGGGGGTCATCCTTTACAGCATTGCCATGCACTCCTAGACGTCCCCGTCTGCTGGTCTCACGCCGTGCCGAGTGAATGTCGCTGCCGCACAACCCAAACCAAAATGCAAGTTGTCGCCGTCGGACGGGCAGCCTACAAGTCACCAACTTGTAAAATCCCGTGGGAGGGAAACGCATGTCGTTGGTTCATGCCGGGCGTCTGACCCGGCGGAGTGTGTTGCGTACGGGCGGTGCCTTGGCCGCCGCCGCCGCCTTGCCGCGCCTTGGGCGCGCCGCCGAAAGTCACCCCGCGATCGGCACTTATCCGGCCGGCTCGGAGGGGTCCTCGGTGTTTATCGGCATCTCCGTGCCGCGCACCGGCACTTATGCCGTGCAGGGCGAAGACGAGTTGAAAGGCTACATGCTCGCGGTCGAGCACATCAATAGTGGCGATCCACTGCTCAAGAAGATCTCGCCCAAGACCACCAAGGGGGTGCTTGGCAAGGAAGTCAAATACGGCGTGGCCGATTCCGAAGCAAAGCCGAATACGGCCGTGCAGGAGCAATCCCGCTTCATCAGCGAAAACAAGGCCATCTTGATGACCGGCTCGACCTCGAGCGCGGTCGCCGTCGCGCTCAACAAACTGGCGCAGCGCGAAAAGGTGCTGTACGTCACCGGCGTTTCCGGCTCGAACGACACCACCGGAAAAGACTGTGTGCGCTATGGCTTCCGGCAGTGCTTTTACGGGCAGACGGCCGCCGCGGCGATCGGTCCCGTACTGCTGAAAGCCTATGGCAAGGACAAGAAAGTCGCCTTTCTGACGCCGGATTACACCTACGGCCACACGGTCCAGAAATCGATGAACGATTTTCTGAGCAAAAACGGCAACTGGACCATGGCGACCAACCAGATCGCCCCTCTCGGTGCCCCCGATTACAGCTCATACCTTTTGAACATCGCCAATTCCGGCGCCGATTTCCTGCTCAATATCAACTGGGGCCACGATGCGGTCCTCTCGATCCAGCAGGCCGAGCAATTCGGCATCTTCAACAAGATGAAACTGGTGGTGCCCTATCAGGTGCCGTTCCTGGCCAAGGAGGTCGGCCCCAAGATCATGCAGGGGGTATACGCGGCGACCGATTTCTGGTGGACGCTGGAAGACAAATACCCGCTCGCCAAGATGTTCGTCGACTCGTTCCAGAAGAAATACGATTACCGACCGGACTGGAGCGCGGAGAACGCCTATATGAGTTTCGCCTTGTGGGCCGATGCCTGCGAGCGAGCCGGCAGTTTCTATCCGCCGGACGTGATCAAGGCCTTTGAGGCCGGCAACAAGACTGATTCCGTTGTCGGTGAGGTGTATTTCCGGGCCGCCGATCATCAGCTCGTGCGACCGGTCATCATCGTGCGCGGCAAGGCCCCGGGCGACATGCGGAACCCGGAGGATTTCTGGGAGGTCACCGATGTAATCCCCGGTGAAGGGCTGATGCAGGCGCCCGACGCCTTCGGCTGCCAGCTGGGCGATTACACCTGATCTATTAAGGCGCGTCACCTGATGGGCAGGCGGGCTCGGACCGCCTGCCCGTTACGTCTGGGCTCCAACAACACCGTACGCATGATCACCTGGCCGAATTTTCTGTCGCAATTCTTCAATGGGCTTGCCACTGGCACCTTACTGGCCCTGATCAGCTCGGGATTAACCATAATTTACGGTACGCTGGGCGTGCTGAACCTGGCGCATGGCGCCATGTTCATGCTCGGCGGCTATGCCGGGTTTCTCGCCTTCCAGCTCACTGGCTCGTTTGTCGTGGCGGTAATTGTCGGTGCGCTCGCTCTGGTGGTGGTGGGCGGCATCATCGAGTTGGTCATCGTCCGGCACTTCTACAGCCGGCCGCCGGAAGACCAGCTGCTCGTCACCTTTGGCATCGGTATCGTTATCGTCGAGTTGGTGCGTCTCGCCTTTGGCAGCCTGTCGCACAGCGTGCCGCCACCTTCCTGGGCGGCCGGCGTCACCCCGATGGGGTTCCTCATCTACCCGACCTATCGCATCGTCGTCCTGGCGATCGCCGCAGCAGCGCTGACCGCGCTCTATGTCGTGCTCTACCGCACCCGCGTCGGTATGATCGTGCGCGCCGGGATCGAGGATTCCGGGATGGTCGGGATGCTCGGCATCAACGTTTATCGCGTGTTCATGGTGGTGTTCGGCATCGGCGCGATGGCAGCGGGCTTTGCCGGTATTGTCAATGCTCCGGTCGTCTCGTTGACCCCGGATATGGGCGAGTCGATCCTGGTACAGACCTTTGTCGTGGTTGTGATCGGCGGTGTCGGCTCGTTCACCGGCGCCATCCTGGGCGGCCTTATCGCCGGCGAAATCCTCAGCCTGACTTCGATGGTCGACCCCGCTTATTCCGCGGTGATGCTCTTCGCGGCGATGACCTTGGTGTTGCTGGTGCGGCCGCAGGGCCTGCTCGGCGTGGCCGGCCGGGATTAGGACCAGAACGATGTTTCGTCACCGCCCTTTTCTGGTCGAGACCCTGACCGCGCTCGGCCTCCTCGCCGCGCCATACACCTTGCCTTATCTCGGCTTTGCCCCGAACACGGTCAGCCAGATCCTGATCTGGGGTCTGTTTGGTATCGGCTTCGACATCCTGTTCGGCTACACCGGCCTCCTGTCGTTCGGACAGGCGGCGTTTTTTGGCACCGGTGGGTTTCTTGCCGCCTACCTGCTGACCAACAATCTGATGTCGAACGTCATGTTGGCGCTGTTTGTCGGCATGCTCGGCGCGGCGGTCGCCGGCGTGCTGGTTGGCATCGTCGCCCTGCGGCGCACCGGCATCTATTTCGCGATGATCACCGTGGCGATCGCGGAGATGTTCTATTTCACCGAGTTCTCGCCGCTGGCGCACTGGACCGGCGGCGAGAACGGCCTGCCGGGCGTGCCGACCCCAAGCTTTTCTTTGTTCGGATTTTCCTACACGGTCGGCAACGGCTGGTCGATGTACGGCTTTTTGGCCGTCTGCTATCTGATCGGCATCATCATCGCGCTGCGCATTGTCCGCTCCCCGGTCGGCGCCATCTTCAGCGCGATCCGCGACAACCCGCTGCGCGCCCGCGCGGTCGGGCATGCGGTCGGGCTCTTCAAGCTGTCCGCTTTCGTCATCGCCGCTGCCTATGCGGGGTTCGCGGGTGGCCTCCTCGGCGTCCTGCA
>JAFAYW010000150.1 GCA_019240125.1 Alphaproteobacteria bacterium
CAGCATCTGCAGGCTCGAATCGAGCATCGTCTCGGCAAACCGCGACGCCCCGGTCAGCACGCCGAGGATAAAGCCGAGGCCGCCGCCGATCGCCAGTCCCTCGAACGCTCGCCTGCTGCTGATGGCGACATTATGGAGGAGGCTGCCGTCCTGGATGGTGCCCCACAGGGCGACGGCGATGCTGCTCGGCGCCGGCAGGATGCGCACCCGGATGAGCCCGTTGCGGGCCGCCACTTCCCAGAGAATGACTAGAACCAGCGGCAACGCCCAGGCGCCGGCGTGGCGCCACAATGCAGCGCGCGCCGGTGTCGATTGATGCTCTGCTGCGATGTCGCTCATGCCGGTTGCTTCCAGGCGGCGTCGCGCACATTGATCGGCTTCGGGATCAGCTTCAATTTGGCAAAGGCGTCGGCGACCTTCTGCTGGCCGGTCAGCGTCGCGTCATCAACCCGGTGGGCGCCAAAGATCGAGCGGGTAAAGAACCGTTCGACGACCTCGACCGGCAGACCGTAGATCGGCGCCAGTTCGGCCGCGGCCTTGCCTGGGTTGTCCCGCACCCACGCCTCGGCATTGTCGATCGTCGCGAGCGCGGCGGTGACCACATCCGCGTGCCGCTCGGTGATCTGGCGCGTCGCGATGTAAAAACTGACGTTGGGCGCGAGTCCGGTCCCGTCGGCAATGGTGCGCGCACCGAGGCTGAGTTCGGCCGCGGCGTAATACGGGTCCCAGATCACCCAGGCATCGACCGCGCCACGCTCGAAGGCGGCGCGGGCGTCGGCCGGCGGCAGGTACACCGATTCGATGTCGCCATAAGCCAACCCGTTGGTTTCGAGCGCTTGGATCAGCAGGTAGTGGACATTCGATCCCTTGTTCAGCGCGACCCGTTTGCCTTTCAGATCGGCAATCGTGCGGATCGGGCTGTCTTTGGGAACAATGATGGCTTCATTTTTGGGCGACGGCGGGTCGGAGCCGGCATAAACGATATCGGCGCCGGCGGCCTGCGCGAAGATTGGCGGCGCCTCGCCGACCGGGCCAAAATCAGCGACACCCACATTCAGGGCTTCGAGCAATTGCGGGCCGGCCGGAAACTCTGCCCAGCTGACCGACCATCCCAACGGTTTCAGCTTTTCTGCGATCGTGCCGCGTTGCTTTAACAGCACGAGGATCCCGCCGCCTTTCTGATAGGCGATGCGGAACACTTTATCCTCGGCGAAGGCGCGAGGTGCGGCGGCGACGCCTGCGGCGAGCAGCGCTGCCGAGACGAGTGTGCGGCGTGAGAGGCGGGTCATGCGTGGATGTTCCTGATGTATGTGCGCGGTAGCGGACGAGGCGATGCGCGCTTGAGAGTTTGAAGCGCGCATCTCCACCCCCTCTCGTCGATCGCCTCGTTCCACATTTAGAAGGGACGATCGCCCTTAACCGTGACGCGGTAACCGGAGCGCACTTGCGGGTGGTAGTCCCACATTGCGATGTGCTGCACGGCGCGGTTGTCCCAGAAGGCGATCGAATCCGGCTGCCAGCGAAAGCGCACCTGAAACGCGGGCTGAGCAGCGTGGTGGTAGAGAAAGGAGAGGATGGCCCTGCTTTCCTCTTCCGGCAGACCGTCGATATGGGTGGTGAAGGTCTCGTTCACGTAGAGCGCCTTGCGCCCGCTTACCGGATGGGTGCGCACGATCGGGTGCGACGCCTTGGGAAACACCCGGTCGCGATCATCGATGCCGCGGATGGCGTTACTGCGGCGATAGACGTGATCGCCCGAATGGGTCGCGGTGAGACCTTCGAGCAGCGCCTTGAATTTTGGTGACAGCGCGTCGTAGGCGGCGCTCATGCTGGCAAAGATCGTGTCACCGCCGGAAGGCGGCACCGTATGCAGGTACAGAATGCTGCCGAGCGGCGGTTCCTCGTCGCACGACACGTCCGAATGCCAGCGCTCGCCGGCCACCTGTTTCGACTCGGCATCGGCATGGATCGGAAGGATTTCGGGGTGGCCTGCCGGGCCCGGCGTGTTGGGGTGAATGTGCAGCGGGCCGAAATGCCGTCCCAGCGCCTTTTGCTGTTCCAGGTCGAGCTGCTGGTTGCGGAAGAACAGGACCTGATGCGCCGCCAGCGCCTCGTGCAGATCGTCGACCTGCTGGTTGCTCAGCGGGCGGGTCAGGTCGATGCCGCCGATCTCGGCGCCGATGCGCGGCGTTACCGGCTTTACCTCGATGGATGCCAAACTCATCAGAATCTCCTGCGCAGGGACTCCTCTATGCCGCGACGGCGGGAGACCGGGCGGGGGCAGACGAGGAGTCACTGCATGTCTCGGGTTGGCGCTCTGCGAGGCATCGCGCGGCATGTACGAGCCGCGGCGATGTTCCACGGCATAATGATGCAAGTCAAATAGTATATCGTTTTATAATAGTGAAATAAAACGACAACATTTAACTCCAATGGGCATTGAGCGGGAGCACAATTCCGCGCCGCACACCGGTGAGGCCGCGGCGATAGGCGGTATGGGTGAAATACTGGCCAAGCGGCACATAAGGCAGGTCGATAAAGAACTGCGCCTGAATCTGGCGGGAGATGGCTCGGCGGCCGGGCTCGTCGGCCGCGTCGAACCAGGCGGTGCGCAATTCTTCGAGGCGCGGCGAGTTCGGCCAGCCATACCAGGCGTCGGCACCATTGGCCCGCAACAGCAGATTGCCGGCCGGCGTGCTGCATTCGCTGGCGCTGAACAAGGCGACCAGCACATTCCAGCCGCCGTGATCCGGCGGCGCCTTGTTGCCGCGCCGTTGCAGCACGGTGCCCCAATCAGAGGTCAGGTCGGTCACGGCAAAGCCGAGCTGTTTCAGAACGTCGACGGCGACGGACATCAACGCGTTCTGATTGGGCACATCCGTCGCGTGCAATGCGACGACAGGCGCGCCTTTATAGCCCGCCGCGGCAAGCGCCGCCTTGGCGGCGTCGAGATCGCGGGGCCCGGTCAGCGCCTCCATGCCTTCATCCGAGGCGAACGGGCTGGTCCCGGGGAAACAGCCGACGCCATCGCGCCAGCGCTGCTGATCGGCGCCCGCGGTAGCGATCATGAAATCCGCCTGCTTGACCGCCTTTAGCACCGCGCGGCGCGCCACCGGGTCGTTGAACGGCGGGTACGAGGAATTGAACCGCAATGCCGCATAAGCGCCGCCGCGATCCGGCTGATCGAGCACGACATCCGTCGCCTGGGCGAGAAAGCCGTCGAGATCGGACGCGACGCCTTCCCACCAATCCATCTCGCCGGCCCGCAACGCGGCGGCGGCGGTTGCGCCGTCGGGAATCATATTCCATTCGAGCCGCTCGAAAGAGGCCAGCTTCGGTCCGGCGATCAGGCTCGGCGTTCCGACGGGCGTCGGGCTGTATCGGTCGTATTTCCGGTAGACCGCGCGGGCGCCCGCCACCCGCTCGTCGGCGACAAAGCGGTAGGGGCCCGATCCGACCACCTCGGTGAATGGCTTCGCAGGATCGACCGCGGCAAAGCGCTCGGGATAGATGAAGCACGGGAAGGATGTCGCCTTGGCGAGCGCATCGAGCAATAGCGGAAACGGGCGCTGCAGGCGCAACTCAAAGCGGCGGTCGTCGAGCGCGCGCATCGCATCGAGCCGCCCGGCCAAGACCTGCCCATAGGTATCGTGCGGCATCCAGCGCCGGATCGAGGCCACCGCGTCCGTTGCACGGACCTTCTCGCCGTCGTGAAAGGTCGGGCCGTCGCGCAGCGTGAACAGCCACCGCTTGCCGTCATCCTCGATGCTGTGGCCTTCCGCCAATTGCGGCGATGGAACAAAATTGTCGTCAGCTCCGTAAAGGGTGTCCCAGCAGAGATGACCGTGATTGCGAGTGACGTAGGCGGTCGTCGCCAACGGGTCGAGGATCGTGATGTCGGCCTGGGGGATAAACCGCAGCGTATCGACGGGCGAGGCGCGCAGCACCGCCGGCCGGGCCAGAACAGCGGCGGTGGTCGCGAGAAGCGCGCGGCGCGTTACAACGCTTCCTAAGTGACGTGAAACCATCCGTGCCACTCCCGACACGAGCCGCGCATCGGCGCCGCCCGCGTCGCTCCGGTGTCAGGCGGCTTCGGCGGGGATCTTGCTGCGGGTGACGCTGCGCCGTCCATCGACGCCGACAGGAACCGGGCCGGCCACGGTCACCCGTCGCACCACGCGTGCCTGGGTGCCGTAATCGTCGATCGCGCGATGTTGGGTCGCCCGGTTGTCCCAGATCGCGACATCGTCAGCGGCCCAACGCCAGCGAACCGTGTTTTCCAGCCGCTCGATATGGCTTTGCAGCAGGTTGAACAGCTGCGTCGAATCGGCCGAGCTGTAGCCGATGATCTTGCGCACATGGTTGCCGAGGATCAAGGCCGGCTCGCCTGTCTCCGGATGCACCTGTACCACCGGATGCTCGGTTTCGTAGATGGTCGAGAGGATGACCTCGCGATGATAGCGGACCCGCTCCTCGGTCGCGCCCGGCCGGGTTCCGGCATAGTCGTAGGCGTTGGTGTAGAGCGCCCAGAGCCGGTCGGCATGCTCGCGCAGGCCCTCCGGCAGGTCGCGGTAGGCCGCTGCGGTGTTGGCCCACACCGTGTCACCGCCGAGCGGCGGGATCACCGCGCCACGCAGGATCGAGAATTGCGGAAAGGTGTCGATAAAGGTGACGTCCGTGTGCCAGGCGCTGGCGCGGTTGCGGGTGCCGTCGATGTCGAGCACATAGTTGGTGCCGTCGGCCGGCGGCGCGGTCGGATGCGGCACGACCTTGCCGAGGCGTTTAGCAAAATCTTCCTGGCCGGCATCGTCGAGATGCGTCTGAGCGCGGAAGAAGACGACCTTATGGGCAAAGATCGCCTCGCGGATTTGCAGGACCGTCGCGTCTGGCAAATCGCCCGACAGGCGCACGCCATGGATTTCGGCACCGATGCGCGGCGTTATCGGCCGGATGTCGAGACGGTCCGCGACCGTGGCGAGGTCAGCCAGTGTACTCATTGTCCGTTCTCCTTTTGCGGCCGTCAGGCGAAGACATTGGCGTAGATGCGAGTGGCGAATTTGTCGGGATCGGTGCTCGGCTTAAGCACGCCGATGGTCTTCATGTCGGCGATGTAGACCGCCAACTCCTTCACCAGCTGCGGTGATGACGGGTGGTGGTGATGCGTGTGCAGCCGCAGCATTCCTGCCAACTCGGGACCAGGCACCGGCGAATATTTGGCAAAGACGCTGCCGGCGTCGTCAGGGTCATTGGCGACATGCTCGGCTGCCTCCAGGATCGCTTGCGTGAGTGCCGCGGCGACCGGCTTTTCATCGCGGATCAGGCTGTTTCGGATGCCGAGCACGCAGCAGGAGAGATCGCGATACGGTCCCTCCAGGTTGGTGCTGATGGTGACCAGCGCGCCATTGCTGCGCTTTTCGAGCAGATTGACGTTGGGATCGGCATCGGCGATGACATCGACATCACCCTTGAGCGCGGCGGCCCCAAGCAAATCTCCGGGAAAGGCGCGCCACTGCACGTCGGTGTTGGGATCGATGCCAAGTTTCGCGAGTTGGATCGAATAGAAGTTCTTTGAGGCGCTGACCATGGTGGTGACGCCGATGGTCTTGCCGCGCAGCTGATCGAGCCGCGTGATGCCGGACTTGGTCGGTGCCAGCAGGTGAATGCAGCCACCATGCACGCCGGTGGTGAAATTGACCTGCAATCCCTGCTCAAGGGGTTTCAGCCATTGCAAGGCGAAACTGACACCGGCATCGGTTTTGCCGGTGGCGATCGACTCCAGGATCTGGTCCTGCGCGCCGCTGAAATTGACGATTTCGACATCGAGACCGTGCTTATCAAAATAGCCGCGATGCAGTGCGACCGGTACCGAGCTGGTGCAGACACCGGTGCCGCTCCACGCAAATTTGATCGCGCGGCGCGGGTTGATGACGATCGGTGCCGGAACTTGGTCGGCGACCGTGCAGATCGGCGTTGGAAGACCCGGCTCCGCGGCGAAACGCGGCGCGCCAAAGCTGCGCGAAGCCAGCACGCCAGATGACGCCAGCACGCCGCCGCCGAGCACCGCGAGAACGGCGCGCCGGCGGATTGTGGGTTGCCGCGTCTTTTCGGCGGTTGAAGCGCCAGGACTCATGTCGCAGTTCTCCTATCTGCCGCCGTTCTTCACATTCCCATCATCAGTATCGATACGATCATCAGCTCCGATTTCGTCGGCATCTCGTGCGTATCTGGGACGAGAGGTCGATTGGTATGCCTCGACCAGTTCATCTCCTCGGCGTCACTTTCATCCCGACCGCCGAGGCGAACAAAGAGCCAGTGACGCCAACCTCTGTTCGTATTGTTTGGTCTTATTGTTTCGTCGATTGCCGATTCGTACATGACGCCTCTCGTTCAAAGCTGCCCGGATGCGTGGTGATAAGTCTCAGGTGCGTTATGTTTAGGGTGTTTCTGCCAGTCGACTATGTTCAACGAATTCAAGAATAGATTACGGAACAAAGGAAAATCAATAGAACATGTTTGCTATTTACTTATGGTTCAAAGAAAAGAACTGCCGATGCTGCGGCGTTAGCGACGAACTTATTTCTTATCCGTGTTATCGCCATGTCGTTCACGCCAGCTTCGGGTAACCCAGGGCACCGGCCCGCTGCTTTAGGTTCAATACCCGGTCATAGGTGAGCGGATCGAGGATCTCGAAGCCGTCGATCAGCAGCGCATCGCGAGCCGGTGCCACCGCGGGGTCCCGCGCGATCTCGTCGAGCGCGGCGCGCAAGCCGGCTAGGGTCCGCTCGTCGGTGGCGGCGGCTGTGAGCAGGGGCAGGCCTGGGCTGGTATCGGTCCAGTCGAGGATCCGCACGCGGGCGACCAGGGCCGGGTTGGTCCGGCGCAACAGCTCGAAGGTGACGCAATCGATCGCCGCGACATCGGCGTCGCCGTCTGCCACCAGCGCCAGGCTTGAACGATGCGATCCGCTCCATAGCAGGCAGCGAAAAAAGCGGCCGCTCGTAGCCAGCGGCGCGACGGCGGCGCGCAACAGGTTCATGCCGCTGTTCGAGCTGAGTTCGTTAACCGCACAGCAGCCGTTGCGCAGATCGGCAAGCGTGTTGACCGGATTGCCGGCAGCGACAACGATGGCGCTGCGATAGAACGCACCGTCGCAGCCCGGTGCCCGGTACCGTGGCGTCGCCACCACCTGCACCAGCCCGCGCAGCGACGTCACCAGCGGGTAGCCGCAGCTCTGCGCCAGCAGCAGGCGCCGATCGCGCCACAGCTGATTGAGCGGCCGGTCGCGGGTTAATGCCGCCGGCACGTCGCCGATGCCACTCGCGGCCAGCCGATCCGCCAGGGGGCACCACAGCGCGTCATTGGCGGCGCGCAGCTCCGGCAGATCGTACATCGGCAGCGCCGCAACTCGGTGCTGACCGGACAAGCCGGAGCCGATCGTCACAGCACTTTTCCGAAAGGATGCTCGGCGGCGATGAACGGCCGGAACAGATAACGGCACGCGACTTCCGAATAGCCGCCGGGAAAGTGCATCCCGTCGCCGAGATCGGCGGCCAGGGCGGCTTCGTGCCACGCGAGCGGCAGATCGTACCAGGGCAAATCTGGCCGCGCGTGGTGCATTTGATGCAGCTGGTTATTCAGAAACAGCAAGGCCCAGAACGGATGCGTCTCGACGATCGCGGTCCGGTGGCTCGGCTCCGCCGCGGCCCGATGCTCGACGAAGGAACGCAACAGCGACAGCGATACGCTGGGATAGACGACGGCCAGAAGATAGAGCGAAAGCGGAATCTGGCACACGCCGACAACCCAGCCGAGCACGATGGCAACACCGACCGCGTGCGCCAGTCGGATGCCCGACCGACTATGCGCGGCCTGCCGGCGGAGTTCGTGGCTCCAGAGCCGCGTAATCGCGATCGCCGGACCGATCACGAGCCGGCCCGCGAGCGTCCGATTCACCCGAAACGCCGCTTGCCGCACAAAGCCGAAGCCACTGAACGCGGCGGGGTCCAGGTAATGCGATTCCGGATCGAGCGCCGGCACCGTCAGGCCGCGATCGCCGGCACCGTGATGCCGCAGATGCGTCTCGTGATAGACAGCGTAAGGCAGCCAAAGGGCCAGCGGCGGCCAGCCGAGCGCGGCATTGATGCGACGCGAGCGGGTCGGGTGGGCGTGGATGGTTTCGTGCTGCAGCGAGCCGTGCCATGCCAGCACAAACGCCAGCAACGGTGCCGCCAGCCACGGCGGCAAGGCATGATAAGTCCAGGTCAGCAGCAGAAAGCCGCCATATACCCCGGCAATGACGAGCCACGTCGGCAGGGCCCAATCATGCCAAAACGAACGCGCGCGATGGTATGGTGCGGGCATCGCCACAGTCACCCGCTTCGGTCTCGCATCGCTTCATTGCCGGTCTCGACCCAACGGCCGCGATACCGCACCGGAAACCATCATTTCAAGATAACCGTATCGAGTCTGAAGCTGAATCGCAGAAAGGATAGGCCCAGTCGGACAGGTCTTGTCTGAATTCATCTTTGGTTGCGGGCACTCTAAATCCATCATTATATTCTGCCCAAAGGGACCGTGCCCGAAGGCACGGCCGAGTTTAGGGAGGAAACGCCTCGGCAAAATGCCGGACGACCTGGGCCGAAGCCCAAGTTTCGAAGCGCCCCGACGGCGCAAATTCAGATGGAAGGAAAAGCGCTGCAGATCGCGGTTAATTCAGTCCAAACACGATCTACACATCGAACGGCTCCCGCGATGCCGCCCAACAAACAAGCGCTTTCAACGATGCGCCCAATGCCGGGTCACGGCCCTAAAGTCAGCTAATTATTTATAAACCGGCGGTGGATGTAAATAGTTCGGAATACTTATTTAACGATTATGTATAGGAAAATTATGCCCCCGAGTAATGCCTGTAGAGGTCCTATTTCCCATCCGGCCCGACGCTCGCACGGGCAGCGCAAACATCCGCCTGATAAATGCGTCGCGGTGCGTTGGTCACATCCCGGCAAAGAGCGGGGTTGAGAGATAGCGTTCGGCAAAGGAGGCGGCGATCCCGACGATCAGCTTGCCGCGATTGGCCGAGTCGCGCGCCAATGCCAGCATCGCGTGCAAGACAGCGCCCGAGGACAGGCCGATCGGGAGCCCCTCCGTTGCCGCGCAGCTGCGGGAAGCGGCAAAAGCCTCGCTCTCGGCCACCAAGCGGATTTCGTCGAGCAGATTCACGTCGAGCACGCCGGGCGTAAAGCCGGCACCAATCCCCTGAATGCGGTGCGGCCCCGGCGGGTCGCCGGACAATACGGCGCTCTCGCTTGGTTCGATTCCGATGATGCGCAGCCCGGGGCGTCGGGGCTTCAGCGCCCGGGCGATGCCGGTCAAGGTGCCGCCGGTACCGATGCCGCCGACGACCATATCGACCTTGCCCTCGCTATCGACCCAGATTTCCTCGGCGGTCGTCGCGGCATGCACGGCAGGGTTGGCGGGATTGTCGAACTGTCGTGCGATCCAGGCGTTCTTGGTCTTGGCCAATAGCTGCTCGGCATGGGCAATTGCGCCGGTCATGCCGAGCTTGGCCGGGGTGCTTTCGACCGTCGCTCCCATCAGGTGCAGCATCTTGCGGCGCTCGACCGAGGCGCCTTCCGGCATCACGACGGTCAACGCATACCCTTTTGCCGCCGCGACAAACGCGAGCGCGATGCCGGTATTGCCGGATGTCGGTTCGATGATGGTCGTAACCCCGGGGGTGATCTCGCCGGCCCGCTCCGCCACTTCGATCATCGCCAACCCGATGCGGTCCTTGACCGATCCGAGCGGGTTAAAGAACTCCAGTTTCAGCGCCAACTCGGCTGCCAGCCCTTCACGCTCCCGCAGCCGCGGCAATAACACCAGTGGTGTGCCGCCGATCGCTTCCAGAATGCTGCCATACATGCGGCCGCGGGGAACCGATGGTGCGAAGGTTAAGTTAAGAGCCGGCGGAACTGATTGCCCCACCGATAATTTTCGCCGTCGCCTGGGCATCGCCGGTGCAGGCGCCGCTTTCGGTTGTTTCACCACCCCGCGCGCCATGACTGCAACCGCCTCGCTTTTAGATCGCGAAGTTCAGCGGCTCGGTCACCGGTCTGCCCAGCCCGGCTTTTGACGCCCGCTGCAACAATGTTTCCACCGTAACGCCGCGCATGTGTTCTTCGAGAGCCAAATCGAACTGGGACCAGAGCGGATCGACGACAGCGCGCTGCAGTCGCCCCTTAAGCTCCGGCCCGCTATCGTCGAGGCTGCTCAGGCCGAGCGCGATGACTTCCGACACAAGAATCAAGCGCGCTGGGCGGCCGAGGCGATAGCCGCCATGCGGCCCCCGAATGCTGTCAAGCAACCCAGCCCGCGAGAGGGCCTGCAATACCGGCTCTATCGTCCGGCGAAGGATGCCGGTGCGCTCTGCCAGTTCGTTGGCGCTGACCACGACATCGCTCGTCGAGTTAAAGGCCACATCGAGGATGATGGCCACCGCGACCATTCCACGATCTCGACGCGTGAGACGCATTGATGCACTTCCTCCCAAGGGCCAGACATAATTATATGCCAGCGGCCGCTTATAGCAGAAGGCCTGCGTCGCGAGCCATGTTTAGAGACCATTTTTTCTGATTTCTTCTTTTTTGGGAAATAAATCTGCCTGGGCTACCCGCACGTGACGGGTGAAGCCGGCCAAAATCGTCGGTGTCTCCATCGTCAAACAGTCAGGTCGGGCGCCAGCGCAGCAGGCGCGTTTCGAGGGCGGCGGCGGCGCGGTTGATCGCGTAGCCTACGATGCCCAGCACGAGGATGCCGAGCATCACCAGATCCATCTGGAAACGCTCGCGCCCCGCGATGATCAGCCCGCCGATGCCGGGACCGACCGTCATGAAATACTCGGCCCCGACGCTTGCCACCCAGGAATAGATCAGCGCGAGATGCACGCCGGTCAGGATCGACGGCAGTGCCGACGGCAGGTAAATGCGCGTCAGCATCTGCCACCGCGTAAACTTCAAGGCTCGCCCGACTTCGAGGAACTGCAATGAAGCGCTGCGCATTCCTTCGTAAGTGTTAAGCACGACCGGGATTAGCGCGGCGGCCATGATGAACACGATCTTGGCCGGCTCGCCAAAACCGAACCACACTGAGATCAGAGGGATCCAGGCGAGAATCGCGATCTGCCGCACGCCGTTGAAGGTCGGCGCGAACAGCCGCTCCGCCAATCGTGACAGGCCGAGCAATGTGCCGAACACAATCCCGATCACGGTGCCAATCAGAAACCCGGCGAGGTCGCGCCACAGGCTGGCGGCGAGATGATACAGCAGGCTTTCCTTGGTCACCTGTCGCACGGCGGTGCGGGCCACCAGTTCCAATGGGGGCAGGATGCGCGGGTCGATCAGCCGCAAATGGCTCGCCGCCTCCCAGAACGCCAGCAACAGGATCGGCAACACGACCCCGCGCGCCGCGCGCCGCAATGGGCTGACCTGATCGGCAGCGGCCATCATCGCTATACCTGCCCGTCGAGCGCCGTGACGCGCCAGCGCTGCAAGCGGCGCTCGATGCCGGCTGTTGCCTTGTCGAGGATAAAGCCGACGACACCGATCGCGATCATCGCGATCATCACCGTGTCGAGCCAGAACATCTGCCGCCCCCAAACCAGCAGGTAGCCGAGGCCCTCCGACGAAGCGAGCAACTCCACCGCCACTAGGGCGAGCCACGCATGCGTCAGCCCGTAACGCACACCGGTGAAGATCGGCGCTACCGCGGCCGGCAGTACCAGGTGTCGCAACAATTGCAGCTTGGTGAAGCGGAACGCCGCCGCCACCTCGAAATACCCCGGCGGGATGTTGCGGATGCCGGATGAGGTGTTCATCACCATCGGCACAAACGCGGCCTTGGCGATCACGAGGATTTTCAGCCCCTCGCCGATGCCGACAAGCAGCATCAGAAACGGAATCCAACCCAGGGTCGGAACCTGCGCAAAGGCGGTGAAGAGCGGTTTGACGTAATCCTCGACCCGCCGCGACAACCCCATCGCGATCCCGAGCGCAAGGCCCGCGATCGCGCCGGCCGAGAAGCCGTAAACCACCCGCAACAGGCTGACCGACGCGTGATGCACCAGATCGCCGCTGCGCCACATATCCCCCAGGCCCTGCGCGAGGTCGCTTGGCGCTGGAAGGACCTGCGGCGGCAGCCAGCCGCGATCCGCGCTGACCACCCAAAGAGCAAACAGCGCCAACGGCACGATCAGCCCGATGCCGACTTCGCGCAGCCAATGCATAAGATCGC